>DATHOY010000169.1:0-15894 GCA_035484435.1 Vulcanimicrobiaceae bacterium | reverse complement strand
AGTGTGGCGCAACGGGAGGTAGTGGGACTACTGGAACTGGCATGGGGAGAGCATCACCCAGAGATTGGCTAGCCAGGGGTTGGGGAAGGATACGGAGCGTGCCCTATGTTTACAAATACAATGTTGACAACTAGGAGATAGGGACTATGCTTAGCTCCCCGCGCAGTGATGGTCGGTTAGAGTTTAGCGGAGTGGTCCGCCCTGGTTGCAAATTGAAATATTGAATAGGAGACAAACGATGCGTTCTCGCCTTGTGGTGGTGTTGTGTCTGGCATTCGCAGTGATGTTGTTACCTTTGGGAATGGCGGCGCAGAATCAAACGGTGCGCCAAGTTCAACTGACCAGGAGCGGGCCGCTGCCGGGCACGCCTCCGATCAGTGCAAATGCGTTGACGGGGCCGGAACTGGATTCGGCACTGGCCGGCGATGACAACGACGGTTCGGACGGAAACGGGCCGGGAATTTCCATCAACCGTGGAATCGCCAAGGGACCGGGAGCCGGCATGAAGCATTCCGGTTCAGGGAAGGCCAAGTCCAATCCGGAGCTGACCTTTTCGCTGGACGGGATCAACCATTTTGAACAGCGGTTTGTAGCAGGCGGGGCGAACCAGTTTTCGATCGAGCCGCCGGACCAGGGCCTGTGCGTGGGGAACGGTTTTGTGCTGGAGACGGTGAACGACACGCTGCAGATTTTTGACACTGCGGGCAACCCGCTGGTTCCACCGACGGCACTGAACAGTTTTTACGGGTACGCGCCGGCGATCAGCCGGTCGCTGTCGCCGCTACAATTTGGGCCGGAGATTACCGATCCAAGCTGCCTTTTCGACACCGCGACACAGCGGTGGTTCCATGTGGTGCTGACACTGGATCGGGCGATACCAACTTCGCAAGCGCTGAATGGCAACAACCACCTGGACATCGCGGTGAGCGTGACAGCGGACCCGACGGGTGCGTGGAATGTTTACAGCTTGCCGGTGCAGGACGATGGGACCCAGGGCACGCCGGATCATCATTGCGTGCAGGGGAACCACGGGGCGCATGGACCGTGCCTGGGCGACTATCCGCACATCGGCGCGGACGCGAACGGGTTTTATATTACGACGAACGAGTTCAGCCTGGCGGGGCCGGGATTTAACGGCTCGCAGATTTATGCGTTTTCGAAGCGGCAACTGGCCGCTGGCGCGCCATTTGTGAACTTTGTGCAGTTTGACACTTCGGACCCGAGCCTGGGGGTTCAATTGGATGGCACGCCGGGGTTCACGGTGTGGCCGGCGACCTCGACGGGAAACACGTTTGAGGGCGGCCACGGCGGAACGGAATATTTCCTGAGTTCGGAGGCCGTGTTTCAGGACAGCGGCGTGGACAGCCGCCTGCGGCTCTGGTCTGTGACCAATACAAGCTCGATCGATACCGCGCCGGCGCTGGGCATCAGCGCGACGGTGGTGAACACGATTCCCTATGCCGTTCCCGGCCGGGCGAATCAAAAAGTAGGCGACTTCCCGCAAGGTGAGTGCCTGGCGGATTCATCGCTGCAGGTGAGCGCGACGCTCTTCGGCTGCTGGCGATTGCTGGTGGGCGCGGGCGGGCCGTTCCCGAATCCCGAAAAAGTGGTGGACAGCAACGATTCGCGGATGCAGCAGGTGGTGCTGGCGAACGGAAAGCTGTGGGCGGCGCTGGACACGGGGCTGATCATCGACGGAGACAGCGCGCCGCGTGCGGGCGTTGCGTTTTTCGTGATCAACCCGCATTCGGGCAAAGCGGAGCAGCAGGGCTACGCGGGAATTGTGGGTAACAATTTGACGTACCCCGCGATTGCCGTCACGCAAAGCGGGCGTGGGGTGATGGCCTTCACCGTATTGGGCAACGATCACTACCCGAGCGCAGGGTATGCGGGGATCGACTCCAAGATCGGCGTGGGGGACATTCACATCGCGGCGGAAGGTGCGGGGCCGGACGATGGCTTTACCGGCTACAATCCTACCTCTGCCAACGGAACGCGGCCTCGGTGGGGAGACTACGGAGCAGCAGTGAGCGACGGCAATTCCATATGGATTGCGTCGGAATACGTGAACCAGACGTGTACGTTCAACACCTGGCTCTCAACCAACTTCCGCTGCGGGAACACGCGGACGCAACTGGCGAACTGGGGAACGCGGATATCGCAAGTAGTTCCCTAAGTTAAGTAGACAGGTCGAACAATAGAAAGAGCCGCTCTTCGGAGCGGCTCTTTTTTTGCGCGAACGGTAGCGTTTTTTCGTGCCAGCGGTTTGCGCGTTATATTCCGCGGGAGCTGCCGCTGAACTTAATGAGCTGAACTACTTGGCAAAAGAATTAACCATCAGTTTTGATTAGAGCAAGTCGGGGACCGACCCACGCCGATACATAGTACCGTCTAAAGTGGGCCGTGCCGCAAAGACCGCCCTGGGAGTTGCTCCTGCATGGTGCAAATTAAGGGATCGGCCATCAAGGAAACCATTAACCAAATTAAGTCCCGCTCCGGCGAGGATGCGCTCCAGAAGATCCTCGGTCTTCTGGATGAAGAAACCCGAACGATGTGCCAGGGTGAGATTTATTCCTCCTCGTGGTACTCGCTTGATCTTTTTACCCGGTTTCTCGAAGTCGAAATCAGGGTACTCGCTGACGGAAGGGAAGAAATGATCACGCGCGGCTCCGAAGTGGTAATCGAAAAGCAGCTTCGTGGAATTTACAAGGTGTTTGTGAAACTCGGTTCGCCAGAATTTGTGATCAAGCAGATCGCGGCCGTTCATGCAACATACTTTCAGGGTGTTCCGATCGAGGTGCACATGCAGGGGCCGGGGAAAGCGGTGGTCCGATACACGGGATTTGAAAAGCAGCACAGGATCATGGGATTTGCCATTATTGGATTTTTCAAGAAAGCGCTGGAAATTTCCGGAGCCAAAGACATGGCGCTCCGCTTCACCGTACCGATCGAGGAAGGCCGAGCATTCGCCGAACTGTCGATTTCCTGGAGTTAAGCGAGATGAAGGGCGTTCGAAAGCTGGCTTCGGCTTTTTTGGGTTACCGGGGGATGCAGATTACTTTGGATCGGGCGCGGGGGTGATCTCCAGTTGCTCCAGGCGATGATTCAGCAAGACGAGATCGTCCTTCAGTAGAGAGTCGTCAAACAAATTGATATTCAAGTGCTGCTGGAGGAGGACGGTCGGCGGTGCGTCGAAACCGTTTTTGAGGAGCGCGATGTAGCGTGGCAGGAAATGCTCCCGATCGGTGGTGTAGAGCTGGTAGTACCTGAGTGCGAGAAGGCCTCCGTAAACGTAGTTGATGTTGTAGAGAGGGTCTTCGTACATGAGAGAGAGCGTGGCCCAGCGATTGCGGAGTTCGGGAGTGGTGGCGGGAAACGTGGAGAACTGGTTATCGACCTGGAGAGTGAGCTTGTCGAGGTCGTCCGGGCTTCGAACGTCGCCCGTGGACACGCCTTCGTAGAGTTCTTGTTCGAGCAGAGCGTCTTGCGCTCCGTAGAAGGCGTCCAGGCCTTTGATGCGCATCCATTGTTCGAGGTAGTAGCGGCGGAGGCGGGGATCAGCGGCGTGTTCGGCGAAATAGTCCGCTAGCACGAGTTCGTTGAAGGCCGCGAAGGATTCAAAAAGAAAATTTGGCCCGTTGGCGTAAATCGGCTTGATGCCGTTGGCGGACATGAATGCGCGATGGGCCGCGTGGCCGCCTTCGTGCGCAATCACCGATAGGTCCTTAAAAGTACCGTCGTAGCGGCCGATGAAGAGCATGCTGGTGCTTCCGGCAAATCCTGTCGAAAAACCTCCGGCGTACCGGTTGGGCGCTCCTCCGGGCAAAATATTGGCGCGACCGTTGAGAGGATTCAGCAGCGCGTCAAATGCTTCCTGATACTCGGTGCCGAGTCCCGCGAAGGCTTGGTGGAAAATGGCTGGAGCATCGGTGAGAGGAGTGATGGGAAGGGGCAAGTCTTTCTGAGGAGCGGCGAGGTCCCATGGCTGGAGTTGCGCGTGATTTGAGAGTCGGTATTCGTCGGAGCGGATTTGTTCAAATCGTTTGGCGACGTCGCCGTGCTGCGCCATCGCGGTCAGAAGTGCGCGGGATTGCTCCGGGTTCAGGTACAGGCTGGCGTATTTGCGCGCAGGCGCGTCCGGAGAATGATGTAACTGAGCGAGGGCGTTTTGCGCTTGGACGGTGTGGAGCAGGGCGAAGGCGAAGAGGTCGCGGCGGCTGGCGAATCCATCCATGCGGCGCTTGAAAGCCTCTTCGCGCACGCGCGGATCGGCGTGTGAGGCAAGCAGGTTACGCTGGCGGACGACGTCGAGCGGGCCCGTCGGAGTTTGCACCGTGCCGAAAGAGATGCCGGCTAGGATCTGCTCGTACAGATCGTATTGCCAGTCTGCAATTTCGGGTTGGAGCCGGTCGAGGAAGGCTTGTTCGGTTCCCGGCAAGGTGTGTGGCGAATCGCGACGGATGTCCTGCAGAGCGAAAAAATAAGGTTTTAGCCCCGGCTCGGCGGCCTTGAATGCCTGCAGTTGGGATTCGGGAATCGCCAGAATTTCCGGGGAGAGAAATGCGGTTGCTGCGTTTACCTCTGATTCGAGCTTCGAATTGGCCGCGCATGCCGGATCTTTGCGGTTCTGGGAGCAGCGCAGACGCAGATAAGTTTCATGGCGCCGGTAGATTTTCTGGACGTTCTCGTACGATTGCAAAACATTGAGCAGGCGCTGCCCTGTATTGATTTGCCCGTAGAAAGAGCTGATGTGTTTTAGAGCGGCATCCAGGTCTGTGCGCGCGGCAATTTCCGCTTCCGGAGAGGCGAAGAAGTAGCGAGCCAGGTCGGCGGAGAAAACGGCGGGTGGCACAGTTTGGGCGGCCGTTGTGACGACGTTGATGGCCAGATAGAGGAGAAAAACAAGGGAGAGCTTGGCCCGCATCGTTTGGCACCCTCTTTGAATTGTCCGTGATTATAGACGTCTATTGCAGACGATTGGTCTTACAGAGGATTTATTTAGAGGAGAAGATCTCGGAATTGGCTGGTTTAGCGGCGGAGGAGTTGGCTACTAAGTTGAAAGAGGCGCCTACTTCTTTGGTTACGGGTGGGAGGCAGATTTCTGTGCTGCAGGCCTGGTAACGGAGCTTCATGGGGATGTGTTGGGGGCCGAGCGGGGCGCTGGCGAGAACGGTTAGCGGGAGAAGAATGGTTACGTTGCCGGAGTAGACATTAAGCTTCTTGTTTTTGGAGAAGGTAAAAGTTTGCAGCGTTCCTTTTGGATAGGAAACGGGGCCGAGTTTGAAGCCGGCGGGGACTTCGGCGCGGAGGTCGGTGGGGATCAGATAGTCTTCGGTGACTTCGCGGGCGTTGACGTGAAAGCCGTTGCGAATTTTGAGGACGACGGCGACCTGGAAGGACATGCCGCGGGCCACTGGATCGTGGGAGGCGAAGGCTTCGGGGGCGACGACGTCTTTGCCGGAGGGTGTTTGCGAGCCGGCGGGAGAGGAGAGAAAGAGAGCGGCAGCGAGGAGGGAGGCCGCGAATCTGGCGATGAAGCGGTTCATACTTTCACCTGGGCGCCGAGTTGTTGGGAGACTACACGGCTCATTACGGCGTGAAGGTCTTCGCCGGTTTTTTCGAGGACAAAAGAGTTGCGCGCTTCGGACCAGCCGAGTTTGAAGCTGGTGGAAAGAGCGGAGATCCAGATTTCGCGGATCGGGGTGTTGGGAGAGATGACGAACCTGGCAGGTTCGGGCTCTTCGAAGATGACTTCGAGCTTGCCGCTTTCGCCTTCAACGTCGAAGCCGTGTTCATCGCCCAGATTCAGGAGGCGTTTCTTCAAGTCTTCGAAGGCGAGGTCGGCCTTTTTTTGGAAATCGTGTTCTGAGAGCATGCGCGGGTGCTTTCTTAGAGCAGTGACTCGATGGCCTTGGTGAGTTCTTCTTCACTCTTGAGGCCCTGGAATTTGGTGACGATTTTGCCGTCGCGGGAGATCAGGAAGCTGCTGGGGTAGCCGAGGATGCCGCCGAACTTGTCCGCGGCTTCATCGGTGCCGAGAAGGATCGGATAGTTCATCGGGAGTTTTTGCCCGTCGACATCGAAGCGCTCCTTGTCGAGGAAGGGCGCGACGACGGATTTGCCCTCCTCATCCATGGCGATGCCCAGGACGGTGAAACCCTTGGGGCCGTATTTATTCTGCATGGCGATCAGCCAGGGAATTTCCACCCGGCAGGGATCGCACCAGGTGGCCCAGAAATTCACGAAGACCACTTTGCCCTTGTAGTCGGCGAGGGAGACTTCTTTGCCGTCGACGGTTTTCAGTTTGAGTTCGGGCTCGGGCTTACCGGCGACCTGGGAATCGATGTGCACGCCTCCAGCAGCGGCGCCGGAGACGCGAGTGGCGCGGTCCGCGATGATGGTGACGGCGATGAGGAACACGACAGTTCCGATCACCAAAAAAGTTTTCGTGCGGGGCATGGCGGAAAAAACCTCCCGATAGCGGATGAAGGCAAGAACGAGCAAAGCGAGAGCCGAGAGCGCGATAAGAATCCAGAATAGCAGGCTGTGCGCCGCGCCTGTGATAGGTCCTTCAAGACCCGCGGTGAGCGCGTTGAGGAAATTCAAGCGGGCGGTGAGCCAGGCGAGCTTGTTGAGGAATACGAGGGCGCCGATAAAGACGAGCAGGCCGCCGCTGAGTAGCTCCACCCAGTGCAGGTATTTGCGAAAGCTTTGGTAGAACTTCAGGAAGCGGCCCATTTCAAGCGCAGTGATAAGGAAAGGGATGGAGAGCCCCGCGGAGTAGACGGCGAGGAGAAGGACACCGCGGGCGACCGTGCCGCTGGCGGCGGCGAGGCTCAAGACAGCGCCGACAATGGGACCGAGGCAAGGCGACCAGCCGAAGGCAAATGCAAATCCAAGGAAAAAGGCGCTCCAGACACCGGGCTGGGCCGCGGAGCTGCGAAGATGGACGTCTCGATTGAGCCAGCGGGTGACGAACGGACCGAAAAAGCCGATCAGTGACAAAGAAAAGAATTGACCGGCGCCGAAATCGGCAAAAAGTGGCGCGTGACGCAGAAGCGATAAAACGCCGAGTGCGGCGAGAACCGCGCCGATAGCGATGCCAAGTCGAACGCTGAGTTTGGCCAACACACCGAGGAGATGCAAGCCGAAGAGAAGCACGAGTGCGCCAGCGATAGGTGTGATCGAGTTGCGATGTTCTTTGAGGAGTTCGCCGACGGCGCTGGCGGAGGCTCCGAGAGCGATGAAGACGATGGAGAGGCCGCTGACGAACGCGAGAGCGGAGGCCAGAAGCTGCGAACTGGGGGCTTTGCCTTCGCGGAGCTGGTCCATGCCGATGCCGGAGAGCATGGAGATGTAGCCGGGTACGAGGGGAAGCACGCACGGGGAGAGAAAGGAGATCAGGCCGGCGAGAAAGGCTCCTGCAAGTGAGACGTCGTTCATGGTTAAGAGGCTCGCGTAAGTGGCATTCGAAAATTTGCGCGCGGGGGAGACGAAGCAAGTCCCCCTCTCTCTATTCTCGCACAAAAGGGAGGGCGGGATGTTTGAGAGGCGTCTGCATACAGATGAGTTAGACGCAGCTATGGGAGTAAGGAAGGCGGAGACAGGTTACATGGACAGGTGGCGGATTTGGCTGGCGCGAGGCGCTGTTGGAAAGCCAGGGCTATCTTGCAGGGTGCTGAAAATGAGGGAGTTTCCTGCGGACTGGATGGAGACGGTGTTGCTCTGCATAGTTTGGCCGGTAGTGGACATGGCAGGTGCGCATGGTTTGGACGCCGAACAAGGTGACGCTGCTGCGAGTGGTGGTGGGATTTCTGGCGGTGAGCGCGTTTGGGCACGGGGCGTGGATGAACCTGCTGGGCGTGGCGCTGACGGTGGCGGCGATCGCGCTGGATGCACTGGACGGGCACATTGCGCGACGGAAAAAGATGGATACGCCTGTTGGTGCGCAACTGGACATTCTGGGCGACCGGGTGATCGAGAACATGTTTTTTACGTATTTTGCGGTGGTGGGGATGGTGTCGCTGTGGCTGCCGATGCTGTTTTTTGCGCGCGGGGCGGCGACGGATTTTCTGCGCGGGCTGGCGATGAAGCCCGGATATTCGGGATGGGGCGCCAGCGCGATGCTCCAGAGCGGTTGGGCGAAGGCTCTGGTGGCGTCGCGCTGGAGCCGGGGATTGTACGCGGCGATGAAGTGCGCGTGTTTTTGTTATTTGGGATTGGAGCTGGCTTTGACACGCGGGCCGGTGGCGCTACTTGGGCCGGTATCGCTGGACATGCACGCCGCGATTCGCGCGGGGGCGCAGACGCTGGCGTGGATGACGGGAGTTTTTTGCGTGGTGCGCGGATTGCCCGTGCTGGTGGAGGGTTGGAGATTTCTGGCGAGCAATCTGGCGCAGGGTAACGCGGGCGGGGAAGCGCGGGGAGACGCGGGATGAGCGGCGCGGGCGAACAGGAGCGGCGCGTTGGGGCGTTTTTTGATATCGACGGGACGCTGGTGCCGGAGCCTTCGCTGGAGAAAAGATTGTTCCGGGAGTTGCGGCGGACCGGCGCGATGGCGTGGACGAACTACGCGCGATGGGGAATGGAGGCGGTGCGATTGCTGCCTCGCGGACTGACGGCGATTGCGCACGGGAATAAGAGTTACCTTTGCGGATTGCGAGAGGAGCACATTCTGGAAGCGGCGGAGCCGATTGCGTTTTTTGAGGAAGGAGTGGCGCGAGTGGAATGGCACGCGCGGCGGGGGCATGAAATTGTGCTGGTGAGCGGGATGGTGAAACCTCTGGCGAGGATGGTGGCGATGGCGCTGGAGTGCGAATTGGAGGCGCGGGGGGTGGAGCGCGACGTGCTGGTGAGCGCGACGCGGCTGGAGGAGCGGGGAGGAGTTTTCACAGGGCAAGTGACGGGCGAAGCGAATTACGGTGAGGCAAAGCGGCGAGCGATGGAAGTGGTGGCGCGGGCGATGCAGATCCAGTTGCGGGAATCGCATGCGTACGGAAACACGTTGCTGGACCGGCCGATGCTGGACGCGGTGGGGCACGGGCATGCGGTGAATCCGGGGAAGGAGCTGGCAGACACGGCGAATCTGCGCGACTGGGCGATCTGGCACTGGCACCAGGAGAAAAAGTTTGCTTCGGATCATGCGCTTAAGGAAAAAGTAAAACTTCAAACGATCGGAACACATTCATGAACGGTGAGAAGATACGAATGGTGGTGACGCAGGGAGCCGCGCCGGTATTGGCGGTTACGGAAGCTTATGAGGGGGAGGCGGATTTTTTGGGAGCGACACAGGGAATAGGCGTGCAGGCGCCGGGTTTGCTGCGCAGGGAAGCGGCGGCGGCCTGGGCGGCTTGCGGGGCGTTCGAGCGGGCGGCGTTCGCGTATTTTGGCGTGTCGAGCGTGCTGATTGCTCTGTTTGCGGAGCATTTGCCGCATCCGCTGCGGCTGCTGGGCCTGCGGGCAATTGTGGTTTGCGTGGTGCTGTTGCTTTGCCTGATACAGGCGCAGTCGGCGGAACGCTGCCGCGCGGAGGGCGAATCCATAGCGGGGCAGTGGTGGCACTTCTGGCGACACTGGTATCCGCATTTATTTTTTCTGTTTTGTTTTGAAGAGCTGGCGCAATTGATGACGCTGGTTACACCGAAGTGGCAGGACACGAAATTGATCGCCTTCGATCACTGGATGACGGGAGTGCATCCTTCGATCTGGCTGGAGCAGTTTGTGACGCCGGGGCGGAATGAGTTCATGCAACTGGCGTACTTGACCTATTTTGTGTATCTGCTGGTGCTGGGCGGAATTTTGTATTTCCGGCGGGAGTGGAAGGCGTACTGGTCGGTGATGACGTACTCGATGGCGGGCTATTCGATCGGGTACATCATCGCGATGTTTTTTCCGATTGAGAGCCCGTGGTTTTCGATGGCGGGAATGTGGAAGGCGCCGCTCGACGGCGGGCCGATTACGGCGACGATTAATTTTATCGAGCATTATGGGCGCGTGCGTGGGGCGGCGTTTCCTTCGGAGCATGTGGCGGGATCGATCGCGGTGCTGTGGGGAGCATGGAGGTTCCGGCGGTGGTTATTCTGGGTGATGGCGCCGCTGGTGTTTCTGATGTGCGTGTCGACGATTTGGGGAAGGTATCATTACATTGCGGATATTTTTGGGGGATTTGTCACCGGGACGCTGGGATATTTAATTGGGAGTTGGTGGATGGAGAGGAAGAAGGCGGTGACTACGGATAGCGCAGGGATGTTGAGTTTTTGAGGGGTAATCGAGGGACGGAACAACCCAAGAGGGAGGAGCAAGCTCCTCCCCTACAAAGGGTTGCTTGGCCGCCCTTCCTCCGTCAGGGCAAGCCTGAAGGTGGCCGCTACGATTCGATGGGGCTTAGGTCGGGGTGAGCGTTTAGGGGGTGGGATTGTTCGAAGCGGGTAGCTACGTCGAGGAGCAGGGATTCGGCGTTGAGGGCGGCGAGGAATTGGAGACCGGCGGGAAGGCCAGCGGGAGTAAGGCCGCAGGGAACGGAGATGGCGGGGAGCCCGCCGAGATTGGCTGGGCGGTTGAGGCGAAGGAGCAGGGCGCGCGTGGAGTGATCTTTTCCGGCGATGGAAATGGTTTCTTCGCCGATTAATGGGGCGGCGATCGGCGTGGTTGGGGTGACGAGAGCGTCGACTTCGTTTTCGAGAAGGGCGAGGTGGAAGCCGGCGATAAATTTATCGCGCAGGTCGAGGGCGCGGAGATATTCGAGGGCGGAAACTTTTTCGCCCATCTCGAGGCGCGAGCGGACGTCTTCGCCGTAATCGGCTGAATGCAGCGGATACCAGCCGGCTTGCTGGTGATAGTGGGTGGCTTCGGCCCAGGCGATCTGATTGCCGGCATGTTCGGTTTCTTTCAGGTAGGGCAGGGTTACTTCCTTCAGTTTGATTCCCAATTTTTTCAGAGTGACGAGCGACGATTCGAACGCCTGTTGAATGTGCGGGCTGATGACGTCGAGGAAGAAGTGTTTCGGGACGCCGAGACGAAGACGCTGGCCGCGGGCGGCACGCGGGCGGCGATTGGTTTTTTCGCGGCTGGCGATGGCATCGAATAGCAGAGCCACGTCGGCGACGGTGCGGGCCATGGGGCCGACGAAATCGAGGGTGGTGGAGAGGGGAATCGCGCCGTCGGTGCTGACGCGGCCGAGCCCCGGCTTTAAACCTACGACACCACAGAGGGAAGCGGGAATGCGGACGGAGCCGCCCGTGTCGGTGCCGACACTGCCGTAGCAGAGGCCAGCAGCCAGCGCGGCCGCGGAGCCGCCGCTGGAGCCGCCGGGAATGCGATGGAGATCCCAGGGATTGCGGACAGGGCCGAAATGAGGATTGTTGCTGGTGACGCCGTAGGCGAATTCGTGGAGATTGGTTTTGCCAAGGAGCACCGCGCCGGAATTTTTGAGAGAGGTGACGACGGCGGCGTCTTCGAGCGGAAGAAAATCACGAAGAAATTTGGAGCCGCCGGTGGTGCGGAGGCCGGCGGTGTAGAGATTGTCTTTCAGCGAAATGGGGATGCCGTGAAGCGGGCCGAGGTCGCGGCTGGATTTGCGCCGAGTTTTGGCGCAGAGGGCGGATTCAGCGGCGGCCGCTCCTTTCAAGGCGATTTCGGAATTCAGCGCGAGATAAGCGTTGAGGTGCGGATTGAGGCGGGCGATGCGATCGAGAACGAACTGAGTGAGTTCAACAGGGGAGAGTTTGCGGCGGCGATAGAGTTTGCCGATTTCGGTGATGGAGGCGTAGGCGAGAGACGCGTCGAGGGCCATCAGTAGATCCGTTCCTGGCGGCGGAGATTCCCGAAGGTGCCGAGATTCGCGAGGATGAAGGAGACGCGAAACTGGTTTTCGTTGCGCACAGTGCCGAGATTGATGCGACGGTATTCGACGGCAAGGCCGCAGCAGCCACCGTTGTAGCCGGCTTGCACAAACTGGTTCTGCAAAGTGCCGCTGTTGATGTCGTAGCTGAGGCCGGTGGAGGCGTTGAAACCTTTGCTGGTGAAAGTGCCGTAGCCCATCATGACGCGAATCTGCTGAGTGAGAGGCTGGACGATTGGATCGCCCTGAAGGCGGAAATGGGCGACAGTGAAAAAGTATTCGCGGTAAGGCTTGAGTTTCAGGAGGGTGCCGATGGTGGTGAGTTTGTGGAGTTGCGTGTCGTATTCGAGGATCTGTTCCGCGTCATAGGGGCCGCCGGGAGTGAGCTTGACGTCGCTGACGACGGGTGACCAGTTGCGCGGCGTGGTGGCAAAGGCAAACGCGGTGATGGAATCGAGGGCTTCGAAGACGTTGCGCTGACCGGGAACGAGCGCTCCGCCAAAAGTGGGATCGAAATAATGTTTCTGGACGAGGCGCCAGGAGAGGAAGTCAATGGGCTGGTCGTCTCCGGATTTTACGTAGAGATGCTGGACGACGCCGTATTCGATTTCGTTGGTGTTGGTGAGGGTGGCGTTGCTGTCGAAGCGAATGAAGTCGTTGAAATTGTGGACGCCGGTGACGTAGCGGTAGGTGGCGAGCGGCTCGATGGTGTGTTTGTAGCGGTGGCGCGTGAGGGGGCGATCGAAAAAGCGCTCGAGGGCAGCAGGCCGAAATTCGAGCGCAAACTCGCCGGTATTACGCGTGATGGCATCGCCGGTGAGGATGGATTGGGAGTTTAGCGAGTCTCCGTAGTAGGTGGTGCGAAAGGCCGCCGAGGCGGTGAGGCCGAAGAGATCGCGGAAATGGAGGGGAATCGTGACCTTGGGAGAAAATTCGGTGCGCGCGACAAAATTCGGGGTGTCGAGGAACTGGTCTTCGCGATGGACCGCGCCCGCGAAAGAGTCGAAGGAAAAGTAGACGGGCAATTTGCGCCAGGGAGCCTGTTCTACAGAGCCGAAGCGGGCTTCGGGAATGCTGCGGAGATAGACGCTGTTGGGTGGGCTGAGTTCGAGATAGCTGCGGTCGCTGAGGCTGGCGACGTTGAAACTGAAACCGCGGAAATTATTGGTGAGGAAGACGGAGCTGCGAATTTCGGAACTGATAGCGTCGCTGTAAGTGTCTGAGAAGGCGAGTCGGAAGGTGAGCGAGGAAAGTTCGTTGACGTCGGTGACGAAACGCCAGCCGTGATGCCAGAGGGATTGGACTTCGAGAGTCTGCTGGTGGCCGCCCTGCTTGATCGGCGGGGCATCGACTTGCGGGATGCCGCGGTCGATCACACCGAAGTAGTCGTAGTGAATGGAAGTGTTTTCGAAGGGGCGGGCGCGAACTTCGCCGCGCTGGGCGGTGCCGCGGCGGCTGAAGTAGTCGAAACCGAGGGTGGTGTCGAACCAGGTTCGCGGCGCCCAGTAAAAGGCGTCGCCAAGCACGAATCCTTTCTGATTGCTGTTGCCGATGAGAGGCAGGAGGAATCCGGATTCGCGGATATGCTCGCCGGCGGGGGCAGTCGCATATGGGAGCCAGATTAACGGCACGCGGAACAGGCGGAAATTGGAATTGACCATGGCGACGTGGCGCTGGACGGTGATTTTTGCATTCGGGGCGTAGAACTGCCAGGTGGGCTTCTGCGGGTCGCAGATGGTAATCCAGGAGTGCTTGACGACGTAGACCTGCTCGGAGAGGCGGTCGACTTCCTCGGCTTCGAAATAGAGCGGATTACGGGAGACGAGGAGGCGGGGATTGGGGCGGCGCTCGAGCTTGAGGAAGCCGCGGACTTTTTTGAAGGTGCCGCGGCCGGTGGCGACGTTGTAGTTGGCTTCGTCGGCTTCGAGATGCTGGTTGTCGAAATCAAAGATGATGTGGCCGCGGGCGATGACCTGCGAAGTGGAGTCGTCGTACTCGACGTGATCGGCGCGGAGCCGCATACCGCCGTAGGTGACATCCACGTCGTCGTCGGCGAAGTACATGCTGCCGACGCGGCGTTGCGCGCCGCGGGCGGTGATTTCGGCGATGCTGCCCGGGGGCGGCGCAATGGGGACTTGTTGGGAGAAAGCCGGAAAGGCAGAAAGGACGAGGAGGAATGCGGGCAAGCTCAAACGCAAGACTTGGCGCAAGGCGGGAATGGAGACGAATAAGTTCACGCGGCGAATCGGTCCATAAAAATGAAATGCTAGCCTAGCACGCGGTTCGTGGGAATTGTAGGGAAGTACCGTTATTCGGGGACGCTTTTGGCGTGATGGGATTGGTACCAAGCGTAGGTGCGCTCGAGACCCTCTTCGAACAGGACGGTGGGTTCGTAACTGAGGAATTCTTTTGCGAGGCGGATGTCGGCGAGGGAATCGCGGATGTCGCCTTCACGGGGCGGCTCATATTTTGTCTCCAGAGTTTTGCCGGAGGCTTTCTGGAGCATTTGGAGGACCTGATTGAGTGAAACCGCGTGGCCCGTGCCGATGTTGAAGGTGCGGCCGGAGGCGCTGGGAGCTTCGCAGGCGAGAACGTTGGCCTGGACGGCGTTGTCTACGTAGGTGAAGTCGCGGGTCTGTTCGCCATCGCCGAAGACGACCGGCGGAGTGGCATCGAGGAACGCGGTGGAGAAGCGGGAGAGCACGCCGGAGTATGGCGAGTCTGGATCCTGGCGCGGGCCGAAGATATTGAAGTAGCGCAGGGAAACATTTTCCAGGCCGTAGCAGCGGCCGAACGTCTGGGCGTAGAGTTCGCCGACGTATTTGGAGACGCCGTAGGGGGAGATGGGGAGGGGCTGCATGTCTTCGGATTTGGGAAGGGTGGGAGTGTCGCCGTAGGCGGAGGAGGAAGCGGCGAAGACGACGCGCTTCACTTTGTTGTCGCGGGCGGCGACAAGGACGTTGAGTGTGCCATCCACGTTGATGCGATTGGTGTCGACGGGATCTTTGACGGAACGTGGAACGGAAGTGCGGGCGGCGAGGTGGATGACGTAATCGGCCTGGACCATGGCCTTCTGGACGACCTCGATGTCGGTGATCGAGCCCTTCATGAAGGTGATTTTGCTGCGCACTTCGGCGAGATTGTCTTCCTTGCCGGAGGACAGATCATCGAGAACCACGACGCCGTGGCCGCGGCGAACGAGTTCATCCACAGTATTCGAGCCGATAAATCCGGCGCCGCCCGTAACCAGGTAGCGCATGCAATCCGCCTCCTACCCCAAAACTCATCTTATTGTACGATGGGAGCGGCAGGCAGGAACGCGGAAAATCAGGAGCGACACACAAAACCTTATGGGCAAGAGACTGGTGGGGCTGCTGATTATAGCGGGACTGGCTGCGGCGGGAGTTTGGACGTACCGGCGGTACGAGGCGACCAAGCCGAAGACGTTGTTTCCCGGCGAAGCTACGAACGTGGTGGCGCCGAGGGTGACGGAATCGGCTACGGAAACTGCGGTTGGCAGAGCGGAGCCAGCTTCGCCGGGGAATGCGAAGGGAGCGAGCAGCACGGCGATGGGATTTCAGCCGCGGAGCGGGGAGACGCTGGACTTTTCCGCGAATGTTCCGAAGCTGAACAGCACGGTGGCGAATCTGCGTGTAAAGGTGGGCGAGCGGCAAAGCGTGGCGGGGAAAGATGTGTGGCACCTGCAGGCGTTCGCGCACACCGAAAACCCCTACCGGATGGTGTTTGAGCTGGACGATGAATTTGATTCCTACAGCGAGAGTTCGAATCTGGTGAGCTTGAAATACGAGATGCACCTGAACGAGCGGGGACAGAAGGTGGATACGGTGGAGCGGATGACGCCGTCGAGCCGGGAGCCGGCGCCAGCGCATGAGGTGGCGGCGCGCGTGCTGCCAGGGACGCGGGACCCGATCGGGATGCTGATGTATTTGCGAGGAGTGGATTGGAACGCTACGAAGGAAGTGAAGTCGCCGGTCTTTGACGGGCACAAGTTGTACGATGTGCGCGCGGTGGTGGTGGGGAAGTCGCAGAGCGTC
>DATHOY010000168.1:0-3974 GCA_035484435.1 Vulcanimicrobiaceae bacterium | reverse complement strand
TGCTGCGCTCGACCAGCAGCCGAACGATGTTGCGCATGACGATCAGGCCGAAGATCAGAAGAGCGGCGATGATGAAGCTGGAAACCGCCCAGAGAGCGATGACTTCGCGCCAGGATTGTGGTTCGAGCGGGACGTCGAGCGAGCCGAGGGTGAAAACGGCGGCGAGCAAAAGTGTGACGAGTACGCCGCCGAGGGCGAGGCGGACGCGGGGCTGTTTGTCCGTGGAGGGGCTCATTGGGCGTCCACCAGCGGCTTCGGCAGGTATTCTTGCAGCGCGCACTGGGAGCAGAGCGGGGCGCGAGTGCGGCAGTGGTTCTTGCCGGTGTGCACGAACAGGGCGTGAAATTCATTGAAGAGTTGGGGGTCGTTGGGTAAACTTTTTTCGAACAGCCCTCGGATCTCTTCGTAAGATTCTTTTCCGGTAGCGAGCCCATGGCGTTGAAGAATGCGCCGCGTGTAGGCATCCACAACGAAGACGGGGTGCTTCCCTGCGTAGAGCAGGATGGAATCGGCCGTCTCCGGACCGATGCCGTGCACGGCAAGGAGTTGCTGTCGCAACGTTGCGGTGGGAGTGCGAAACATTGCGGCGAGGGAGCCGCGATATTCCTTGCGGAGAAACGTCACGAAGGCTTTGAGCTTGCGGGCTTTTTGGCGGAAGTAGCCGGAGGAGCGGATGAGGCGGGCAAGTTTGGGATGGGGAACCGATTCGATGGCGGAGGGAGTGAGGAGTTTTGCCTTGCGGAGATTGGCGATGGCGCGGGAGGCGTTCAGCCAGGCAGTGTTCTGCACAAGGATGGCGCCGACGATAATTTCGAACGGTGTGCGGCCGGGCCACCAGTGCTGCTCGCCGTGAGCGCGAAAGAGCGCATTAAAATATTGGGGCAGTATCGGGAGGTTTTCCGGAACCGGAGTGGCGATGGCGTTCAAGCGACGGGCACGTTGACGGAGGGGCACGCTGGCAGAACGGGGATCGGGCAAAATGGGGCTCGTACACATCTCCTTCGCACGATATCGGCGGCACGCGGGCAAGTCAAGAAGGCGACACTGTCCTTCGTTTCAGCATCCTGTTCTACAGTACAGGTATTAGCGAATTCACAACGAGGTGTCAAAATCTGGCACCACGCGCACGGCCTCTTTGCTATGTTTGGCGTTAGGTGCACGATTTCTCGGGAGCGCTGCGGATGTCTGTCCGTTTAGGCGAAATTCTACTGAAGGAAAGCCTGATCACCCAGGACCAACTGGATAAGGCGCTGGAATTTCAGCGTTCGAACGGTGGGAAGCTGGGAAGCTGCCTGACGAAGATGGGCTTTATCACCGACGATGACATCACCGGTGTGCTTTCGCGGCAGTACGGCGTGCCCTCGATCAACCTGAAATATTACGAAATCGATCCCAACGTCATAAAACTTATTCCGCAGGATACGGCGCTGCGCTACCAGGTGGTGCCGCTGTCGCGTGTGGGCTCCGTGCTGACGATTGCGATGACGGATCCGACGAACGTCTTCGCGATGGACGACATCAAGTTCATGACCGGGTTCAACGTGGAGCCGGTGGTGGCGTCGGAATCGGCGATTGGCGAAGCGATTGGAAGATTTTACGGCGGCGGAAATGCCAGCCACGAAGAGTTAAGCAACCTGATGAAGGACCTGGTGGACGAGGACCAGGAGCTGGAACTGGCGGCGGAAGAGCAGGAGATGGACGCGGCTTCGCTGGAGAAGGCGGCGGAAGAAGCGCCGATCATCAAGCTGGTGAACCTGATCTTGACGGATTCGGTGAAGCGGGGCGCGAGCGATATTCACGTGGAGCCGTATGAAACGGAAATGCGAGTAAGGTTCCGCGTTGACGGCGTGCTGCAGACGGTGATGAACCCTCCGATGAAGCTGCGGGACGCGATCACGAGCCGCATGAAGATCATGGCGAAGCTGGACATCGCGGAAAAGCGGTTGCCGCAAGACGGCCGCATCATGATCAAGTACAAGGCGGACGGGAAGAAGAAGGAGCTGGACTTCCGCGTTTCGACGGTGCCGACGCTGTACGGCGAAAAGATCGTGCTCCGGTTGCTGGACAAGGAAAACCTGCGGCTGGACATGACCAAGCTGGGCTTCGAGCCGGAGTCGCTGAAGAAATTCGAACGGAACATTTTGAAGCCGTACGGGATGGTGCTGGTAACGGGGCCGACGGGTTCGGGCAAGACGAACACTTTGTATTCGTCGGTGGCACGGTTGAACCAGGTGGACACGAACATCATGACTGCGGAAGACCCGGTTGAGTTCCAGTTGTCGGGAATCAACCAGGTGCAGATGAAGGAACAGATCGGGTTGAACTTCGCCGCCGCGTTGCGCGCGTTCTTGCGGCAAGACCCCAACATTATTCTGGTCGGCGAAATTCGAGACTTTGAAACGGCGGAAATCGGCGTGAAGGCCGCGCTGACGGGACACTTGGTGCTTTCGACTCTGCACACGAACGATGCGCCGTCGACGATCAGCCGCTTGATGAACATGGGTATTGAGCCGTTCCTGGTGGCGACCTCGGTGAACCTGATTTGCGCGCAGCGCCTGGTGCGCCGGATTTGCGTGAATTGCAAGGAAGAGCTGGAAGTGCCGGAGCAGGCGCTGATTGACGCGGGTTATACGGCCGAAGAGGTAAAGACGACGAAAATTTACCACGGCAAGGGCTGTACAACTTGCAACAAGAATGGCTACAAGGGCCGCACGGGTTTGTACGAAGTGATGGAAATCAACGATGAACTGCGCGAATTAATCCTGGTTGGCGCCTCGGCCCTGGAACTGAAGAAAAAGGCGATTGAGCAGGGGATGATTACGCTGCGGCGCAGCGGACTGATTAAGGTGGCGCTGGGCCAGACGACGATGGAAGAAGTTTTGCGCGAAACGGTTTTATAAGCAGGAAAGGGTGCAGAGATGCCAGGAATAACGCTGAGCGAATTGTTGAAGAAGATGATCGAGATGGGAGGCAGCGACCTGCATATCACGACGAACAGCGCACCTCGGGTGCGCGTCCACGGGCACTTGCGGCCGCTGGATATGCCGCCGTTGACGGCCGCGGACACGAAATCGCTGGCGTATAGCGTTTTGACGGACGCGCAAAAGCACCGGTTTGAAGAGAATCTAGAGCTGGACTTTTCGTTCGGGCTGAAGAACCTAGCGCGCTTCCGCGGCAACTGCTTCAACCAGCGCGGCGCAGTGGGGGCCGTGTTCCGGACCATTCCTTGGGAGATCAAGGGATTCGATGCGCTGGGACTGCCGACGGTGGTGCGCGGACTGTGCGACAAGCCACGCGGGCTGGTGCTGGTGACCGGGCCGACGGGTTCGGGCAAGTCCACTACTCTGGCGGCGATGTTGGACAAGATTAACGCCGAACGCGAAGAGCACATGATCACGATCGAGGACCCGATCGAATTTCTTCACAACCACAAGAAGTGCCTGGTGAACCAGCGCGAAGTGCACGCGGACACGCACTCGTTTGCGAATTCGCTGCGCGCGGCGTTGCGCGAAGACCCGGACGTGGTGCTGATCGGCGAAATGCGCGATTTGGAAACGATTGAGTCGGCGTTGCGCATCGCGGAAACCGGTCACTTGACGTTTGCGACGCTGCACACGAACTCCGCCGCGTCCACGATCAACCGTATTATTGACGTGTTCCCGGCGCACCAGCAGCCACAGATTCGCGCGCAGCTTTCGATGGTGTTGGAAGGAATTCTTTGCCAGGCGCTGCTGCCGCGCTCGGACAACCGCGGACGACTGATGGTGATGGAGGTGCTGATCCCCACGCCGGCGATCCGCAACCTGATCCGCGAAGACAAAATCCACCAGATCTATTCGGCGATGCAGACCGGTACCGGAGCCAGCGGTATGCAGACTTTTAATCAGAGCCTGGCAAACGCCTACTATCAGAAGTTAATCACTATAGAAACGGCGCTTGCGAGATCTTCGAATCCAGACGAGTTACAGGATCTA
>DATHOY010000167.1:0-17340 GCA_035484435.1 Vulcanimicrobiaceae bacterium | reverse complement strand
ATTCCGCAGCCAGTTGACCGGCTCCCGCTGCAACAGCCTCACCAATCGCGCCACGCGTTCGTGCGCGGCCGCGCCGATCTCTTCACCCAGATAAATCAGCAGTGTCTGGTCGCTGGCGGCTTGAAATCGCACTCCGCTCTCTCCAGGTTTCCGCCCGCTCTACTGCACAAATCCGATGTTTGCACCCGGCACCGGCGTGCCCTCAGGCCCCTCTTTGATCGGCCCGTACGCCGCCTCAAACCGCGCGATATTTTCACCCAGCGCCCGCCAGATGCGTTTCGCATGCCCGGGACTTACGATCACGCTGCTCAAGAGCTTCCCCTGTGTTCCGTTCGGAAAGATGTACACAAAATTCAGGGTGAACTCCTCCGCATGGTGCTGGATCATCACCAGGTTGCTGTACAGCCCCTGCATTTCCTTCTCGTCCGCTTTGATCTGCACCTGCCCCGGCGGTACTTGCTTCTCATCCATGTTCTTCTCCCAAAAATTCCTCTCCCAAAGTACCATAGCCCAACCCCGGCCATTCCAGGTTCCAGAGTCTTCAATCTAGCGCTGATCTTTTAAGTCAGCTCTTGTCCTATCTCCTCATCTCGGTGCCTTCTGTGTTCCGATTCTGAACTCTACGTTAACTCTTTTCCGCATCTCCGGGGACAAGTCCTATTGACATCCGGCCTAGTTAAGCCTAATTTATAGGAGAAGTTAACCATAGTTAATACGGTCCATGTCCGACATCTTCTCCAAGCGCTTTTCCACCGCCCCGCCCCTTCCCGCCGATACGGCGGGAACCTCCGCCTGGCGCCGCGCCCTCACGCTCCCCTCACTTCCGGAATCCCACCGCAGCGTCCCGGTCGCCCACAACGCCCACTGGTTCCGCAAAATCCTGGCGTTCGCCGGCCCCGGCTATCTCGTCGCCGTCGGCTATATGGACCCCGGCAACTGGGCCACCGATATCGGCGGCGGTTCGAAGTTCGGCTACACGCTCCTCAGCGTCGTGCTGATCAGCAACATTCTTGCGATGTTTCTTCAGGCGCTCTCCGCGAAGCTCGGCATCGTCACCGGACGCGACCTCGCCCAGGCCTGCCGCGACCACTACTCCCGCCGCATGTCGATTTTTCTCTGGATCGCGTGCGAACTCGCTATCGCCGCCTGCGACCTCGCGGAAGTCCTCGGGTCCGCCGTCGCACTGAATCTCCTCTTTCACATTCCGTTGCTCATCGGCGTTTTGCTCACCGCGCTGGACGTCCTCATCGTCCTGGCCCTGCAGGGCCGCGGCTTCCGCCTCATCGAAGCCTTCGTCATCACCCTTATCGCCAGCATCGGCCTCTGCTTCGCCTACGAAATCTTTTTCGCACACCCTGTGTGGCGCGAAGCCGCCTATGGCTTCATCCCTCGCGCCGAAATCCTGCGCAATAAGGACATGCTCTACATCGCCATCGGCATCTTGGGCGCCACCGTGATGCCTCACAACCTCTATCTGCACTCAAGCATCGTGCAGACCCGCGCCTTCGGCCAGCAGAAATCCGAGAAGCGCGAAGCTTTGCGTTACGCCGTCCTCGATTCCACCGTCGCCCTCTTTTTTGCTTTGTTCATTAACGCCGCCATCCTCGTCCTCGGTGCCGCCGCCTTCCACTCCCGCGGCCTCGGCGAAGTCGCCGACATCGCCCAAGCCTACAAGCTCCTCAGCCCGGTCCTCGGCGCCGGCCTGGCCAGCACTCTCTTCGCCTGCGCCTTGCTCGCCTCCGGGCAAAACTCCACCCTCACCGGCACGCTGGCCGGCCAGATTGTCATGGAAGGTTTTCTCGATATTCGCCTGAAGCCCTGGCTGCGCCGCCTGATCACTCGCGCCATCGCCATCATTCCCGCTGTGCTCGTGATCGCCATCGCCGGGGAAGGGAAGCTCACCGCATTGCTGATCCTCAGCCAGGTGATTCTCAGTTTTCAGTTGCCCTTCGCCGTGATTCCGCTGGTGCAATTCACGAGCGAGCGCGCCAAGATGGGCGATTTCGTTAACTCCCGCGCCACCACCGTCATCGCCTGGTGCGTCGCAGCCGCGATTCTCTTCTTCAACGGCGAACTCCTCTGGCTAATCCTCCGCCCCGCATAAGCGGCAGCTTCCGTTGCAGGGCCCGCCTTCTGAGGCGAGCCACTCTTTCCCATTAAACCCCTCCGACCAACTCAGCTCCTGCTTCCGGTCGAGGTCCATCTATGCGAAACTTTCTGCGGTAAACAAAAAATGCCCACCCCTCCCAAAAAATCGAAAACACCCACGAAAATTCTTCTAGGCTTGGTCATTATCCTTATCCTCGTCTCAATCGGTATGGCCGCCCTGCACAAAACTCCGTGGAGCGTCCCTCTCGAAGACAAACTACGCAAGAACCCCCTCCCTGCCAGCGACGCCAATCTAAACGCCTCAAAACCCGTCTACAACGAATACTGCGCCAACTGTCACGGCGACACTGGCAAAGGCGACGGCTCCGACGCCATGATGTACGACCCTGCTCCCAGCGATCTCACCGAGCCCAAGCACATGAACCACCTCACCGACGGCGAAATCTTCTACCAGATCACCCAGGGCCGCAAACCGATGCCCTCCTTCCGCAAAAAACTAACCGAAGACCAGCGCTGGCAACTCGTAATCCTCGTCCGCACCTTCGCCGCCACGCCTCCCGTCCCGGCAAAATCTCCCGAACCTCCAGCTCCTAAAAAGTCCGAACCTTCTACAAAAAAGTAATGGCCGGTCCAAAGACCGGCTCCCGGGAGAGAATTCCAGCCTAGTTCAGGAATCGCGCCCGCAGGGGCCGCGGCACCAGCGGGCATACATCGTCGGTCGTTCCGAAGACTCTCTTGCGGACGGAGGCGATCGCGTCGTACGCGAGATCCCGCAAAGCTCGCGGCACCAAACTCAAAAGCGTGGCGCAGAGGAACCACAGGCCTCCCAACCGCTTCAGGACGTAAATCACCGCCGCCGATCGCGTAAGCACGTTCCTGTTTTCTTCCACGACCACCACGCTGTCTGGAAGTTTGGCGCGTATGGATTCAGCAATGGTCCGTTTGATCTCCTCTCCTTGCAGCGGAGCAAATGAAAACGGGTGCGCCGACTGGTCTTCGCTTAGCACGAATCGCACCAGTCCGTGGCAAAGCCCGCAATGCCCATCATAGAAAATCGGCTGCCCTGCAGGCTTCGGTGATGGGATCCACGCGGGGTCAAATGTGAAAAAATGCAGAAGCAGCATCCCGATCGTGAGATCGGAGAAGTTCACCAGAACCAGCAGGCCCAGGTGCAAACCCACCATCGCCAGCCACAGAAACGGACGCATCCGCCGGAGCAGTGCCAGTGGTGCAAACGACAGTTCCAGGAAGAGCGCCGCCCAGGTTGCTGCTTTCAGCAGCCACATGGGCAGCGCCAACAAAGAGACTCGCAACATCGTGTCGCGCGCCAGCGGATTGCTCAGCACATGCCGGAGCGCCGTTCCATCCATCCACGACGGACTGACCAGTTTGCAATATCCGCTGTAGCTGTAAGCCACCGCCATCAAGATCCATGCGGCCGTGAAGATGTCCGCGGGCATTTTCCATGAGTCGGAATCCTCGCTGCTCGAAGACTGCTTCCTACGATTAGAAAGGCTTGGCATCAAGGCGTAAGCCAGCAGCAGCCAACCTATGAAAGGCAGGGAAGGATTGCCGATCAACGGATTTCTGCCATAGAGGCATGCCCACAAATACCAAACCACAACGGCCATCACTCGATCGAACTTGCCAATCGTCAGCAACAAACTGGAAACCGCAGCCACTAGCAGGCAAACCTGAACGAAAAGCGGAGAGTCCGAAAGGAGAAATACATTGGGAAACAGGCGGAACAAGGGACTCATCGCTCCCTGCGGGAGTACTCCCTGGGAAGAAAAGAGTTCCGCGCCCCAAGGCAGGAGACCAAGGAAGTGGTAAACGAGATACAGGCCAAAAACTACGCGGAAGACAAGAAATTGGCCCCGGGTCCAGGCATTTTTCATTTGCATGGCGGTTCAAACTCCATTGGCAAATCTCCAGCCTGCGTACCGGGCCGCGTTTCCATGCGAATGCGCGGCGTTCCACGAATTTCCGCCACTGGAATCCCCAACTCCTTCAGCAGTGGCGCGTCTCCACAAAGGGCATATCGCGAGACGGCTTCGAACATCGGGCGGGCGGAGGGATCCGATTGCAGCACCGGCCCGTACGCAAGCACCGCACCGTACACGTTTCTCCGGTTGTAGGGTCCCCGCAATCCGGTGGTATTTTCCGGACTGATTCTGGTGGAATGAAATGCCCCCGCCTTGTCCGTCCACTCCACATAGAACCGTGACGAATATGTCTCCAGGCCGCGCACCGAAGAGAACACCTTTGGCGCGGGCGATGCCGCTGTTGCCGCCGCCACGCCCTTGAGCACTCGCAGGTGCAGCACGTCCGCCGTCATCTGCAACATCCCCAGCGCCAGCAGTGCGATCACCGGTTTTCTCACGGTTGCAACTCCTCCGTTTTAATCGCGTGAACATCGCGCCCGATCAGCATTTCCCCAAACTGGAGCTCCTGCGCTGGTTCAAAGCCACACTGAGCATTCCACTCTCGCGGATTCCGGAACGTGCCGAACAGCATGTCCCACACCGGCAGGTCGGAGTAGTTGAAGGAATGAACGCCTTTCTCGTGATGAATGCAGTGGCTTTCCGGGCGCTGGAACACGAACCCCAACCAGTAAGGCGTGCGAATGTTCCAGTGATACATGAGTTCCGCAAGCCCGCTGAGCAGCACTCCGCCAGCTGCGGCCGCCGGCCCCAGTCCGACTGCGAGATACAGGATTGCGCTCGACAACGCGCTGTCCGCCAGAATTTCAAAGGGATGCTTGTAAAAGCTTGTGATTACTTCGATGCGTTGCGGACTGTGATGCACCTGATGAAACCACCGCCACAGGAAATCGCTTTCGTGCCGCCACCGATGCCACCAATAAAAGAAGAAAGTAATGGCCAGGTAGCCCAGAATTGAGCCGCCGGCGACTCCAAACGCGTCGGCGTTCCAAGGCCTGTGCCGAAGCATCCAGCCGTTCCAGGCGACGCCCGCAATCCACACTGCGCCTATCTGAAATCCGTTCAGCAGCAGCGCGCGGGCCCACCATCCTCGAACCTCCGGCCATTTGCGTCCGCCCCGCCGATTTTCCACGATCATCATGCCCATCGCAGCGAAGAACACTACCAGGGGAATCAGAATCACGTTCAGGATTTCTACGATCCTCATGGAAGCAAACCTCCTTGATGAACGCCTATCCCGGCAAAACCATTGGAGACTTATGCCTCTGTCAGCAGAAGCTCATCGAACTTGACCGCAAGAATTTCCAGCGCTTGCGAGCTTCGCTTTTTGTCGCCGCTGGAGAGATAGTCCAGGAACAAGCCGACAATACTACTGACGGCCAGCGTCGCCAGAGCACGGCGTTTAGGTTGAGAGATACGGGCCGGCAACACCGCAGCCATCATTTCAACCCAGCTGCTCACCGCACCCTCCAGGTACCGTCCGTAGCGAGCGGGTTTCTGCAAAGCCAGTCCATGCACCTCAAAGAACAACCGCAGGTAGCGTTCGTGCTCCTTCGAGGTGGCCCAGCGCCAGAAGGCCCGAATGATCTGCGATGCGGCATAGCCCCGGCCATTTTCGACCATCGCGGCGAAGTCCTTCTGCACGCGGTCGCGCACCACAATCATGGCCTCGCTGATCAGGGAGTCTTTCGATCCGAAGTGATAGATGAGCAGCCGCGCCTTGCTGCCGACTTTCGCGGCTAGCGGCCGAAGCGAGAGATCGGCAACGCCGTGCTTCAGCATGTATTCGATGGTGGCGTCGAGGAGAACTTCGCGACGGGGAGGGCTTGGGTGTTGCATGTAACGAGTGTTACATGGAACGACTGTTTCAGTCAAGACAAACGGAAAGCGAAACCCACGGGCTCATTACCCGCTTCCCAGGCTATTCATTTCGGGGGGCGCCTCGCAACAGCAGGCGCGAAAAAAAGAAGAGCCGGGCAAGGCCCATTCAAGTTTGGGCCGCCCGGCTCATTATTCCAGAATCTATTCCTTACTTCACGGCTCCCAGCGCCGTCGCCACTTCCTTCACGTCCGGCACCACGGGAATGTCGTAATCCTTTTTCCAAGCCACGTTCCCGCCCTTATCAATGATAATGATCGAGCGCCCTGTGATTCCCTTGTCGCCCATGTACATTCCATACTTCTCGCTCATCGCGCCCTTCGGATGAAAATCCGCCAGCAGCGAGTACTTAATGCCCATCTTCTCCGCGTACGCCTTATGCGACCACACGCTGTCCACGCTGACGCCCAGCACTTCCGCATCCAGCGTCTCGAAATTCCGCATGTCGTTCACAAAACACGCATGCTCGTTCGTGCAGGTCGGGCTCCAGTCCAGCGGGTAAAACACCAGCACCACACGCTTCTTTCCCGCAAAGTCCGAAAGCTTCACATCCTTTTTGTTTTGGTCCTGCAGCGTAAATTCTGGTGCCTTCTGTCCCACGGCAATGCTCATAAACACGTCCTCCGATGCGTTTTAAGTTCCTCCAGCATCTTACCGAATCCCCCGGCTGCCGCCAATCTGCGAGCTTTCACCTGCGCGGCGGGCGCGATACACTCCGCAAAGCAGAATGTGGACGCCGCGCGAATCGCACGCGCGCTTCCCACTGCATCCCCGATATGCTGAGTCTCCAGGAAATAGTCGACCGCTACTCCGCGCTCGCCAAACAAGGTGGCGAGCCTGTCGCCCTCGAAGCGTTCGCCCTTGACCCCGAAGATACCATCAAGCTCTTCACCTCAATCGACGAGGACTACCACATCAGCCGCTTCGTAAAATTCTCCTTCGACAACGGCCGCCTCTACCTCATCAGCGGCAATCCCTCCACTCACATCCAAATTGACGCCGCTATCCGCGAACTCCTCTGACTTCTCAACGAGGGCAGTTTCTCTCTTCCGCCTGTCTCTGCGCCCTCTACGTTTCCTCTGTGAACTCTGCGTTGAAATCTTCTCTTTTCTTCTCGACCTCAAAAAATCAGCTTCAACGAAAACTGGATCTGCCGTGAATTCCCCGCCGTGCGGCTGATCACGCCAAACCCGCTGCCCAGCACCGTGTTCGAAGGCAAACCGAAATTCACGGTGTTGAACGCATTGAAAATTTCCGCACGGAATTCCACCATTCCCAGGTCACTCTTCCCGCGCTGCCCAAACGGCGTGTTCTTGATCAACGCAAAATCAAATTGCTTGTAACCCGGCGCGCGGAATGTATTGCGCCCCAGTGTTCCGAACTGGCCGACCGGGACCGAGAAGAACGTGAAGTTGTTGTCGCCCAGCCCAAAGTAATCCTCTCGCCTGGTCCGGCTGGTGGAAAAATCCGGCATTGCCACCAAATCGGGCCGGTCCGCTCCCCCCGCTCCCGCGCTCGTCTGCTGCTGTCCCGAATAAACCGAGAATGGCGGCCCGCTCAGAATCGTCGTGACGTTCAACAATTGCCATCCGCGTGTCACATAGCGGCTCACCGGCTGCAGGAAACTCATCTTGTCGAACGGCAGCGCCTGAAACACGCTGACTGAAAACGCATGTTTCACGTCAAAGGTGGAAACGGCTTTTTCCGCGCGCTCGTCCAGCGGATTCTGCGCAAACGTCTGCAGGATCGCCCCTGCTCCGCCGGGAATTCCGCCCAGCACCGCGCTGGTGTCGTCGATCGATTTTGAAAAGGTATAGCTCGCCGCAAAGTTCAGCCCAATCTTCGCGTTCGTTCCACTCACACTGGTTTGTAGGGCGTTGTAACTTGAATGCGAATCGCTGACCATCACATACTCCGGCCCGAATCCGCTGATCGCACTTCCCGAAGCGTCGAATTGCGTGAAGCGTGCAAACTCCGGCCCCGCCCCGTTGTACCCGTTCGGTGCAAACACGCGCGCCAGATGAATGCCCGCTGTCCCCACATACGCCGCGTTCCACCGCACCCACCCGAAATCGTGTTCCACTCCCGCCGTGTACGTGCCGATGTACCCATTCTTGAAATGCCGCGACATCACGCTGACGCTCAGGAGTTGCGTTTGATTGCCCGGCGTCAGCGCTTCCAGGTCCTGCTGAAATTTCGCCAGATCAATTGGCGTGTTCGCCGCAACATTGGAAGTGCTTCCCGACGCGAATAACGGCTGGCCGGAAGTCGTAAATGGCTCCGGCACCTGCAACGGCGTAATTACGTTGGAGAAGGGAACCGGCACTCCCAACTGCGCCGTCACCAGTGGCTGCACCACAAACGGCAATCCCCCGGTTACGAAATTGTCCTGCCACAGATTCGGCAGAATCGTGGTGATTGCCCCACCCGCATGCAGCGTTGTCTTCTTCGCCAACGCGTAGTCCACCGCGACGCGCGGCCCCCATCCGTTCCGATCGATCGGATAAATCGGCTGCGGGTTATATAAGAAGTCCTGCGTCGCTCCCGGCGTCAGAAAATCCGAGGACTTCCCGTCCGGTCCCACCGGCGTGGCCACTGACGTTCTGTGATTCGCTTCCTTGATCCGGCTGTTCAGTTCATAACGCAACCCATAATTGATGCCCAGCTTCTGTGTGGCTTTCCACGTGTCCTGAAAATAAAAAGCGTAGGCCTCTCGTCGCACCGCCGCTGCGTCAAAGCGATTTCCTGTCGGCGTCAGCCGGTAAGGCGCCGTGATCGAGTATAGGTAAGGCGTCGCGGTCAGCAATCCCAGCAGGGAATCCGAATGCGGGAATGGCTGGCCGGGAAGAATGTCGTTCTGTCCGCTGGCAGACGGGATTAACACCGGCGAATACGCCTTGCCTCCTCCAAAGGAGTACCCACCATTCGGATTCGCCCCGAAGACAGAAGTGTCTCGGTTCCACCGGATGTCCACGCCCCACTTGAAGACGTGCCCGCGGTGCGTGTAGCTCATGTCGTGCTTGAACTGAAACACGTTTCCGTACGAACCGAAGATAGATCCGTCCGCCGAATTGAACCCCTCGAAAAGGCCGTCTCCGAACGCCAGCGAAACATCCGTATGGTTGCTCGCAGGAAACACCGGCGTGCTGCGCACATAGTCGAACAATGTCGTCGAACTCAGCTGCGGTGAAAATGTCCTCGCGTAACTCACTGTCGCGTTCCGCTGGTGATCGAAAAACTTCACCGCGAAGCTGGGATCGATCGCCGTCTGGTCCGGATTCGTCGTCGGCCCGTTCACGTTGTTCAGGCTGAAGCGCGTGAACAGCGTTGCCTTGTCCGAGATCTTGTGGTCCACGCGGATCGAAAACTGGTCCGTGTCGGTCACTACTTTTGAGGATGCAGCATAGGTCCGCGCGCCAAACGCCCCCGTCGGATCGTTCGGCAGCGGGTAGCGGGCCAGTAGCGGCGCAATTTCCGGGCTCACCGGCACAAACAGCGTGTCACCCGGCGAAGTCGCCGTCTTCGGAAATGTCGTTGTGTCGATCCCTTTCCTTTCGTCGGCGGTCGGGACCGCAAAAACCTGCGTCGTGCCCAGCACCTGACGGAATCCCGCGTACTCGCCGAAGAAAAACGTCTTCCCGCGCCCGTCGTAAATTCCCGGCAGCGTCACCGGCCCGCCGATCGTCGCGCCGAATTCGTTGCGCACGAACGGGGGAATTCGTCGCGGGTCCAGCGGGTTGACGTGGTCAAAGAAATTCCGGGCGTCAAACGCGGCGTTGCGCACAAACTCGAACGCGCTTCCATGCAGCTGGCCCTTCCCGGATTTCGTCACCACGTTCGTGAATCCCGCAGCGCCCTGCCCGATCTCCGCCGGCATCACCCCGGAATTGGACTGCACCTCCTGAATCGCATCCACGTTGAAATTCGCAAAAGTAGCCCCGCCCAGTTCTGGGTCGGTGGTCGTCCCGCCGTCCATCGCGAATACCGTATCCACCCCGCGCTGCCCGTTGAATGCAAACTGTTGCGTGAAGTTCGCCGCCCCGTTCGAGTCCGTCATTGTGCCCGCGGCCAGCAACAGCAACTTGCTGAAGTCGCGCTCGTTCAACGGTAATCCGGAAACCTCTTCGCTCGAAAGATGCTCGCCGCCTGTCCCCTTCTTTTCCGCTCCCTTTGCTGGACTGGCCGCTGCTACGCCAAGCGTTTGATCCTGCGCCGAGAGGGTCAAATCCAGTTTCGGCGCGCTACCTTCCGCAATTACAACCGGCTTCGCCGCCGTCCAGGTCTTCCCGGCGGACTCCACCGCAAGCGAGTACGTCCCCGCTTCCAGACCCGCAAACACGAATGCACCGTTCGCCGACGTTCGTGCCTCATACGTCCGATTGCCGGTGCCTGCGCGCAACGAAATTTTCGCGTCCGCCACTGGCGTTCCCGTGGCGTCGCGCAAGATTCCATTCCAGGTTGTCGCGGAATACGAAGAGGGACAAAAAACCAAGGCCACGATGACAAGAGACACCAATAACCGTGTGGATACCGACAGGGCCGCCGACATGGTTGACGATTCTACAGCCTTTTGTGGGAAAGTGACTTTCTATTCAAGTGGCAGCTGTGAAAAAGACATCGTAGCGTCCACCTTCAGGTGGACCAGACCATCCTCAGGTTGGCAACGCTAACCTCAAGCCGGCACTGACTTCTGAAACCGGCCGATCACCGCCTCGTGCTCTTTGCGCAGTTCCGCCGGCAGCCGCTCACCAAACTTCGCCAAAAACTCCCGGCTGTCCGCGAGGTCGTTTTCCCAATTGTCGGCGTTCACCCGGAACAGCTCGTCCAGAGCCTCCGGCGCAATCTTCAACCCGTCCAGCGTCAGCCCCGTCCGCGTCGGCACGTATCCAATCGGCGTTTCCTTCGCTTCGCCGCGTCCTTCCACGCGCTCGAGAATCCACTTCAGCACTCGCACGTTCTCGCCGTATCCCGGCCACAGGAATTTTCCGTCCGCGCCCTTTCGGAACCAGTTCACATGAAAAATTTTCGGCGGGTGCGGAATCTTCTTCCCCATCTCCAGCCAGTGCCCAAAATAATCGGCCATGTTGTAACCGCAGAAGGGCAGCATCGCCATCGGATCGCGCCGCGTCACTCCCACGTCGCCCGTCGTCGCCGCCGTGGTCTCCGAAGCCATCGTCGCCCCGATAAACACCCCGTGCTGCCAGTTGAACGCCTCGTAGACCAGCGGCGCCAGCCGTGCCCGCCGTCCGCCGAAGATGAACGCCGAAATCGGCACGCCCTCCGGCGCTTCCCACTTCGGCGAAATGCTCGGAGATTGCTTCGCCGGCACGGTATAGCGCGAATTCGGCTGCGCGGCTACACCCTTCGAGGGATCCCACTTCTCCCCGCGCCAGGTGATCAATCCGGCTGGCGGTTCGCTGCCGATTCCTTCCCACCATGGCTCATTCTCCGGGGTCAGCCCTGTGTTGGTAAAAATCGTGTTGGACTTCAACGCATCCATCACATTCGGATTCGTGTTCTGGCCCGTCCCCGGCGCCACGCCAAAAAATCCCGCTTCCGGATTAATCGCGTGCAGGTACCCGTCCGCGCCGATCTTCATCCAGGCGATGTCGTCGCCCACCGTCCATACCTTATATCCCTGGCTTTCCAGCGTGGACACCATCATCGCCAGGTTTGTCTTCCCGCAGGCGCTCGGAAATGCCGCGGCCATGTACGTCACTTTCCCGCCCGGCGATTCCAGCCCTAGAATCAGCATGTGCTCGGCCATCCAGCCCTGCTGCCGCGCCATGTAGCTCGCGATCCGCAGCGCAAAGCATTTCTTTCCCAGCAGCGCGTTTCCGCCGTAGCCCGAGCCAACGCTCCAGATCAGCCGCTCTTCCGGAAAATGCGCGATCAGACGCCGCATCGGGTCCAGGTCCCCGATCGAATGCAAACCCGGTACAAAATCCTTCGAACTCCCCAGCTTGTCCTGCGCCACCTTGCCCATGCGGCACATGATTCGCATGTTCGCCACCACGTAGGGGCTATCCGTCACTTCCACGCCAATTTTGCTGATCGGCGAATTTACCGGCCCCATGATGTAGGGCACTACATACATCGTCCGACCGCGCATCGCTCCGTCCAGCAGCTTCCCCACCTTAAACTTCGCGCCTTCGGGGTCCATCCAGTTGTTCGTGGGTCCAACTTCCTCTTTGTCCGGTGTGCAGATAAACGTCAGGTGTTCGGTGCGGGCTACGTCGCTTGGGTCGCTTCGGTGCAGGTAACAATTCGGGTAAGTTTTCTCGTTCAGGCGGTAGGAGTCGCCCTTTTTCAGCATTTCCTGCAGGATGGCCTGGTTTTCGGCTTCCGACCCGTCACAATATACGATTTTATCTGGCTTGGTCAGCCGGGCTGCTTCCTCCACCCAGGCTTCCATTGGCGTTGCCACGGTATTACCCCCAAAGATTTACTGGGCTGCATCGAAGAATCGAATGGATGCGCCTGATCCGGCCCGTCCTGATCGCGCGGACTTGTATCTGAGACTGGCGGGACACTCGCGTACGGTTCAAACCAGCCCAGTGTATGTTACCGATAACCCCGGAGGCAAGTTCGCCCGTCACCGAGTCGGACAACGTATTGAGGATGCATATAGTCTCTATGTCGAACGCTCATGGCGGAACGCGAACTTCAAGAGTCGGTAGGAAACATAAAACAGCACAAGTAGAACGGACCAGACGGCAGCTATAAACACCATGTCCTGCCAGCGCAATGGCGTACGAACGCCGTATTTGTCGAGAGGCATCCACCAATATTCCACATAAAAATTGAAGGTCATTGAGTAGGCTGCCCAAAGGGTTGTCAGAAAGAATGGAACGCCTAGAAGCGCAGCTGCGACACGTTTGGACATTGGCCCTGGAGTACGCGACGACAAGTTTAGCAAGGCCCGGCTGTTAAGTCCCGCACGCATAACCGGAAACTGGCTCGCATCTCAGCTGAGTCTCACGTTTTTATAGCGTGATCTTGCGACTTGCGTTTCTAAAATCCACCTTACCTGCGGGGGGCCGCGTGTGCGTTTTGGGCAGATCCAAAATAGGTTCCCTGTTCAAGGTCGGCAATAATCCCCGGCTGCTTCGGCCGCCATCCCAGCTTTTCCTCTGTCAGCTTGCTTGATGCAGGGGAGTCCACACCAACGAAGTGTCCGAGCCACCCAAAGTGGTTGGCGGCCTGCTCCGCCGACTTGCTCACAACCTCCATGCCGAGGCGGCGGCCGATCACGCCAGCGATCTCCTTGAAGGGCACTCCCTCGTCGCCAATGGCGTGGTAGTTCGCGCCAGCGGAACCCTTCTCCAGCGCGAGTCTGTAGAGACGGGCAGCATCAAGCCGATGCACGGCGGGCCAGCGGTTCAAACCGTCGCCCACGTACGCGGATTCGCCCTTCTCTCGCGCCAGCTTGATCAGAGCCGGAACGAAGCCATGATCACCGTCTCCATGCACCGATGGAGGAAGGCGCAGCACGGAGGCGCGTACGCCACGCGAGGCCAGCGCCGCTGCGGCCTGTTCTGACTTGCGCGGGAAATTGGGAATGGGCGCGTCCTCTTCGGTTGCGAGCGGTCCTCGGCGCTGAAGCAGCAAGGTCCCGGAAGTGACGATCAACGGGCACTCCGAACCCGCGAGCGCACCTCCCAAAGTCTCAATCGCGCGCGCATCCTTCTCGGCGGCAGGCGCGTAGTTCGCGAAGTCGTGGATAAAGGCCATGTGGATTACCCCGTCCGCGGCGGCCGCTCGACTGCGCAAGCTCTCCAGATCTTCCAGCGAACCGCGATGTACCTCGGCTCCTGCGGCGACAATGGACGCGGCGGCGTCCTCCGAGCGAGCCAAGCCGAGCACCTGATGCCCAGCCTTGATCAATTCCTGAACAACTGCAGAACCGACAAAACCAGTTGCTCCCGTAACAAATACCTTCATACGTTCCTCCTTCGCATCGAGTTTTTGGACGAAAGATGCGCCACGGCAGGGATCAGTGCGCAGACCGACCTGCCACTGGGGCGCTAACAGCGACTGCGTTAAGTTCACCGATGGCGTCCGGAGTCAGTTCCAAAGCGGCGGCAGCGAGATTCTCCCGCAGATGGCTTGTCGAAGACGTGCCGGGGATCAGCAGAATGTTGGGGGAACGATGAAGAAGCCAGGCAAGCGCGACCTGCATCGGCGTAGCTTTCAGGGATGCCGCGACCCGGTCGAGCGTCGAGGATTGTAGCGGGCTGAAGCCTCCCAGCGGGAAGAACGGGACGTACGCTATGCCCTGTTTGGCGAGGGCGTCGATGAAGGCGTCGTCCTTACGTTGGGCCACGTTATAGAAGTTTTGGACGCAGACGATCTCCGTGATTTTCTGAGCTTGCTGGAGTTGCTGCGGAGTGACGTTGCTGAGACCGATCTGGTGAATCAGTCCCTGACTCTTCAACTCCGCAAGTACGGTAAGTGGTTCCGCGATGGAGCCTTCTGTGGGCTCCGAGACCCCGCCAACCCGGAGGTTGACGACGTCGAGGCGATCGAGGCCGAGGTTTCGGAGATTGTCGTGAATGCCCTCGATCAGCTCCTTGCGCGAAAGGGCGGGAATCCATGATTTGTCTTCGCCGCGGCGGGCGCCCAGTTTGGTTACGATTGTCAGGCCAGCCGGATAGGGATGAATGGCCTTCTTGATAATCTGATTGGTCACATGCGGGCCGTAATAATCGCTGGTGTCGATATGGTTCACGCCGGCGGCGATCGCCTCTTGCAGAACAGCAATCGCGGTGTCAATGTCCCGTGGGGGCCCCCAAACTCCAGGGCCGGCAAGTTGCATCGCGCCGTAGCCCATGCGGTGCAGGCTGTTTGTGGTGCCTGGAAGCGTGAAGGTGCCGCCGAGTTTCGTCTGTTTCATCATTGTGTTTTTCCTCCGATCTTGCAGATCCTTTTTTGGTGATCTTCCTTGCGTACGACATAGCAGCCGTTAAAACGACTCTCCTACCATCTCTTCGCTTTTCTTCCAAAGGGCCTCGGCGTTGGCTTGATCCACCGCGTAGGCTCGAACTCATTCGCTGACCACGGTGATGGTTGCGTTCTCTGGGACAATGTCGCTAACGTGGCAGTTTTCGCAGTAACGAGCGCCGATTTCATCCGCGGAAGCAACTACGCCGGCCCACACAGAGGTCGCAGCACCTTGCGGAATCGTCTTCCACTGGAAAGGCCCTAGGCCTTGCTCAGCACGCTGTGCACTGATCCGATCGGTCAGCTTCTGAATTTCTTCCGCGCCGATGTGGCGGCCCAGTTCAGTGTGTATGCCTCCGGGATGCACGGCGGCGGCGCGCACGCCACGCCCGCGATGCCGCTTGTCGAAACCAACGGGAAAGAGAATGTTTGCGGTCTTCGACCGGCCATAAGCGACCCACGGATCGTAAGGTGTCCGCTCAAAGTTGGGATCCTGTAGGTCAACGTTCGAGTAACGGTGACCCGCCGAGGACAGGTTGATCACCCTGCCTCCGGCGCGAATCAGCGATGCAATCCGGTTCACCAGGACGAAGTGGCCCAGGTGATTGGTGCCGAACTGCATCTCGAAGTGGTCCGCGGTATTGGTAAACGGTGAGGCCATCACGCCCGCATTGGCGATGACCACATCGAAGTTTTCACCCTTTCTGAGCAGTCGATCGGCGCAAGCTCGCACGCTCTTCAGATTGGCAAGATCAAGCGCAACAAGCTCGAAACTTCCGCCATTGGCTTCGGCGTCCCTTCGCACCTGCGCGGTTGCCGTTTCGGCTTTCTTTAAATCCCGTGCCGCTCCCACAACGTCTGCTCCATGCGCGACGAGTGAGCGCGCCGTCTCCACGCCCAGCCCAGCCGAAACGCCGGTAACAAAAATCCGTTTGCCGCGCAGATTAATCCCCGACAAAACATCTTCTGTGGTTGAGGTTGCCCCAAATACGTCCACCATTGTGTTCCTCCTTGTACTGGCCCATTTGATTCCGTGCCTACGCCACCGGTATTGACGGGCCGCCGCGATTTCGGTAAAACGGAGAGTGTCTCCGCATACTTAGATATTCGGAGCCTGTCTCCGGTTACATGGATTCGTGCCATGCCTAAGAAACTTCCCCAATCCGCCGCCCGAAAGCCGCGAAGTGACGCGCGGCAGAATCGCGATCGCATTCTGGAAGTGGCCAAGGTGGCATTCACCCGATCAGGCGCGGATGCCAGCCTGGACGACATCGCCAAACAGGCGGGCGTGGGGCCGGGGACTTTGTACCGCCATTTCCCGACCCGCGATGCCCTGATCGAGGCCGTTTATCACACAGAGGTCGAAAAACTGGCGGCAGCGCAACGGGAACTATCCGCAAAACTGCCTCCGATCGAGGCCTTGCGGGCATGGATGATGCTTTTTGTTGATTACATCGCCACAAAACAGATCATCGCACCGGCGTTGAAGAGTGTCGTCGGGGGTCCTTCCAGGCTGTACGATTCTTCCCGCGTGAAGACTTCGGGAGCGATCAATGCACTTGTGAATGCGGCTGTGAAGAGCGGCGACATACGCAGTGACCTCGAACCATTCGACCTGCTTCGCGCGCTGATTGGCGTCTCCAACGTAGCTATCGGACCGGACTGGAAGCAAAGCGCCAGGAGACTTGTCGACATCCTCATCACCGGTTCGCGGCCTACCAAGTAGAACCCGGCGGCTCCCATCCCCCCAAGGCCTTCGCCCCGCTGGTGCTATCATCCTTCCATGTACGCGCAAAAATTCCAGGTTGACGTTCTCATCCGCGGCGAACGGCGCCCTTGCCCGCTCGACTGGCTCGATCAATTCTCCATGCGCAATTTCACCAACTCCGCCGATTTCGACGACACCCTGCCCCTTGCTGACGGCCGCCTCGAAGCCAGCTTTCGCCTGACCCCAGAACGTTTCGCCGAAGGCCTCTCCGCCTGGCTAACCCAACGCGGCAAAGGCGAAGGCCAGCCCGTCCAGGTCGAAGTCAAGGTTTTGTAACGGCGACCTTCAGGTCGCCCAGCCCCAGGACAAAACTCGCCGCGTCCTCTGTGAACTCTGTGGTGAAATCTTTTTCCCTACTACTCCGCCTTCTTCGTCTTCGCCTCAATCGCCGCCCGGATCTCCGGCAAGGCCTTCATCGCCGCCGCTTCCCCCGCCAGCACCATTTCCGGCGTCTTCGTAAAATCGTCCCAGACGAACGGCGTCACATCCGGCTCGATAATTACGTCCGCATACTGCCGCCACTCCAGGTCCGCGTGCCTCTGAATAATTGTGAACGAGCGGCTCAGCACATCCGTGAAGGTCCGCGGCTCCCCGCTCATTCCCGGCTCCAGGTAAACGGCGATCACCAACTCCGCGCCCATCAGCAGCAATCCTTCATAAGGCACCAGCGCGGTCAGAAATCCATCCACCAGCGTTCG
>DATHOY010000166.1:0-11556 GCA_035484435.1 Vulcanimicrobiaceae bacterium | reverse complement strand
CAGCCGCTCGTTCGGAATCACGATGACGGTGTCCACCACGCCGATCAAATCCTGCAGCGCCTGCTCGGCCTGCAACATCCGGCGCTTGCCTTCAAACGCAAACGGCTTCGTCACCACCGCAACGCTCAACGCGCCCAACTCACTTGCCAGCGAAGCCACCACGGGCGCCGCGCCGCTGCCCGTCCCTCCACCGAGGCCGGACGTAATGAAAATCATGTCCGCACCCTCGAGCGCTTCAATAATTTTGTCCGTATCTTCCAACGCCGCCTTGCGCCCAATCTCCGGGTTCGCTCCCGCGCCCAATCCCTTCGTCAACTTCGCGCCTAGTTGGAGCTTTATCGGCGCCTGCGACATCTTCAACGCCTGCAGGTCCGTATTGGCCGTGATGAATTCCACGCCCTCGACCTTGGCGCGAATCATGCGATTCACCGCATTGCAACCGCCGCCGCCCACACCAATCACCTTGATCTTCGCGGGCTGCAACTCCTCGCTGAAGCTCATCCGGATTCCTGCGTCTTTCGCTGTCATGCATCTCCCCCTGTCCGGCTGGTCCAAATCCTTTATAGAACTCGTATTCCCCTGATTCCACAGAGACTTTTCCAGGCCTGTGGAAAACGGGCCCGCAACTCCGTGTGTTTACCCCTGCACTTCGCCTACCCTCTCACCGTTAGCGCCTTCTAATCCCGTTTTGGCCCACCCGGACAAGAGGTCATCTCATAAATGGTTTTCAGGGGGTCGGAGCTTCAGCTCCGACATTTAGGATCCCAGAAAACGGGGCTTTAGCCCCTGAGGGCACTCTTCGATCATCCGAACCTCATTTATGAGATAGCTTCTACGCCCCGGCAAACATCGCTTTCAGCTTCGAAACCAGCGTATTGCCTTTCTGCGCGTTGTTGCTGCGGCGCGTCTTCGCTGCATGCAACACCAACCCCACAACCGTCGCATAGTCAGGCCTCGCCACCGATTCCGGCATGTCCAGAATCCCGCGCGGCTCGCCAAGTCGCACCGGCAACTGGAAAACGTGCTCCGCAAACTCGCCCAGGCCATTCAGCAGCGCGCCGCCGCCTGCCAAAACGAATCCAGCCTGAATCTGGCGTTCCATTCCGGCGCGGCGCAGGTCGTCTCGAATCATGGTCAGTAGCTCTTGCGCGCGCGGCTCGATGATTTCCGTCAGGTTGCGCGCAAAAATCGTGCGCGGCGGGCGGTCACCCACGCTCGCAATTTCAATGGCGCCGTCGTTGTGCAGCACCTCGCCCCAGGCGCAACCATGGCGATGCTTGATCCGCTCCGCCTCTGGAATCGGCGTGCGAAGGCCCACCGCCAGATCGTTTGTAAAGTGATCGCCTCCGATCACAACCGTTCCCGTATGCCGCACCACGCCCCCGCCAAATATCGCCAGGTCCGTTGTGCCTCCGCCAATATCCAGAATGCAGCAGCCCATCTCTTTTTCGTCGGCGGTAAGGCACGCTTCCGCCGAAGCCAGCGGCTCCAGTACCGTGTCGTTGATCAAAATCCCCGCTTTGTTCGCCGCCGTAATCAGATTCTGCGTCGCGGCCACCGAAGACGTGACCACATGTACGTTCGCTTCCAGTCGTTGCCCGATCATCCCGATCGGATCGCGGATGCCGTCCTGCGCATCCACCAGGAATTCGTGGGGAAGCACGTGCAGAACTTCGCGATCCTCCGGCATCGCGATGTTCCGTGCAGCATCAATGGCACGGCGTACGTCATCGCGCTCCACGTCCCGCGCCCGGTTTCCCAACGAAATGCCGCCCCTGCTGTTCACTCCGCGCACGTGGCTGCCCGCCACGCCGATCACCGCCGATTCCACCGGCACATTGGCCACTCCCTCGGCTTCTTCCACCGCGCGCCGGATGGAGCTCACCGTCGAGTCCAGATTCACGATCAATCCCTTGCGAAGCCCCTTCGATTCCGCCGCACCCAGCGCCAGAAACCGCAATTGCTCATTTTCAATTTCCGCCAGCAGCGCGCACGTTTTTGTGCTGCCAATATCCAGCCCGACCAGGTACTTGTCTTTCTTTGCCAAGACGCTCTCCTGCTTTCTATTTTGCTCTTGCCACAGGTGCGCTGGTGTCGGGGTTCACCACCACCTGCCTCGAGTAACGAAGATCGATCGCATGCACGGGCCCGGCATTCGCCTGCCACTGCGTGAAGTTTTCCACCAGCGTCCGGTACTTGCCGGTGAAGTCGCCCTGGCCGAAATGCACGGTGATGGCGGGCGCGCTTCCGTCATTGCCGAATCCCGTCAGCACGGCGCACAAATCACGCGGATTCCCAAGGTCGGCTTCGCTTACGCGCTCCGACGAACCCGCTTTCACCAGGTCAATGTTCTTCATGAATTCCTGGTACACCTGCATGCGCTTTTCGCGCTCTTCCCGCCCCAGGTTTTCGGACATGCCCGTGACGATCGGAAAGTGAAAGTCTTCGCCCTCCGGCCGCTCCAGCAGAACCCCGTGCGCGTCAATCAGTGTCAACTCGTTGCCGTTGCGAAAGAACGCTACCGGCGTCCGCTCGGTGATTTCCACCCGCAGCCGGTTCGGCAAAATCCGCTGCACGCTGGCCTCTTCCACCCAGGGAATTTCCTGGATCTGCGCGCGCCGGGCTTCCAACGGAATACGCAGCACGCTGCGGTTACGGTCATGCACAAAAAGCTTTTGGATTTCCTCCGGCCCCACGATGCGATTCCCGCTGACGGCAATCTGGTCCGGTTTCACCAGCAGCATTTGCGGCGAATACAGCGCATACCGCGTGCCAAAATAGCCCACGGTGATCAGCGCCGCGCCCGTCACCGACCAGACAAACACGCGGCGATAGAACGGCCACGTCTTTCCGCCCAGTTTCTTCCGGCGAATCTCCACCGGCTTCTGCCGGCGCAGATACTTCGGCTCTTCGTCTGTGACCAGGTCCGGCCGGTAGGATTCCTGATCTGCCGCCGCCGCGGAGGCGTTGCGTTGGATGGGTTTCACGCGTTCCAAACCACCACCTCGTTTTCCAGGGTCACCCCGTAGGCCTGCTGCACGCGCTCGCGTACGTCCGCGATCAGCGCCAGCATGTCCGCCGCCGAAGCTTGCCCCGCATTCACGAAGAAATTCGCATGGCGGTCGCTGACCCGCGCGTCGCCACGCGAAAAACCTTTCAGCCCGAGCTCGTCGATCATCCGCCCGGCCGAACCTCCCGGCGGATTCTTGAAGATGCAGCCCGCGCTCTTCTGCCCAAGAGGCTGGCTCGAACGCCGCTTTTCATTGCAGATGCGAATACCTTGGAGAATTTCAGGGTACGGTTTGGAGGGAAGTTCCAGCTTCACTGCCAGCATCATATCATCGGGCGCAAACGAAGTGTGCCGGTATTCAAAGGAAATTTGTTTGCCGTGAAGAATCTCGATTTTGCGCTCCGCCGCCCGGTACACTTTCACTTCCCGCACGTATGAGCCGATCTGGATGCCGTACGCGCCCGCGTTCATGCGTAATGCTCCGCCCACGGTTCCGGGCACGCCGATCAGCCCTTCCATGCCGCCCAAATTATTTTTCGCGCAGAACGTCACCGTGCGTCCCAAGTCAGCCGCTGCGTCCACGGAAGCGATGTTCCCGTCCAAGGAAATCTCTGGTTCGCCTTTCACAAGTTGCAGCACAACAAACGGCAATTCGCCGTCCACCACCAGCAAATTCGATCCGCCCCCCAGGAATTTATGCGCGACGCCCTGCGCGTCCAGCAATTTCAGCAATCCCGGTATCGCCTCGTGCCGCTGAATCCGCAGCAAATCAGTCGTGCCACCGATTCCGAGCGACGTCAATTCGGCCAGCGAAACTCCGCTCCGGAGCTCCGTGCCCAACTCCGGAAGCGCCGCTAGGATTTTGGGATCTTCAATCCGCATTTCGAATCCGGTCCTCCACGCGCAATTCCGTTCCGAGCAGCACCATCAACTCGCTGCTCGCGCGGCTGACGTTCCCCGCGCCGATGGTCATAATCGCGTCGCCCGGCCGCGCCTCGCGCAGCAAAAACTCAATCGCATCCTGCATCGAGCGGAAATACTGCACATTTTTGTGCCCCGCCTCGCGAATACTGTTGGCCAGTGCCTCGCTCGTGATTCCAGCAACCGGCGCTTCCCCCGCCGGATAAACATCCATCAGCGCCAAAATATCCGCGTCGTTAAATGCCTGCACAAACTCATCCCACAAATGCTGCGTCCGCGTGTACCGATGCGGCTGGAACAGCGCCAGCAATCGATTGAACTGGCAGCCCCGCGCCGCCTTCAGCGTCGCCCGAATTTCCGCCGGGTGATGGCCGTAGTCGTCCACCACAGTAATGTCGTTCACCACGCCCTTGATATCGAACCGCCGCCCAACGCCCGCAAATTTCGCCAGGCCTTCACGAATCAGGTCGCTGGCTACATTCAGATAAAGCGCCACCGCCGCTGCGGCTGCGGCATTCCGAACGTTGTGAATCCCCGGCGGATGCGGCAACAAAAGCATTCCTAAATCCTCGCCTCTGTAAGTCAGTCGGAATTCCGCTCCCAGTCCGCGCACTTCCACGTCGCTGATCACCAGGTCGGCCTGCGGCGAAGTGCCATAAGTAATGATCGGCCGCTTCACATCCGGAATAATCGCCTGCACATTCGGCTCGTCCAGGCACAATACCGCCGCTCCATAAAACGGCACCCGGTTCACAAACTGGATGAACGCGTCCTGAATATCTTCGAGCGATGAATATTGATCGAGGTGTTCCCGGTCGATCGTAGTGACCACCGCAACCACCGGCGCGAACATCAGAAAGCTGCGGTCGCTTTCATCCGCCTCCACCACAAAATATTCCCCGCGGCCCACGCGAGCCGTTGTCCCCGCCTGATTCACCTTCCCACCAACCACGAACGTCGGGTCCAGATGCGCCGCTGCCAGAATCGAAGCCACCATCGAAGTCGTGGTCGTCTTCCCGTGCGCCCCAGCCACCGCGATGCCGTATTTCAACCGCATCAATTCCGCCAGCATCTCCGCCCGCGGTATCACCGGAATCTTCCGCTTATGCGCCTCAACAACTTCCGGATTGTCGGCCTTCACCGCGGAAGAGATCACCACCACGTGCGCCCCTTCCACATTCGCGGCCTGGTGCCCCTCATAAATCGTCGCGCCCAGATTCTGCAAACGCTCCGTGATCGTCGAAGGCTTCAGGTCTGACCCCGAAACCGAATACCCCAGCGTCAGCAGCACCTCCGCGATGCCGCTCATCCCGATCCCGCCAATCCCCACCAAATGAATCCGTTGAAAATTCCGAAATGAAACCATCATGGCCTCGATCCATCCCCTTCGATTCGAAATCCTCCCACAACTGCGTTGTTGGGGGTCGGAGCTTCAGCTCCGACATTAAGCAGCCGAGAGTGATGGGATTTAGCCCCTGAGGAACTGGTTCTCCCTTTCATCTGGGTGCTCATGAAACATCCCCTCGCCCTGCCGCTTCTTCAATTAAATTCACAATGTCGCGCGCCGCATGCGGGTAGGCAAGGCTCCGCGCGTTCGTGGAAAGCGTTTCAATCTCCCGGGGCTGGTCGAGGAGGGAGAAAATCTCGCGCGCCAATCGTTCTCCGGTCAGTTCCGTTTCCGTGATCAGTCGCCCCGCTTGCGCATTCGCCATGGCCTGCGCGTTGCGCAACTGGTGGCTGTCTGTGGCGCGCCCGAACGGTATGAAAATCCCCGCCCGGCCCGCCGCGGCTACCTCCGCGGCGGTGATCGCTCCGGCCCGGCAGACCAGCAGGTCGGCCCAGGCGAAACGTTCCGCCATGTTCGTCAGAAAAGGAACCACTTCCGCGAGAATCTCGCGCCGCGCGTACGCGGTCCTTACCGCATTATAATCGCGTTCCCCGGTCTGGTGCACAATCTGCATTTCATTTTTTCGCGCGGCCAGCAGATCCATCGCATCCACAAACGCTCGATTCACCGGCAGCGCCCCCTGGCTGCCTCCCGTTATCAACAAATGCAGCGGCTTCTCCGGCTTCCGCGGCTCGATCGCAAAAAATTCCGGCCGCACCGGGCAGCCGGTTAGCTTGGCCTTTTCTCCCCACGCCTTCGCCGTCACTTCGTAGCCCGTCGCGATACGTTTCGCAAAACGCGCCACAACTCTATTCGTGAACCCGGGTTCCGCGTTCGGCTCAAAAATCACGTTGGGAATTCCCCGCAGCCAGCTTGCCAAAAGCATTGGTCCCGCCGCATAACCACCCACGCCAAACGCCACCACCGGCTTGTGCCGTTTCAGAACACCAAACGAATCCGCCAACCCCGATCCGAGCATCATCAAATTCTTCAACAGCGTCGTTCCGCCCTTGCCCTTCAACCCTGCCACGCGAATCGTCTCCAGCGGCAGCCCGGCCTGCGGCACCAGCTTCATCTCAATTCCGCGTTGTGTTCCCACCAGCACCACTTCCCTCTCCGCTCCCCTCGACAACCATTCCCGCGCAATCGCCATCGCCGGAAAGACGTGCCCTCCCGTTCCGCCCCCTGCAATCAAAAGTTTCACGCCATCCGCCCTCAGGCCCGCAGGCTCGACGAGCTTCCGGCCTGCTGCGAAATATTCAACAGCACGCCAGTGGCCAGCAGCATCACCAGCAAACTCGAACCTCCGTAGCTCACAAACGGCAGCGGAATCCCTTTCGTTGGCATCATCCCCAGTACCACCGCAAAATTAATCAGCGACTGAAAAATCACCATCGCCGTCACACCCAGTGCCAGCATGCTGCCAAACCGGTCCGGTGCATTAAACGCCGCGCGCATTCCCCGCCAGCCGTACACCGCAAACAGCGTGATCACAAAAACCGCCCCCAGGAATCCAAGCTCCTCGCAAATCACCGCATAAATAAAATCCGTGTGCGCTTCCGGCAAATAAAACAGTTTTTGCTTGCTCTCCATCAAACCAACCCCGTTGAATCCTCCGGAGCCGACCGCAATCAGCGACTGCATCAGTTGAAACCCCGCGCCCTGCAGATCGGAGTCCGGGTGGAGAAACGCGGTGATGCGCGCAGACCGGTAAGAAACAAATGCGATCAACGCAATCAACACCGGCAACGCCGCCGCCGCGCCAACTGCAAGCCACTTCCACGACAGCCCCGCAACAAACAAAATCGCCGTCATGATCAGCAAAATGTCCACCGAAGTGCCCAGGTCCGGCTGCATCACAATCAATCCAATGCACACCAGCAGCGGCGCCACGGCCGGTAGAATCGTCTGCAGCAAATCCTCTTTATTGAACTCCATCCGCGTAACCGCGCGGCGCTTCATATCCAGAAACCACGCCAAATACAAAATCACCACCAGCTTGGTCATTTCCGATGGCTGCAGATTAATAGGCCCCACTTTGATCCAGCGGTGCGTCGCGTGCGACTTGTCCAGAAAAAAAGTTCCCACCAGCAGCACTGCGACAACGCACAGCGCCGTATACACGACCGCAGGCTCCCGCAATCGGTGATAATCCAGCTTCATTAGTCCGAACATTCCCGCCAGGCCCACCAGCAGCCAAACCACCTGCCGCAGCACAAACACGTACGAATGCCCGTACATCTGCTGCGCGGTCACCGCCGAAGCGCTGAAAATCATCACCGCCCCAAGCAGGCACAGCGCCAGCGTCACCCCAAACAACCACCGGTCCGTTTCCGCTCGTCCTCTCATTACTGGCCGCCTCCGTGCCCTCTGTGCTCTTTCTCAGCGCTCTCTGTGTTAAATCTCTTCTCTTTTCCAATTTCTATTTTCTAATTTCACTTTTCCAATCCACGCACCAGTTCCTTGAACACCCGCCCCCGCTGCTCATAATTCTCAAACTGATCAAAACTCGCGCAGGCCGGCGCCAGCAGCACAACATCACCGGCCTGCGCCACCAGCGATGCCGCTTCCACCGAGCGTTCCAAAGTCCCCGCGCGTTCAATCGCCACGCTACCCGCAATCTGCTTTTCAATCTTGTCCGCCGCCGCCCCAATCAACAGCGCAAGAATCGCTCTCTCCCGCAGCGGCTTCTGCAAAACCGTATAGTCGCTTCCCTTATCCTTGCCGCCCAGAATCACCAGAATTCTCCCGGGAAACGCGTCCAGCGCCTTCAGTGTCGCATCCACGTTCGTCGCCTTCGAATCGTTGTAATAGCGCACCCCGTGAATATCCGCCACAAACTCCAGCCGGTGCTCCACACCCGCAAAACTCTTCACCGCCTTGGCAATCGTGGCCGAGTCCACTCCCGCCAGCCGCGCAAGGATCACCGCGGCCAGCACATTCTCCACGTTGTGCGCTCCGGCCAGCGGAATCTCCGCAACCTTCATCACCGGCTCCATCTTCCCGTGGTGCGCCACCACAATTTCCTCACCCTGCAAGCACGCCCCTTGCATCACGTGCTTCTTCCGGCTGAACCAGAACACCTGCGGCTTCTTCGGCGCATATTTCGCCGAAGCCGCATCATCCGCATTCAAAATCGCCGCATCCAGCTCGGTCTGATTCGCAAAAATCCGTGCCTTCGCTGCCGCGTACGCTTCCATCGTTTTGTGCCGGTCCAGATGATCCGGCGTCAAATTCAGCAGCGCCCCGATGTTCGGCCGGAACTTCTCGGTCAGCTCCAGTTGAAAGCTGCTCAATTCCGCCACCGCCACCGACCCCGCATCCATCTTTTCCACTTCCGAAATCAGCGGCGTCCCCACATTCCCCGCGAGATACGCGCGCATCGCCCCGGCTTTCAGGATGTGATGAACCAGCGTCGTCGTCGTGGTCTTCCCATTCGAACCGGTGATCCCGATCAGTTTCCCCTCCAGAAACCGGTATGCCAGTTCAATCTCGCTCCAGACCGTAATGCCTTTCGACTTCGCCAGCATCAAAAACTTATCGTCCGCCGGCACTCCGGGACTCGGAACAATCAAATCCTGCGCCAGAAACGTTTTTTCCGTGTGCCCGCCCAATTCCAAAGTAACCCCGGCCGCGCGCAACTTCGCCGCCGCATCTCCCAATTCACTTTCCCCGCGCGTTTCCGTTGCCGTCACAATCGCATTGTGCCCCGCGCAAAATAACGCCGTAGCCACGCCGGTTCGCGCCAGTCCCACCACCAGCACCCGCATCTTCCGTAACTCAATCGACCCAGGCATATCCGCACCGTTGGTTACACCCCAATCCGAATGAACTTGAGGGTGCCCCATCCTTCGTGCGCCTTTTGCGCGAAGGGTGGGTCTTTCGATCTAACGCCGCCATTCCTTTCTCTTTCCGCTTCATCGTAACTTCAGCGTCGTCAGCGCAAACAACGCAAACACCAGCGCTGCAATCCAGAACCTCACAATCACCTTGCTCTCGCTCCATCCCAGCAATTCGAAATGGTGGTGAATCGGAGCCATGCGAAAAATCCGCTTCCCCCGCAGCTTGAACGACCCCACCTGCAAAATCACCGAGAGCGCTTCCAGCACGAACACACCGCCGACAAACACCAGCAGCACTTCCTGTTTGATGATCACGGCGATGGTGCCAAGCGTGCCCCCAAGCGCCAGCGACCCCACATCCCCCATGAACACTTCCGCGGGATGCGCGTTGTACCAGAGAAATCCGAGTGACGCTCCAACCAGCGCTCCGCAAAAGACCGTCAACTCGCCAACGCGCGGGATGTACTGAATCTCCAGATACGTCGCCCACCGAAAATTGCTGCTAACGTAAGTCAAAATCGTCATCGCCCCAGCCGCAATCACCGTGCAGCCAATCGCCAGTCCGTCGAGCCCGTCGGTAAGATTCACCGCGTTCGAACTCCCGGTGATCACGATCATGATGAATGCCAGAAACGGCAAAAACGCCAACGGCCAAAAAGTCGCCGAGTGCTGCAATGAGTGAAACACCAGGTCCGGCCGAAATCGTTTCAAGAACGGAATAATCAATTGCGTTGAATACGCGCTATGTGTGGAGAGGATAAGCAGCGTAACCCCCACGGCAAAGCTCACGCTGAACTGCAAGGCCAATTTTTTCTTTCCCGTTAATCCTAAATTCCGCCGCTTCGCCACTTTCGCGTAATCATCAATAAACCCGATCACCGCAAACGCGATCAGCGCAAACAGCGCCATCAAAATAAAAGGATTCGACAAATCCGCCCAAAGCAAAACAGGCACCGCTGTCGAAAGCACGATCAGCACGCCCCCCATCGTCGGTGTGCCCGCTTTCTTCTTGTGCTCCTGCGGCCCTTCCTCTCGAATGTATTGCCCGATCTGCAACTCGCGCAGCTTGCGAATCAGCCACGGCCCGAACACTAGCGCCAGGAACATCGCCGTCAAGCTCGCATACGCCGTGCGCACCGTGATGTAGCGGAACACGTTCAGCGGGCTGAAATATTTCTGCAGCACGTGGTAGAGGAGGTAGTACAGCATGCTAGTGCCCCGCCTCCGGCTTCCGGCCCGCGTCCACCGGCGCAAACCGGCCCAGCATGGCCTCCACGATGCGCTCCATCTTCACGCTGCGCGACCCTTTCACCAGCAGCAAATCTCCCGGTTTCACGAACCCAGCTAGAAATTCCGCTGCGTTTTCGGGCGTAGCGAAGAATTTTGTGCGATCGCGCGGAACTCCCGCGGCCACCGCCCCTTCCACAATCTGCAAAGCGTCTCCCTGCACGCCCACCACAAAATCAATCTTCTCCGTCTGCGCCGCAAACTCCCCGCCCTCACGATGCAGTTGCGCCGAAGCCGGCCCCAGTTCCCGCATCTCCCCCGCCGCCAATATCCTCCGCTGAAATCCAGGCGTAGCCGCCAGCAAACTGCTCATCGCCTGCAGCGCTGCGGGGCTCGAGTTGTACGCATCATTAATCAATGCAAATCCATTCGTAAACCGGATCAACTCCCCCCGCATCGAAGGCGTCCGCAGACTCGGCAGCACCCGCCGCGCCTCCTCCACTCCAATACCCCATTCGCTCGCAGCCGCAATTGCCCCCAGCGCATTCCACACCACGTGCCGCCCCGGCAGCGACATCTCCACCCGCGTCCGTTGCCCCTTGTGAATCAGCGTGAACGCCGAACCCAGCGCTCCTCGGTCCTCAATCCCCTCCGCGCGAAACTCCGCCGGAGTATCCACTCCGTAAAAAATCACCCGGCCCGGAGCCACCTTGGCCATCGCCGCAACTCTCAAATCATCCGAGTTCAGCACCGCCAGCGAATTCGCTCCATTCAATCCTTCCACCAGTTCGCGTTTCGCTAGCGCAATCTCCTCCACCGAACTGAAATTCATCAGGTGCGCTGGCGCCACGCGCGTCAATATCGCCACGTCCGGCCGCGCAATCGCCGCCAACCGTTTCAGCTCGCCCGGAAACGACATCCCCATCTCCAGCACCGCCGCGTCGTCCTCCTCTTCCAGCCGGAAAATCGTCAGCGGCAGCCCGTACTCGTTGTTAAAATTTCCTTCGGTTTTCAGGACCCGGAGCTTCGCGCCCAGCAATGCCGCCAGGATTTCCTTCGTTGTGGTCTTGCCGACCGATCCGGTGATCCCGCAAATTTTCTTGCCCCAGTCCTTGCGCACTGCTCGTGCCAGTTCGTGCAGTGCAGTGAGCGTGTCGGGCACGGTGATG
>DATHOY010000165.1:0-3316 GCA_035484435.1 Vulcanimicrobiaceae bacterium | reverse complement strand
GCGAAGGCTCCCGATTACTACGAGGCTTACTATCAGATGGGGATGGCGTGCCTCTCGCTGCAAAAACCCGCCGACGCTGAAAAATATCTCCGAAGCTCGGTCTCGCTTAGCAATCAAACCTACCCGGAGGCCGTCCTTGCGTTAGCAATCCTGCTTCTCGGCCGCCACGATTCGGCCGACGGCGAACCGTTACTCCACCGCAGCCTCGAGCTGAATCCGAACTCCTGGGTTGGCTACTACGAATTGGGAAAACTGGAGCTGTATCGCATGCATCTGCAACCGGCGTTGGACGCCGCGAAAACGGCGGAATCCCTGGCGCCGCAACAGCCCAAAGTTTACCGGCTTCTTTCCCTCATCCATCTCCGCCAGAAAAATTATCAGGCTGCCGTGGCCGACCTCGACGCCTACATCCGCCTTGATCCCGACAGCCCCGAGGGTCAGACGGCAAAACAAATCCGTTCCGACACCCAGCGCCAGCTCGAAACTTCCCACCCATGATTTTTGTTGTGCTCGCTGGCAGGTCACACAAGGCAACGATCCAAATCCCGTGCCCGCTCCAGCAGTATCAAGGCGCCAAGCTCGCGAAATCTCTTTGCGCGCTCCCGGTAGTCGAACGAATTCTTTGGCAAAATCGCCATGAAAGGTACTCCAGCCGCCTTGGCCGACAATGCATCATCCACATTGTCGCCCAGATACAATGCCGATTTCGGATCGCGCTTCCCGAGGATCGCCAGCAAGCCGTCGGGATGAGGCTTCTTCGGCGCGTCATCCATCGTCACCACCTTGCGGAAATACTTCGCCGCCGGCCATCGCTTGAACGAATATTCAAATTCCGCTCGCGTTCTCCCCGTAAACAGATTCAGTTCGCGGCGTTGCGCCCATTTTTCCACCAGCTTCGGGGTGATCAGCCATTTTTCCTTCGCGACATTCCCCGGCTTGCCGTTGCGCCCCCAATAAAACGGCTGGAACGCCGTGCGCGCCTCTTCGTACGTCGTCGGTACGCCCAGCGCCGTCGCCCACCGCGAGACCATCATCCAGTCGTCGTTATTCCCGTGCTGGCGCTTCCATTTGTGCAGTTCCGCCCATGTTGCTTTCTTTCCCGTCAGCTTCTCCACCGTCTGCAGCGCCGACCGCCAGAACGTCTCTTTCACATCAATCAGCACGCCATCCACGTCAAAAATCAAAATCTCCGGATCGACCTTCTTCACCCCTCGTTTCGCCACGCCGCTTGTCCTTTCCAGTTCCACTCTAGTCTACCCGCTCCGTCGCCACCCCCGTGTTTTCTTGCCGCTCCCTGAACCGCCTTGCTACACTTCCTGCGTCGCGCTGTTGCTTGACGAAGGACTGTTCATGCCATCTTTTCCCGGTGTCGATTACATCGACTTTGATTCCCAGCTCAACGACGAAGAAAAGCTTGTCCGCCAGACCGCGCGCCAGTTCGTCGACAACGAAATTATTCCCATGATCGAAAAACACAGCCGCGAAGGCACATTTCCCAAGCACCTGATCCTGCAACTCGGCGAACTCGGCTTTTTTGGCGCCAATCTTCACGGCTACGGCTGCGCGGGAATGTCCAATGTCGCGTACGGCCTGATGACCCAGGAACTTGAGCGCGGCGATTCCGGCTTGCGCAGTTTCGTTTCCGTACAGGGCGCACTGGTGATGTATCCGATCCATTCCTTCGGCAGCGACGCGCAAAAAGACAAATGGCTGCCGCGGCTGCAATCCGGTAACGCCGTCGGCTGCTTCGGCCTCACCGAACCGCAATTCGGTTCGAATCCCGGCGGCATGCTGACCCGCGCGGTGAAAAAGGGCAACCAGTACATCCTGAACGGTGAAAAAATGTGGATCACTAGCGGGTCGCTCGCCGACGTCGCGGTCGTCTGGGCCAAAACCGAAGACGAAAAAATCCGCGGCTTCCTGGTGGAAAAAGGCACGCCCGGTTTCAAGGCTTGGGACGTCCACGGCAAATGGTCGCTGCGCGCTTCTGTCACCTCTGGCCTCTCGTTCAGCGATTGCGCGATCCCTGAAGAAAATCTTCTTCCCGGCGTCACCGGCCTTCGTGGGCCGCTGAGTTGCCTGAATCAAGCGCGTTACGGCATTGGCTGGGGCGCTCTCGGCGCGGCTATGGCCTGCTACGACACGGCGCTGCAATACGCGAAGACGCGCAAGCAATTCGCCAACAAGCCCATCGCCTCGCACCAGCTTGTGCAGGAAAAACTCGCGTGGATGATCACCGAAATCGTCAAAGGGCAGTTGCTCGCGCTCCACGTCGGCCGGCTGAAAGACAAAGGCAAGGCCGACGCCTCGCACATCTCCATGCTGAAAATGAATAATGTGGGCATCGCGCTGGAAACCGCGCGCAAGTCTCGTGACATTCTGGGCGCCAACGGCATCGTCGACGACTACTGCATCATGCGGCACATGAACAACCTCGAGAGCGTCTACACCTACGAAGGCACCAACGACATTCACAAACTCATCATCGGAGAAAAAATCACCGGTATTTCCGCCTTTGTGTAATCCCATGAAAAACCACGCCAGGCATTTCGCCGCTCTCCTGCTCGCGTTTATCGCGTTCAGCTTATCTGCTTTCCCCCAGACGCCCGCCTCGCCGGCAAAGGCTGCCGCTGACGCCAAACCCCACGTGCGCACCATCACCGCCTTCATCAACCTGGACCGTGCGCAATACCAGTTGCAGTTCGCCGAAACCGCGAAGTTCCTCGGTTACGCGAAAACGGTTTTCGAGTCCCGCGGCTACACCGTCGAAACGCTGCGCATCGTGACCCAGCCATTCCCGGAATACACCAAGGGTCTGTCCAGCGACGAAGCGGTCCGCTTTTTCAAAAATCTCGACGGCATCGCCGACCAGTATCATGTCCGCCTTTCGATTGGCTCCGCCTATCTCGCCGGCAAGGACGGCGACGCCCAGGCCGATCTCCTTGCCGCCGTCCTGCAAAATACCAAAAACATTTTCGGCAGCCTCGCCATCACCAACGACGCCGGCATCAACTGGCCCGCCGTCAACGCCGCCGCCCGCCTGATCAAAAAACTCTCCGAAACCACCGATCACAGTGAAGGCAATTTCCACTTCGCCGCTAACGCCAGCGTCCCACCCTACTCCGCCTTTTTCCCCGGCGCGTATCACACGGGCGCGGGCCGACAGTTCGCCATCGGCCTCGCTTCCGCTGGCCTGCTGACCACCGCTGCGCAAAATGCTCCCGATCCCGCCACCGCCAAGCGCCAGATCGTCGACGCCTTCTACAACGCCGCCTTCGACGTGGAAGACGCCGGACTGCGCATCGACCGCGAACAG
>DATHOY010000164.1:0-28072 GCA_035484435.1 Vulcanimicrobiaceae bacterium | reverse complement strand
CAGCGCTTCGCAAATCCCGACCGCAACCGCTTCCTCGCCGATATACAGGTGAGCCAGCCCCGGCATCAGTGCGCGTGTGTAAAGTTCATTCACCTGCTCTTCAAACAGGCGGATGCGCACCATCTGCCGGTACAACCGCAGCCCAAGCTCCGCCGCCACTCCATTTTCCGTCTTCGCAGAATCCGTAACCGTTTTCATGCCTTCACCCCGGACATCTGTGCCAACACGTCGAACACCACCGCAAAATCCTTATCCACCAGCCCCATCCCGCGCGCCGCCGTCAAAAATTCATTCGTCACCGCCGTCGTTGGCAACGGCACGTCCAGTTGCCGCCCCAATTCCAGCGCCAGCAGCATGTCTTTCTGCATCATGTTCACGTTGAACCACGCCTCCGCCGGCTGCTTCAGCACAAACGGCCCGCGATACTGCACCATCGGCGACGCAATCACGCTGTGCGTCAGAACTTCCACCGCCACCTCGCGCGCAATCCCGCCCTTCTCCGCCAGCAGCACGCCTTCGCAGAACGCCAGCATCTGCACCGCCAGGCTCAAATTCGTCCCAATCTTCATCACCAGCGCCAGGCCGTTGTCGCCCACATGCGTAACCTTCGGCCCGATATCCAGCAGCAGCGGCTTCACTTTCTCAAACGTTTCCTTGCGCCCGCCCACCATCACGGAGAGTTTCCCCTCCTGCAGCGTAATCACGCTTCCGGAGACGGGCGCATCCACCATGTCGCCGCCCTTTTCCCGGATTTTCCCCGCGATCTCCCGGCTGTATGCCGGGCTCACCGTGCTGATATCGACGAACAACTTCCCGGGCGTCGCCGCGGCAATCATTCCATCCGGCCCGTTCATCACCGCGCCCAGCGCCGCCGAATTCGTCACCATCGAAAAAATCACATCCGATTCCGCCGCCACCGCCCGCGGCGAATCCGCCCACTTCATCCCCTTCTTGATCAGCCATTCCGCTTTCGAACGCGTCCGGTTCCACCCCGTAACGCTGTGCCCTTTGCTGAGCAGCCGGTTCACCATCTCGCTGCCCATCACTCCCAGGCCCACGAACCCTAATTTTGCCAAGACCTCACCTCTCCTGAATCGCTCTCGCCGTCAAATCTTTTTGAATTATTCGCTCGGTGCGTTCCGCGAATCCTCGCGCACCTGCTTCAAATGCGCTTTCATCGCCTCCCGCGCTCCCGCGGAGTCTCGGTGCTCCATGGCTTCCAGAATTTTCTTGTGGTGATATTGCCCGCGATCCGGCCCGCCCTTCACCTGGAAAATCCCCATGCGCTGCTCGCGCAACAATCCCACAATCGAATCAATCAACGACAGGATGATCGGATTCCCCGCCGCTTCCGCCAGCGCCAGGTGAAAATCCAAGTCCGCTTCGATGTACGCGTCCGGATCCGTCTTCGACGCGTCCATCACTTCCACCTGTTCCTTCATCGCTGCCAGAACTTCTTTGTCGGCCCTCGTAGTCGCCAGCGCCGCAATCTCCGGCTCCAGAATTTCCCGCACCTCCGCCAGAGACGCGAATCCTTCATTTCCGGACCGCATCATCCGGTGCAGCGACTGCTTCATCGTGTTCGAACTTCCGTCCGTTATAAACGTTCCGCGTCCCGGATACGCTTCCACCAGTCCCTTTTCGCGCAGCGTCTTCACCGCTTCGCGCACCGCCGTCCGGCTCACTCCAAACTGCTCCGCCAGTTCGCGCTCGGGAGGCAGTTGGTCCCCCGGTTTCAGCGCGCCCTTGTGGATCGATTCTTCAACTTGCTGGACGATTTGTTCGTAAAGGCGAGAGGCCCGAATGATTTTGTACATCTCAACCTCCGAAGCCGCACACAGTCAGTCGACGCATTGATCTGAACCCCGCGCGGTAGGGGACATCATGGGCGGCGAACCAGGCAGATCGAGATATGGTCGAGTTGTCGGACCAAGCTACCATTCCCATCTCTCCTCCGCAACCCTTTCTTACCCCTAACCTGGCCTCCAACTTAGCCCTGCTCCACCCATACCGTCTTGATGTTCGTGAACTCCCGGATCCCCCACGCCCCCAACTCCCGTCCGTGGCCTGACCACTTGACCCCTCCGAACGGTATTCGCGGGTCCGATGCCACCATTTTGTTGATGAACACCATCCCCGCATCCAACTCATCGATGAATTTCCGCTGCTCGACGGCATCGTTTGTCCACGCGCTGGCGCCCAGCCCAAACCGGCTGTCGTTCGCGATTCGAATCGCGTCGTCGATGTTCTTCGCCCGAAAAACGCTCGCCACCGGCCCGAACATCTCTTCCTTGTAAGCCGGTGAATCCTTCGGAATGTTCACCAGCACCGTCGGCGCATAATAATTCCCCGGCCGGTCCAGCGGTTTTCCGCCCGTCAGAATCTTTGCCCCTGCTTCCACGGATTTCCGCACGTCGCGAACCAGGTCTTCCACTCCTTGCGGCGTCGAGAGCGGCCCCACTTCCGTGCTCGCGTCGAACGGGTCGCCCACCTTCAGCGCCGCCATCTTCTGCGCAAACAGGCTCTCGAATTTTTCCGCGATGCTCTCCGCTACGATAAACCGCTTCGCCGCGATGCATGACTGCCCGTTGTTGAAGATCCGCGCCTTCACCGCCGTGCTCGTCGCCGTCTCCAGGTTCGCGCTCGGCATCACTATAAATGGATCGCTTCCCCCCAGCTCCAGCACCACTTTCTTGATTCTCTTCGCCGCGCCGATACCCACCTCAATACCCGCTTGTTCACTGCCTGTAAGCGTTGCCGCCATCACCCGTGGATCGCCCAGAATCTTGTCCACTTCCTTCGAACCGATCAGCAAAGTCTGAAACGCACCGTCCGGAAAGCCCGCCCGGCGAAATATATCTTCGATCAGCAGCGCGCTCTGCGGCACGATCGACGCGTGCTTCAGCAGCCCTACGTTCCCCGCCATCAAAGCCGGCGCCGCAAAGCGCAACACCTGCCAGAACGGAAAATTCCACGGCATCACCGCCAGCACCGGCCCCAGCGGCTGGTACCGGATGTAACTCTGCTTCGCCCCCGTCTCTACCACTTCGTCCGCCAGAAACTTCTCCGCATGTTCCGCGTAATACCGGCACACCCAGGCGCATTTCGCCGCTTCATCCACCGCCGAGCGCAGTGTCTTGCCCATCTCCATCGTCATCACCTTGGCGAACGCTTCCTTCTCGTTCTCCAAAATGCTCGCGGCCTTCTGCATCCACTCCGCACGCTGCGCAAAAGAGGTATGGCGATAAGTGCCGAAGGTTTCTATGGCTTTCTGGAGTTTTGCTTCAATGGCCGCGGCGCTCAGCGGGTCAAATGACTTGATCACTTGCCCTGTTGCCGGGTTGATTGTGGCGATCGCCATGGTTGGCCTCCCCAACGCTACCTGGCCCAGATGTTTGGGCCGTTCGGAAGGATTCGTCACAGAGAATCCTAATTGGTCCTACCAACATACCAAATCACCCCCCTCCCTGTACAGTCCATCCATCGATATTCATGATTCATTGAATTTAATCGTTGACACTCTCCTTCTCAAAGTGGTACAGGGGTCCTACCTCTTTACGGTGGACTTGGCCTACTTGCCCTCTCGGCTCCCGGGACAACCTCCCAAGCCTCGGCAACCCGCCCAGTTCCCGAATTGCCTGCTGCCGGAGCCAGGTGCCCGCCAGGCCCAGTCCAAGGAGCCACGAATGAAACGAAAGAAAGCCGCCCGTCCGCCGCAAGCGCAGTCCGGCGCCAAACCAGATTCCCGGGAAAGTCTCTTTGCCCCCTCGCGCCGCAGTTTTCTTCGCACGGCAGCCGGTGCGGGATTGGCCCTTGCCACAACTCCCCTCTCAGCTCTCGCCGATCACCACGGCCATCCCAGCCCCAACAGCATCTCCTACCTCGACCGCCGCATGTACATCCGTAACATGGAGGTCCTGGCCCACATCGGCCCCGGCGAATCACGTCACGGCAAAATGCAGATGATGTCCGCCGGAGACCGCCGTTACATTTTCCAGCAGGGCGACGTCCTCGACGTCAGCAATGTCCGCAAGCCCGCCATGTTCAACAAAGGCGGCTTCGAAGGCGGCCAGGTTCAGGTCGCCTACAACAAGAGCCTCAAAAAGTGGATCCTCATGACCGGCTCCCAAACTCCCATCACGGATTCCACTCCCGAAGCTCCAATGGGCAAGTACGACGACCCGCATCTCGACGACAAGCGCAAAAACTTCAAAGGCCTCCGCGGCGTCCGCTTCTACGACGCCACCGACCCTTCCAAAATCGTGAAGCTTTCCGAATTCAGCACCGGCGCCACCGGCCAGGGCACCCATCGCAACTACTACGACGGCGGCAAGTATGCCTATCTCGACACCGCCCCCGACGAATCCTACATCCACCAGCCTTCCTACTTCCGCCAGTTGGTCAACGGCAACATGATCGTCGACGCCTCCGACCCCGCCAGCGCCAAGGAAGTTTCCATGTGGTGGGTTCCCGGCTCCCGCAAAGGCGAAGAAGCCGAATACAACAAGTGGATCTGGTCAAAACTAGTTCCTCCCAAAGTTGTCGCGGACCAGACTCCCTTCGCCGGCCTCCACGGCCCCGTCTACGTCCCCAAGAAAATAGAAGACGGCGGCAATCGCGGCTACGGCGCTTTCGGCTGCAACGGCTTCATCATTCTCGATCTCTCCGATCCCCAGCATCAAAAAGAAATCGGCCGCTTCGAACCTCCCGCCCAATATTCCGGCATGGGCATCGCCTTCCACACCATTTACTGCGGCATCCTGGATCGCGGCTTCGTCATCACCAACGGCGAAACCACCAACTCCGATTGCAACCAGATCTATCTCCCCAACTGGGTCATCGACATTCGCGACGAAGCCCATCCCGTCCCCGTCGCGCAACTTCCACGCCCCGTTCCTCCGCCCGAAGCCCCTTACCGCGATTTCTGTTTCAAGCGCGGCCGCTTCGGCGCTCACAATCCTCCCCACCTCAAAGCTCCCGGCAAACCCCGCCAGGAATTCATCGCCTATTCCTATTTCATCGCCGGCCTCCGCTGCTACGACATCGGCGATCTCTACAAACCCGAAGAAGTCGCCTACTTCGTTCCACCCCAGGGAGGCGACCTCAAGAAATTCGGCAGCTACGACCGCACCGTCGACAACGTCTTCATCGAATGGGATCGCAACATCATCTGGGCCGCCACCGACACCGGCCTCTACGCCCTCAGCTGTCCCAATCTAGGCAAACCGATCCTCGACCCCATGCCCGTGACAGAATGGTCGCTAGACAAACTAAACGAAGGCGCCCCCTGATCCCAATTTGTAGGGGCGGGGCTCGCCCCGCCCGCTGTGGCGGCGACACCCACGTTCTGTTTGTACGCAAGTGTCAACTGACCCCGATGAGTTTAGGAGAATAGCAATGAAGCTCTTTCGTCCCGCGAAATTGGGAATTCACCTGTGCGCTCTTCTTTTTTCCGTCGCCGCCCACGCGCAAACCCCAGCCACACAACAAATCCACGTCCTAACCCTACTGGGCCGCCCAATCCAATTCGTAGTCGCCGACAAGCAAGGCCTCTTCACCAAATACGGCCTCGAAGTCGTCAACGACAACAAGAAAAACTCCGATGAACTCCGCGCCGATCTTGCCGCCGGAAAAGGCGACGTCGCCTATCTCGCCGTCGACAACGCCGTCGCCATGGTCGAACTCGCTCACCAGGACGTCGTCATCGTCATGGGCGGCGAAGGCTCCCAAAACGAACTCATCGCCTAAAAGGACATCAAATCCATCGCCGACCTCCGCGGCAAAACCCTAATCGTCGACGCCCCCAACACCGCCTACGCCCTGCAAATGAAAAAAATCCTCGCGCTAAGCGGCCTCACCGCCGGCAAGGACTACGAAATCAAACCCTTCGGCGCCACCCCGCAACGCCTCATCGCCATGCGGGAAAACAAAGATTTCGCCGGCTCCATGCTTGGCCCTCCAGTATCGCTGGCAGCCAAAAAAGAAGGCTTCGTAAGCCTCGGCTCGGTCCAACAAATAATCGGCCCCTACCAGGCCGCGGGCGTCTTCACCCAGCGCGCCTGGGCGAAAGATCATCGCGATCTGTTAGTCGCGTTTCTTTCCGCCTGCATCGAAGCCCAGCGTTGGCTCCTCAATCCCGCCAACAAGCCACAAGTCATCGATCTCCTCGCCGCCCAATATCATCTCGCCCCGGAAATCGCCGCCGAAGACTTCGACATCAGCATCACCCACCCCGGTGGCTTCGCCAAAGACGCGCAATTCGACCTCCGCGGCTTCGAAAACGTTTTGAAATTGCGCGCCGAAGTCGAAGGCCAGTGGGGCGGCCACCCGCCTTCCCCCGATAAATATTACGACCCGTCCTACTACCAGGCAGCCCTAGCGAAAGCGAAGTAACCACACGAGGAGATCTCCGTTGAAAAAAACAATCCTTTATTTTCTTGCAGGTCTGACCTTAATTGCGATGTCATCCATCATCAACGCCCAGCAGCAACCGCAAAAAGAGCGCACCCTCGACGAAATCAAATCCGAAGCTATCAAGCGCGCCGAAAACGGTATGTACCCGCTCATCGGCCTCGATCCCGCCGACGTCCGCGAAGCCTTCTCGCACATCAACACCACCGACAACGACGAATGGGCGGCCGCCTTCAGTGCCGTCGCCGACCGTTACATGACAGAAGGGAACTCGCTCCTAGCCAGCAATCCCGCGCAAGCAGACAAAAATTTCGTCCGCGCCTGGCGCCTCTATTCATTTGCGCGGTGGCCGGTTCCCGCCTCCGCCGGAAAAAAACGCGCCTACGCCAAAGCCCTCGAAGCGTTCCTCGCCCACGCGAAAATGATGGACCCGCCGCTCGAAGTCGTCCGCATCCCGTTTGAAAATTCCGAAATCGTCGGCTACCTCCGCCTCCCCAAAAACGCCAAAGGCCCCGTACCGATGGTCATCGCCATCAGCGGCCTCGACAGCCGCAAAGAAGACCTCACCGAAAATTTCGGCGTAGTTCTTGGCTCCGGCATCGGCTACATCGGCGTCGATTCCCCAGGCACCGGCCAGGCTCCCATCAAAGCCAGCGAAACCGCCGACCGCATGTTCTCCAAAGTAATCGACTATCTGCAAACGCGCCCCGAAGTCGACAAATCCCGCATCGGCGTGGACGGCCAAAGCTTCGGCGCCTACTGGGCCACAAAGCTCGCCATCGTCGAACGCGCGCGCCTCAAAGCGGTCGTCGCACAATCGCCCCCGGTCGACGCCACCTTCGAAAAAAACTTCGTCCTGCAAAAAACTCTCGGCAACCGCGAATATCTCTTCGGCCTCGGCCCCGCCCTCATGTCCATCTTCGAGGGCGCAAACAAAGTCGAAGACCTGGGCGAAATCCTGCCGAAACTCTCACTGGTCAATCAACATTTATTGGGGAAGCCGACAACCTCGATGCTCATCATCGCCGGCGCGCAAGACACGCAAGTTCCGATCTCCGACGCCTACCTGCTCCTAAGCAGCGGCGACGTTCCAAAAGAAGCCTGGATCAACCCGCAAGGAGGTCACTTGGGTCGCCAGGTAAAAATCTGGCCCGACCCAGTGATCTTCCGTAAAATCCTAGTCCCCTGGCTCGTAAGAAATCTAGAAGTACCGCCCATGTAGCGGCCGCTTTCTGCTTGCCCTGACGGAGGAAGGGAAGCGGGCGCTTTTTTGCATCAGGCCCAGCTATACCCATGTTTAGCCAACGGCAACGACCGTATCCTCTTCCCTGTAGCCGCAAAAATCGCATTACAAACCGCCGGCAAAACCGGCGGCAGCGCGGGCTCTCCTAGTCCCGTCGGCGGATTATCCGTACGCAGAAAATGCACCTCAATCTCCCGCGGCAACTGATTCATCCGCATAGGTGTGTACTCATGAAAATTGCTCTGTACCGCCCGCCCGCGGTCAATCGTAATTTCATAACTCATCACCGAGCTCAACCCCTCCAGTACCGCTCCGCGCACCTGATTATCCGCGTTGCCCGGATTAATAACGTGGCTCCCGATATCTCCCGCCACCCAAATCTTGTTCACTCTCACCGCGTTTTTCGCGTCCACGCTCAGTTCCACCACCTCCGCAAAATATCCGCGGTGTGAAAACTGGAATGCCACGCCCATCCCCGTGCCCTTCGGCAAACTCCTCTTGCCCCATCCTGATTTTTCCGCCACCAGTCGCACCACGCCTTGCATCCGCGCCCCATCCATGTTGCTCGAAAATTGATCCGGCTTAATATCCGGCGTGGCAATCCGCGGCAGCCCCAGTAGTTCCAGCCGGAACTCCACCGGATCTTTCCCCGCCGCATGAGCCAACTCATCCGTAAACGATTGAAACACCCACGAAAACGCGTTGCTCCGCGGCGCCCGCAGCGCGTACGTCGGCACGCCCAGCGGCATCAGCGACGCCCCAAAATGGAAGTTCGCCAAAAACGTTCCCGGGAATTCATTCCCCGGAATATTCGCCGAAGGCGCGAACGTCTCGCCTTCTCCAAACGTCACAAAATGATTCTTCCAAGCCACCACTTTTCCCGAAGCGTCCACTCCGCCTTTCAGGAAATGAAATCCCGCCGGCCGGTAGTGATCGTGATGGAAATCGTCCTCGCGCGTCCACAGCAGTTTTACCGGCACACCAGCCTGCTTCGCGATCGCCGCCGCTTCCAGCATGTAATCGTTTGTCAGCCGCCGCCCAAATCCTCCGCCCGCGCGTTTCAAATGCACAATGATGTCGTCGTGCGGAATTCCCAGCACCTTCGCCACCTGCAGCCGCCCCGCTTCCGGCGTCTGGCTCGGCGACCAGAACTCCAGCTTCCCATCGTGAAAATGCGCCAGGCAATTTTCCGGCTCCATCGGCGCATGAGCAATAAACGGGTATTCGTACGCGGCCTCCGCAACCTTCGCCGCCAACTGCAACTCCTTCTCCGCGTCGCCATCCTTCCGCAGCATCACCGCCGGTGCCTGTTTCGAAAGTTCCTGCGCCCGCCGCGAAAATCCCTCGCTGCTCTGCTGCGCCGTCGCGCCCTCATCCCACTTGATCTGCAATTTCTTCCGCGCGCTGTTCGCCTGCCACCAGTTCTCCGCCAGAATCGCCACACCCGCATGCAATCCCAAAAGTTCCGTGGTCCCCTCAATCACAAACGCCTGCTTCACGCCCGGCAGTGCCTTGATCTCGTCCACATTCGCGCTTACTACTTTCCCCGCAAACACCGGGCACTTCTCATACACCGCCCACAGCATTCCCGGCACGCGAAAATCAATGCTGTAAATCGGCTTTCCCGCCACGATCGACGGCACATCCACGCCCATCGTCGCCTTGCCGATAATCTTGTAATTCTTCGGATCCTTCAGCGGCACATTCTTCAAATCCGGCACCGGCATCGTCGCCGCCTTTGCCGCCAGCGCCCCGTAATTAATCGACCGCTTCGAAGAGCTATGGATCACGCGCCCCGAAGCCGTCTCGCATTCCGATTCCGCCACTTTCCAGTCTTGCGCCGCCGCCGCAACAAACATCTGCCGGCAAGCCGCCCCCACTCTCCGCAACGGATCCCAATTGATCGGCGTAGCCGTGCTTCCACCCGCCCGCTGCACGCCATATTTCGTTTCATCCAGGTCCGCTTGCTCGATCCGCACGTCTTTCCAGTCCACATCAAACTCTTCCGCAATCAGCATCGGCAGATGCGTCTTCACGCCCTGCCCAATCTCCGGATTCTTCGCTGTAATCGTCACAATCCCGTCCGCCGTCACGCGCACAAACGCCGTCGGAATAAATGCCGCTGCAGGCGCCTGTGCTGCTTGCCCCGTCAACGCATCCGCAAGGCCGGGCAAACGGCAAGCCAGCAAAAATCCTCCGCCGCTGACAGCGGAAACTTTCAGAAATGTTCGGCGAGCAATCGCAGTGGCGGGCATAACTCCCCCAGTTGAAAAAAATTCCAAGCCGCGCACAGGCTGCAAGCGGCTCCCGACAGTGTAACGTCATTCAGCCGGAAATCGTTTCAGAGTTCTCCGGCGGCTTCTCCATCACCCGCCGCATGTTCTCCACATCCAATTCCCCCTGCCAGCGGCTCACCACCAGTGTTGCCACTCCGTTTCCCACCACGTTCGTCAGCGCCCGGCACTCGCTCATGAACTTCTCAATCCCCACCAGCAGCGCCAGCGATTGCACCGGAATCGAGGGCACCGCCGCCAGAATTGCGGCCAGCGTCACAAATCCCGTCCCCGTAACCCCCGACCCGCCCTTCGACGCCACCAGCGCGAACAATAAAATCCCGCTGATCTGCCCCAGCGAAAGATGCGTGTTCGTCGCCTGCGCCAGAAACAACGCCGCCAGCGTCAGATAAATATTCGTCCCGTCCGTATTGAACACATACCCTGTCGGAAAAACTAATCCCACCGTCGAACGCGAAGCCCCCAACCCCTCCAGCTTGCGCATCATGTCCGGCAATACCGTTTCCGACGAACTCGTCCCCAGCACAATCAGCAACTCATCCTTGATGTACGCCAGAAACCGGAAAATCGAAAATCCCGCCAGCCGTGCAATGATCCCCAGCACGATCACCACAAACAAAAAGCTCGACAGGTAAAACGTCCCCATCAGCTTCAGCAGGTTCGCCAGCGACGCCACTCCATAACTTCCCACCGTGAACGCCATTCCGCCCAGCGCTCCCAGCGGCGCGGCCCGCACTACGATCCGAACAATCCCAAACACCACCTTGTTCGCCACCTCAATTCCACCCAACGCCCGCTTTCCGATCTCGCCCATGTTCGCAATCGCGAATCCCGTCAAAATTGAAATCAGCAGCACCTGCGGCACTTCGCCGTCCGCCAGCGCCCCAATAAATGTTTTTGGAATGAAACCCAGCAGGAATGGAATAAATCCGGTCTCTTTCGCGCGGCCCACAAACACCGCCGCGGCCTTCGGATCCAGCGTCGCCGCGTCAATGTTCAGCCCGGCGCCCGGATGAAAAACCACCGCCACCGCGATTCCGATAATCAGCGCCAGCGTCGAAACCAATTCAAAATAGATCAGCGTTTTAACGCCCAGTGTCCCGACCTTCTTCAGGTCGCTCATCGACGCGATTCCCTGCACAATCACGCAGAAAATCACCGGCGCGATCATCATCCGGATCAACGACACGAACGCGTCGCCCAGCGGCTTCAGCGCCATCCCGGTTTTCGGGAAAAATCCCCCGATCCCGCAGCCGATCACCACCGCAATCAGCACCTGCACGTAAAGAATCGTGTACCACGGCCTGGCTCTTCGCATCGATTCTGCTTTCGCCACTCGGTTCTCTCCGTGACTTTAGGGGGTCGGAGCTTTAGCTCCGACATTGAAAGGCCGGACGATCTGGGCTTTCGCGCATTTCGCGTCCGCCAGTTTTTTGGCGGAAGCCCCGGAGAAATCTCTTCGCACTTGTTCCTTCCACAGCATTTCAGCTCACAACGTACAGCGGCGCCTCTTTCCCGCCCATCGCGCGTTCCACGTTCCGCCACGCCGTCCGGAAAAGATACGCCGCCGACTGCCGCGTCACCCCCGCAACATGCGGCGTAAACAAAATGCGGTGCGCCGCCTCGCCTTTCAATGCCAGCAGGGGATTCTCCTCCGTCGGCGGTTCGGTGGAATAAACGTCCACCGCAGCTCCGCCGAGCTTCCCGCTCTGCAACGCTTCCGCAAGCGCCGCTTCGTCCACCACGCCGCCGCGCGAGCCCTGAATCAAAATTGCCCCGTCTTTCATCATCGCCAGTTCCCGCCGCCCGATCATTCCGGTCGTGTCTGGCAACAGGGGCACATGCAAGGTCACGATGTCGGCTAGTTGGAAAAGATCTTCCATCGAGCAGGCCTTCGCGCCCACCGCCTCTGCCGTTCGCGGATCGCGCGGCGCCGGATCGTAATAAAAAATCAGACAGCCACGTTTCTGAAATGCCGCGGCGACCGCTACCCCGGTAACGCCAAACCCGATGATTCCCACGGTCAGTCCGTCCAGCCCCTGCAAATTGTCGGCGATCAGTCGAGCCCGGAATTCCCGGTAATTGCCTTTGCGTATCTCCGTGTCGCCCCAGAAAAATCCGCGTAGCAGGACGGTTGCTGTCGTCACCGCGTATTCCGCCACCGATTCGTTGCTTCCGCCCGGAACATTGGCCACGCCAATGCCTCGCTCCCGCAGAAATTCCACATCCAGCCGGTCCAGCCCCGCCCCCGTCACCTGCACAAACTTCACGCTCGTATTTTCGAAAAGCGTGTTCGGAAGTTTTGGCCCAACCGCGGGAATCACCAGCGCCCGCGCCTCTTTCATCAGCTCCGCCACGTCCTCATCGCTCGGTGAACGATAAGCGATTTGCAACGACTCGGGCGGCATCGCTCCCACTCGCTTGAAATCCGCTTCAGGACGCAGGCACAGCACATCAATGCTCATGATTTTTTGGGTGTCCTCAGAGAAACTCCGGGTTCCTGCGTGGCTCCGGCTACGTCCGCAACAGGGAAGAAGCACAGCAGCACCAGCGGCTCGTTGCCGGTGTTCCGTGTAGCATGTTTTTCGCCTGGAGGCATCAGCAACGTGTCCCCCGGCCGCATTTCGTATTCGCCGCTGTCCGCGAACGTTGTTCCGCACCCCGAAAGCGTGTAGATGCACTCTTCAAACTCTGAATGATGGTGCGGCGCCCGCGGCGTGTCTCCCGGCTTCACTACGGGAATCTCCACCAGCCGCAGCGTTACTCCGCGCGCCCCGCGTTCTCCCGATACAATCTCCATCGCCCTGCGCCCCGGCAGGCCAAGCTCTTTCGCCTCGCCTTGCTTGAACAGCTGCGCCATCAACGCACCTTGCTCAGTTGCCGCAGTTCCGCCGTCCCGCCCTGAATCTTATCCAACTGCTTGAAAATCTCGGCCGACTCCGTGGCAATCGAATCCGCAACGCTGTTCAGCATCTTTTGCGCCTTCTCAATCGTCGCGTGTTGCGGACTCCCATACCATCCCGTAGGCGCAATCGATCGCACATCCGTCAGCACCGGCTGGTAACTCCGCGTCCGCCGCAGCGCATCCACTTTATGCCCGTGCGCGTGGTCCGAAGAATAATCAATCCGTTCCAGATGCACCAGGTCCGGACGATACGCCAGCACCGCCAGCGCTTCGATCTCCCCGCCGTGCGTCAATCCGCCGCACTCCTTGCCGAACATATCTTCCGCCACAAAACACGCCTGCACCGTCAGCACCGTCATCCCATACTCGCGGTGCAGCAAATCCGCCGCAACTCCCAGCGGCGGAATGTTCAGCTCGTGCCAGTTCAAAATCAAAAGATACTTCGCTCCGTGTTGCGCCACCGAAGCACAGGTCTCTTTCACCACGTTCATATACGTGTCCGGCGAAAGCGTGATCGTCCCCTCAAACGGCATGTGCAGCGGAGTCACGCCCAGTGGCCCGCCGGGCAGCACCAGCCCATCCATCCGCTCCGCCACCGCATGCGCGATCACATTCGACGCAAAAATATCCGTCCCCGTTGGCAGATGCGGCCCATGTTGCTCCACACTTCCCTGCGGCAAAATCACCAGCGGGTTCTTCTTCAGTTGCCCCGCAATCTCCGGCTGCGTCAAATCCACAAAATACCGGCTCGCAAGCATCGGCCCTCCCGTCACTCCGTCACCCGGCTCTGCGCGTCTTTCAGGACGTCCGCAATCGCAACGCTCTGTCCGTTCTGCTCCAGCGATTTCAGCGCCGCGTACACCATCGCCACCGCCACATTTCCGTTCTGCGCGCTCAATTCATTCGCTTTCCCTGTCCGGCAGCTCTCCGCGAACATTTCCAGCTCCGCGCGAAACATATCGCTCTCTGGAACCTTCAATTCTTCTCGCTTCGCGTAGCCGTCAATCCCACGCTGAATGTAAAGCGTCGATTTCTTGTGCAACTGGTCCGGCGTATCCCATGTGTCAAAATCAATCTCGTAGTGCATCAATCCCTTCGACCCGAACACCCGCACCGAAAAAATTCCCGGCGAAGTCCAGCACGATCCCACGTAACCAATCTTTCCATCCGCGAATTTCAGCAACGTCATCGACTGGTCGTCCACTTCTGCGCCGACTGGAGAAAGCTTCGAAGACATCCCGCTCGCCTCCACCACGTCGCCGCCCAAATAATGCAGCACATCAAACTGGTGAATCGCCAATTGCGAAAGCGGCCCTCCGGGAGCCTTGTCCTTATACCAGCGCCACGTCTTGGGCGTCAGCTCAAGCGCCCGGTTGTTTGAAAAATTCGCTTCGATAAACGCCACGCGGCCCAACTCTCCCGCGTCAATGGCTTCCCGGATCTTCCGGATTCCCGCCATCAATCGTGCGCTGTGCCCCACCGTAACGGTGATTCCGTATTTCTTTTCCAGTGCCGCAATCTGTAAACCTTCCACCAGCGAACTCGCAATCGGCTTTTCCGTGTACACATGTTTCTTCGCCTTCGCCACCTGCGCCGCCATCGGAAGATGTTGCTCGTTCGGCACGGTCAAAATCACGCCTTCAATCGAACTGTCGCCAAGAATCGTTTCCATCGTCGGCGCCGACGGCACGCCCATCTCCGCCTGAAACGCCTCGCGCCTTTCCGCCGAACGGCTGTACCCGGCAGCAATTTTCAGTTTTTCCGATTTAGCCGAAGCCCGGGTCAGCACTTTCGCCCAGCGTCCCAGACCCACAATCGCCAGCTTCACGGGAGAAGAAGTCACAGGTTCCTCGAACAAAAGAATGGAGTTGCAAACACAATAATATCATAGTATCGTATTACGAGAATATGCCGAAGTCAAGCCCTTTACTTCGCCACTCTTCCGCTCTCGCGGCCATCCACAAATCCGCTGCGCCCCTCCGCCGCCAGGTTCTCGACGAACTCCGCCAGTCCATCATCGCCGGCCGCCTCAATCCCGGCGAGCGCCTCGTCGAGCGCGAACTCATCGCCATGATGGGCGTTTCCCGCACCGTCATTCGCGAAGCCCTTCGCCAGCTCGAATCCGAAGGCCTCGTCGCCATCGTTCCCAACAAGGGACCCATTGTTCGCACGCTCACCGTCGAAGAAGCCCGCGACATCTACGCCATTCGCGCTGTCCTTGAAGGACTCGCCGCGCGCCTTTTCACCGAACAGGCTGGCGAATCGCAAATCGCGCGCCTCGATCGTGCGCTTACCATCGTAGAAAAAGCCTACGACTCCGGCGACGCGGAGTCCATGCTCGAAACAAAAAACAATTTCTACGAAGTGCTCTTTGAAGGCGCAAAAAGCGAAACGCTTGCTTCGATGCTCGCCATTCTTCACGGCCGCATCTGGCGCTGGCGCGGCCTGGGCCTCACGCACCCCAATCGTTCCGCCGAGCGGGATCGTCAAAGTTTGAAAAATCTTCGCGCGCTTGTGCAAGCAATTCGCGCGAAAGACGCTGTGCTCGCCGAAAACATTCTTCGCGAGGAAGTCAGCAAAGCCGCCGACGAGGTCCATCGTTTGTTGAAAGATGGCTCCCCGCAGGCGAGCGCAGAAAAGCCTGCTGTCAGTTAAGTTTTCATAAATGCTTTAACCAGAGGAAACGACAGATGGAAACTCATTTCATCGTTCACGACAAAGCCGACACCGTCGGCGTCATGGTGGTCGAAAATGTCCAGGCCGGCCAGCAACTGACCGGGTGGATCATGGAGACCGACGAAACCATTTCGCTCAAGGCGCTCGACGCCGTTCCGCTCGGCCACAAAATTGCCCTCAAGGAAATCAGCTCTGGCGACACGGTTTTGAAATACGGCCACGACGTCGGCCGCGCCGTCGCCGCAATCGGCAAAGGGAATCACGTGCACGTTCACAACATGAAAACGAAAAGGTGGTAACGATGGGACGCTATCAGTTTTTTGGATACCGCAGGGAAAACGGACGCGTGGGCATTCGCAATCACGTGGTGATTCTGCCACTCGATGATCTTTCCAACGCCGCCGCGGAAGCCGTCGCCAACAATATCAAGGGCACGCTCGCTCTTCCGCACGCCTACGGCCGACTGCAATTCGGCGAAGACCTCGAACTTCATTTTCGCACGCTCATCGGCACAGGTTGTAATCCCAACGTCGCCGCCTGCGTAGTCATCGGCATTGAACCTGGCTGGACCGGCCGCATCGTCGACGGCATCGCCGAAACCGGCAAGCCGGTCGCGGGATTCGCGATCGAAGGAAATGGAGACATCACTACGATTGCAAACGCTTCACGCAAAGCGCGCGAATTCGTTCAGTGGGCCAGCGAGAAGCAGCGCGAAGAGTGCGCTATCGAGGAACTTTTTGTCTCCACGAAGTGCGGCGAGAGCGACACCACCTCCGGCCTCGGCTCCTGCCCCACGGTCGGCAACCTGATCGACAAGCTCGATCCGCTCGGCGCCACCACCTGCTTCGGTGAAACCTCCGAACTCACTGGCGCGGAAGTCGTCTGCGCGAGCCGCGCCGCCACAAAAGAGGTCGGCGAAAAATTCATGCAGGTCTTCCGCGCTTATCAGGAAGTGATCGAGCGGCACAAGACCAGCGACCTCTCCGAATCACAGCCGACGAAAGGAAATATCGCCGGCGGCCTGACGACGATCGAAGAAAAAGCCTTCGGCAATTTTCAGAAAATCGGGAAGAAAGCAAAGTTCATCGACGTGCTGAAGCCCGCCGAAGCGCCGGTCAAAGGTCCCGGACTCTATTACATGGACACTTCCTCTGCTGCCGCGGAGTGCGTAACGCTGCAAGCAGCCGCGGGTTTCGTTGTCCATCTGTTTCCGACGGGGCAGGGAAACGTCATCGGCAATCCGATCGAGCCGGTCATCAAGCTCACCGCCAATCCAAAGACTGCTCGCACGATGAGCGAGCATATCGACCTGGATGTTTCGGGAATCTTGCGCCGCGAAATGACCATGGATCAGGCCGGCGATCAGTTGATCGAAATCATGCTGCGCACCTGCAACGGGCGGCTGACGTGCGCCGAGGCGCTTGGTCACCGTGAATTCGTGATGACAAAGCTGTACCAGAGCGCGTAGGTAAGGCAGGCAGAAAGAAAAGAGGGCACGACGGTGTCGTGCCCCTACGGGGAAGCCCGTGGGAAGAGTTGTGTTTCTTTCCTACTCGATCTGCGTGTTGAAGCTGAAAAGCCGGTAGTTTTTTGTAGGGGCGGAGCTTGCTCCGCCCTCGATCGATGGCGAGAGGTGAGTGGAGGGGTTGAGATCGAAGAGGGCCGGGCAAGCCCGGCCCCTACAAAGCGACGGACTCGGATGGGCTATTCGATTTGCGTGTTTAGGCTGAAGAGCATTTGCCAGCGGGCGTCGCGCTTCACCCACATGCGTGTGTTGAAATAGAATTTTCCGCCGGGCCGCTGCTCCTTCGCGATCATCATCACCGTTTCGCCAAAATCAAACATCTCTGCCGCCACCAATTCTTGCGGGGCGGCGCGCACTCCGGTGGTTTTCTGTTTGTTGATTTGTGCCAGGCGGTCCGTTTTGGTGAACGGGCGGTCGTGGAAGGTGTCCGTGGCGGTGAATTCATCGGCAATCAGCGGCGAGTACGCGTCGGCATCGCTTTCCGCCATCGCGCGCATCACTCCTTGCCAGGAAGCGATCGCCGCTTTCTCGTTCGCGGTCTGCGGCTCGAAGGGAATGGTCTTGCACGGGTTCACGCATTCGGCGGAAGTCCTGGCCGCGGGCGGCTCCGATTTTTCCACTTGCAGAACTTCCTGATAGAGCTGCAGGCGCCAGCCTTCCGCGCGTTTTACCCATACGCGAAGAACATTCATTCTGCCGCGATTGGCGCGGACCACGGCGGTTTCTCCGTAAACGCGAACCTCAGCCTCCACATCAGCATTGGCCACCGCGGGAGAGCTTGCGAGTACTTGCACTCTCGAAAAGCGCTTCCCGACTGAATCGATCCAGGTGAAGTCCGGGGACAAAAAGTTTGCGGTGGCCGCGGCGTCCTTCTGGACAAGCGCCTGAACGAACGCTTTGTCGGCCTGGAGCACCGGAGCGGAGTCGGCGCCGGGAAGCGGAGCGGCGGCGAACAGGATCAGCGCGAGGGCCAGGAATGTCGGCGCGCCGACATTTACGCAATTTTTGTGATTATGATAACCAGTAAGTGACATATTCAAATTGTTCCTCGTGGAACATTCCGTGAAACATTCGAATGTCCGCACCGTTCGAACGAGAGAGCATCGATTCGAAACTACTTTTCGAAACTACTTCACTGGCGCGGCCTGGATCGTCGTCTGGTAGCTGATGGACATGATCCACTTGGCGTCGCGCTTGATCCACAACCGGCTGACATGAATGGGCTTGCCCGAAAACGGCTGGTGCAGGCAAGTCATAATCACCGCGTCGCCAAAATCAAACATCTTCGCGCTCACCAGCGGAGTCGGGGCGGAGCCGACTCCACTGGCCTTCTGCTTATTAAGAGTTTCGATGCGCCCGGCTTTCGAAATCACGTGGTCGCTGTTCGAACTGATCTGCACAAACTCATCCGCGATGTGCGGCGCCCAGGCATCGGCATCATGCGCGGTCACGCCGGTCTCCAAAGCCTGCCACGAAGCGATGATGGCCTGCTCCGCCTCATTCGCCGGCTTAAATGGCACCATCTTGCACGGGTTCTCGCAGTCCTTGATGCCAGATCCTGGTGAAGTTGAAGGCTGCTCCAGTTGCTTCACCTCGTGATACACCAGCAGTTTCCACCCGCCCGGCCGCTGCACCCACATTCGCAAAATGTGCATCTTCCCGCTGCCAACATTCACCGCCCCCACCTGCCCATAAGTCCGCTCGCTAATCTCCGCGCCGCTCTCGTCGCCCAGCGCATCTTTCGGCACAGCCCGCAGTACTTCCTCACGCGTCAGCGTCTTCCCGTCCGCGTCCGTCCAGGTAAACTCCGCATCGACCATCTTCCCAATCGCCGCCGCATCGCCCTTCGCCGCAGCCTGCACAAAAGCACGATCCACCTGCATCACCGCCGGATCGCTTTCAACTGCAAAAGGGTTTTGCTTCGCAATTGGAATCAGTAAGCAAGCAGTCAGGAAAGTGATAACAAGGAAACGATTGCTCTGAACGCGCATTCTGGAAAATTCCTTTCACCCGCGATTTCGAATTGTCGGTTCAAACGCCCCAAAGATAAAATGGGGCCGGAACAAGTCCGGCCCCGGTTGTAGCTCATACCTTCTCTACGTCCTAGAAGAGGAACTTGAGTCCGAGTTGAATCGCGCGAGCCCCGCCGGAACCTAGCACAGGGTTCGCTGACGCGGTGTCAGGGGTGAAGCAACCGCAGCCAAAGGGACCAACCGAAGGATCGGCGGATGCGCCCGTGCCCTGGCCAGTGGCCGCGCCGAACGGATTCGCAAAGTTGGGATGGTTGGTTATGTTAAAAAATTCGGCTCGGAATTGTGTGGTGAGCCTTTCGCCAAATTTCCAACTCTTCGAAACCGAGAAATCCATGTTGTGGAAACCGCCATCCCGGAAAATATTGCGGCCAGATGTGCCGAAAGTCCCAATCGCGGCCGGAAGCAAAAAGGATCTTCCGTTGCGACTGACGTAGCATCCGCCGGTGCCTCCACTTGCGATTGCAAGTGACGTAAGCATGCCCGGAGTTGCGTGTGCCAAACATCCGGCCCAATCGGCGTTGGTCTGCGCCGCGGAGAGGGAGACTGGAGCTGGACTGCCGGGTGTTGTATAGGTGCAAGATCCGGACAGGGGATTAGTCACGTCCCCGACACAAAGAGGAATCGAGTTCTGCCCCCCCGATTTGAAATCAGACGTATTTCCGAAGAAATCCCAACGATCGGCAAGCTCGCCGGTTCCACTGAAGTCGTTGCTCGTGTCAAAGGCTGCCCAGGGTTGACCGCTCTGCAGTGTCAATATGCCATTGACCTGCCAGCCTTCCAGCATCTGTGCATAGCCCTTTTTGCTGGGCAGGGAATAAGTGAGCGAGAGTGTGAAGCGGTGCCGGATGTCAAAATCACTGTTCCCGTATTCACCTTGTGGGTTGAAGCTGTCTTTGGGAAGGTACTGGTTCCAGTTGTAAGATTGGTTGTCAATTGCATGAGAGTATGTGTAGCCCGCGACAAAATCCAGTCCGTGGTAGTTGCGGCCCGTGAGGGCGAGCTGTAGACCATTGTAGTTCGACCTGTAAATGTTGGAGTAATAGTTGATGAATCCCAAATAGGGAAACTTGCCGTTCAAAGTGAATGGCCGCGCCGCCGCTTCCGCGCCGCCGTCGGCGGCCCCAGCAGCAATCGCATCCGGGGTCCAACCCGAACCAACCGCTGGCTGGTTAATGTCCTGAATGCCTGTCAATCTAGAACCATGATTGCCGACGTAAGCAGCATCCAGCGAGACCTTGCCGGAGAAAGCGTGTTGAATCCCCACGGTCCATGTGGTGACGTAAGGAGTCTTGTAGTTGCGGTCCATGGCAAAGGTATCGCAAGGACCGGCATTGGTACCCGTGCCGTCTCCACACATGACCTGAGACACAAGGTTTGCAGGATAGATCGGCGCGCCACCCACCGACGAGCCATTCCAATTGAGTTGCGATGAGTTGAGGGTGATGCCAGAAGCGACGATGTTGCCGATACCCGGTGTACTCGTAGCACCAACCTGAATTACGGCACCAGTTGGAACGACGTTGGCTCCCAGAGTGACGGTATTGTTGGTGTTTTGCTGGGAGAGGAATGTGCTCATCGAAAGCAAATCATAGACGATGCTGGCACCGGCCCGGACGACAGTTTTTCCATCACCCTTAACGTCCCAGGCGACACCGACACGCGGGGCAAAGTTTGTGTAATCTTTGTTGTAGAGTGATCCGATATTCTTGCCAACTTGTTCCAGGCCGACAGAAGGTTGGAAGTTCCCAAGTTGATTGTTCGAATCGCTAGGAACGCCCTGTAGTTCATAGCGCAGCCCCAGGTTCAGAGTCACACGCTTCGAAACGCGCCAATCGTCCTGGAAAAATGCAGCGAACAGATTTTGGGTCATGTGACGGATCGGGTTTCCGGCCAAAATGCTGGCGTTATGTACATCTCCGGCCAGAAAGTCCTCAAGTGCAGTCGAGTTTGCGAAGGCATCACCTGCTCTAAATACGGGACGTCCTCTACCCCCTCGGAAGGTGCCCTGATTGACTTTATCGACGCGGAATTCACCGCCAAATTTCAAAGCGTGTTTTCCGCGCAGGTTCGATACCTGGTCCACAAAATCGTACACGTTGTCCGGACCTACCAATTTTGGGAAGTTATGAAAACCGCCGAGTTCAGTGAATCCAGAAATTCTGACGTTTGGCAGCCCACCGACAGTGGCAAGCACCTCAGGCGAGAGACCGGTGTTGAGTTGGTACGTGATGCCAACGTTGGCGGGGATAATGGTGAGGTGATAGCGCGTGTAGCCGACTCGCAAATCGTTGGCCCATTGCGCGCTCGGCGTCCAGGCATAATGGCCTGCCACAGCCTGAGCCCGCGAATGAACTACTGTGCCATATTCCGGGAGCAGCTCCGGTGCATCTTCCGCGGTGATGTTGTCATTGCCGAAGAAATACGAGCCGCTCAGAGTGTTCTTCTCGTTAATGTGGTAATCCACTTTGCCGAGAGCGTTCCTCGAAGAGTCCACATCTGGAAAACCACCATTAATGTTCTTGGCACCCGTAGCGTTCGGCCCGTAGGCTCCCCCGGTGCAACCGGTGTACGGAGCAGTGATATTGGCAGGGCAGCCCAAAAGATAGAGGCTCTGAGAGCTAAATGCGATTTCGCGGGCTGCAAGTTCCGCCAGCGCGTCAGGAACACTTACGGAAGGATCCGGCCCCCCGGCTGCGGTGACAGTCGTCGGGGCGTTGACCGGCACGGAATTGCCCACCGTGTAATTACGAAACTCAAAGCCACCAAACCAGAAAAGTTTGTCCGGAATAATGCGCCCGCCCGCTGTGGCTCCATACTGCTCCAGTTCGACCGGGGTTTTTGGTGTTCCTACCTGATTGAAGTAGTTGCGCGCATCGAACGAATCCGAACGGCCAAACGCATAAGCGGAACCATGAATTTGATTAGTGCCGGATTTCAGACCGACACTGGTGATCGCTCCCGGCTTCCAGCCGAATTCAGCCTTGGGGTTCACCTGAGTGTTGAATTCCTGAATTGCGTCGATGGGCAAAATCGTAGCCGCATCGCCGGCGACTGCGGCGGCGTTCGTCACGCTGAATCCCATAAAAGCTTCATCGTTGCTAAGGCCGTCCACCAGGTAGCTAGTGTCCTCCGGCCGTGCGCCGTTGGTCGTCTGAGTCCACGGTCCGCCACCGGGATACACAGTCGTGCCAGGCCGCAGAGTCAGCAGGTTCTGGTAATTGCGGCCATTCAGTGGCAGGTCGTTGATGATTTCGTTGCTGATCGTTCCGCCGAGGGTAGTCGAGGTCGTGTCCACCATCGGCACTTCTTCGGTGATGGTGATCGTTTCGGTGGCCGAGCCGGGCTGCAGGACCACGTCTACCCGCAAGTCCTTGCCGACTTCGACCTGAATATTCCTCCGCTCGAAGACCTTGAAGCCCTTCACTTCGACACGGACCGAGAAAGTACCCGCCACCAGGTTCAATGCGACGAAGGCGCCATCGGAATCCGTTACCAGGTTTTGAGTAACGCCGCGTGCCACGTCGGTCACGGCCACGCTCGCGCCGGCGATGTAGGTGCCCGACTTATCGGACACGGCGCCGATGATGCGGCCGGTGTTTCCCTGCGGGTAGACCGGAAGGGAAAGGAGAAGCACGGCTGAAATCAGAGCCAAGAGGCCAAAGGACTTCCGCAAATAGACAGAATTCGACATTCCACACCCCTGTAAAATCCCCTGCTCGGGAGCATACCCCGCACAATAGGTATAGCCGCTGTACCATCATACGAAGCGGGTTGTCAACCATTTCCTTTCTTGGGCCGAGCAAAATTATTCATGCTCTCGGGGGCCGCGAATCTCGTTCCGTTTGGCGTAGCGCTCTAAATTATTAGAAATACAGTATGTTAATGTGCAGTTTGTCGATTGTGGGGTGCACGGATTGCAATTTTGCGGGGGGCGAGTGCCTGCTGACGATCCTGGCGCTCGTGCCGTTGGACGGCGGTTGAAATTGGTCCAGATAACAGACCTCTCGGGGCTCGTCGCGTCCGGGGAGGTGGCTCCGGCGGGACGTAATCTCCCGGGAACATTTTTGGTGAGATTGTTGGCGAAGATTTCAGTCCTGCACGGTGTAAATCCAGATCTCGGCTCCGTGATCGGCGCGCGGCGGCACTCCCAGGAAAAAGCGGTCGAAGCCTTTGTGGCCTTTTCCGAAATATCCCGCCGTGCGCGCGCCCAATGTGGAGGGAACTTTTGCCAGCAACTGATAGTGATCGGCGTCCGTCTGCTGAAACACGCTGATGTAGCCTTCGCCGCCGGGAACGTAAATTCTTTTTCGTCCCGCATCGTAATAAACGTCGTCGGCGTCCTGCACACACGGGAATTCGGCAACGGTGCGGCCGGTGTTCGTGTCGAAAATTGCGAGGTGGGCCGGCTCGTGCGTGGCCACAAAGAGGCGGTGATCCGCTTCGTCGAGCGCCATCGGGAAATTGTGCTCCAGCGTCAGCGGCCAGCGGGCGATCGCGCCGGTCTTGCGATTGATCACGGCGATCTGCTTTAAATCCGGGAGATTTACGTAAATGTTGGGGCCGGCCGTTTCCAGCTGAAACGATTCGGGATGCGCGCCCAGCTTGTATTCTTCGGGGAGGCGCTCGTTGGTCATGGCATCTACTGTGCCGATGGCGCCGGTTTCGTCTTCTCCAAAGCCGACGTAAATCCGGTGAGTGGCGGCGTCGTAACGCAGATTGTCCACATCGCCATGAAAATCGATTTCCTTTACGAGATCGAAATTCTCGCCGGAGTAAATCCGCAATTTGCCTTTGCTGCTGGCCACAAAAAGTTTTTTCGCGTCTGGGGCATAGGCTACTCCCTGGGGATTGGGAATGCCAGTGATCGTGTGCGAGCGCACACGGGCGCTGATGTCGATAACCTCCACGGTGTTGTTTCCGAGGGCGGCGACGAAGAGCTGATTCTTGCCGTCGAAACCGAAATGATCGAAGCGGCCCTGCACGCCGGACGTGGCGATCGCCTCGGTGAGAACCAGCGGGCGGGGTGCGTCAGGAGAAGCCGCTGCTTGCGCACGGAGCAAAGGAGAAGTCGAAAACAACAACAATGCAGAGCCGAAGAATGGACGGAATGAGTTCAAGGTGCCTCCAAGAAACGTCAAGATTCGCGGTGCGAGTACGCGTGCTGGGGAGGGAGGATAGCGCAAAAAGGGTTGACGTGGCAAAAGGTCCGGTGGTAGAACCACAATCCGCAGGGCAGTGATTGCTAGACCAGCCACTCGCACCAGAGATTGAACCGAGGTGAAGGATGCGCATTTCGTTGAAGACAGTCTTGTTCGGGCTCGGGCTTATGCTTGCCGGGCCGCTATTTCTTCCGGTAGGTGAAGTCGGTGCCCGGGCGCAGCTTGCCACCGGCAGGGAGGCTGCTGAGGCGATCCCCTCGCACGGCTATGTTGTGGCCACCAAGGCGATCAAAGGGTCCGACATCCCCGGCGACTATACGTTTGTGCTGACACGTGACGAAATTTATGTGCCCATTCTTGTGCGCAAGCCCAAGGGGAATGGGCCCTTTCCCGCCATCACGATGGGTTGGGGCGAAGGGCGCGAAGGGATGAAGAAAGTGGAGCAACTGACCGAGCGGCTGACGCAGATGCAGGACCGGATGATTGCGCGCGGCTATGTTGTGGTTACGGTGAATTACCGGAACGAGATTCCTTACGCGTACGAGAGTTCGAAGCCGCCGCAGAATCTGCCGGACAGTATCAGCGGAGACCGGCGCATGTTGAAGTCCGGCCCCACGCTGGATCACGAGGATCTGATTGCGATTATCAAATATCTGCAGACGCTGCCGTATGTGGACAAGAAAGCGGTTGGCGCGATGGGCGTGAGCCACAGCGGTGAAATGATCATGAAGGCGTCCAGCGAATACGATTTCGCGGCTGGCGTGTGCATCGAACCCGCGGACCACGAATTCCTGACCGTGAACACCGGCCCGACTGCGCCGCGAAAAGACAACGAGATCCAGTACAACGACATCGAAGTGGCGCGGAAGAACGCCAACAAGCCGGAAGCCATGGAACGCATCCAGCGCATCCACACGCCGATTCTGATTTTCGGCCGCGACACCGATCACCAGCAGGGAATTTTCAAGCTGACTTACGAATGGATGAAAGAGGCGGGCAAAGACGTACAATGGGCCAGCTTCAATCACCCGGTGCATGGCTACGTTTTCATCATGAATCAGCCGGACGGTTCGTATCAGCCGGATGAAATCCAGCAGAAGACCTTTCAGATCTTCATGGATTATTTCGATAAGCACCTGAAACACTAGCGCCGGGCGGGGGATTCGAAGCGGCCGGAGCGGACAGCGATCTGGGGGTGTGCCGTGAAACTTGGATTTATCGGCCTGGGCGACATGGGCCAGGCGATTGTGCCGCGCCTGCTTGCGGCCGGACACCGGGTGGCGGGTTGGAATCGCACGAAGGCAAAGGCGGAGCCGCTTTTTAAACTGGGCATGGGTTGGGCCGATTCGCCGAAGCAGCTTGCGGCGGAATCGGAAATTATCTTTACCATTGTCACCAATTCTGACGCGGTGAGAGCTATCGCGTTAGGTGAAAACGGAATCGTTTCCGGGTTGCGCAAAGGCTCGATCTATCTGGATATGAGCACGATCGATCCTGACGCCAGCCGGGAGGTGGGGGCGGCGTTTACGAAGGCCGGCTTGACGATGATGGACGCGCCGATATCCGGAACTACGCTGACGATTGGAAAAGGGAACGCTTCCGTGATGGTCGGCGGGGATAAAGCGGCGTTTGAGCGCGTGCAGCCGGTGCTGTTGGCGATTGGGCCGAAAGTGACTTACATCGGGGCGCAGGGGCTTGCGGTGCAGTTGAAAGTTGCGCTGAACATGACGCTGGTGATCGAAGTGATCGGATTTTGCGAAGGCGTCGCGCTGGCGGAAAAGGGCGGCGTGCCGCGCGAGGTGGCGGTGGATGCGATGCTGAAAAGCGTGGTGGCTTCGCCGGTGCTGGCTTACCGGGCGCCGCTGATTCTGGAAGGGCACATATCCGACGCGACATATGGCGATGTGAATCTGCAGCAGAAAGACATGCTGCTGGCGCTGGACCTTGGCCGAAAAATGGGTGTGCCCGTTCCGTTGGGCGCGGCCGCGAATGAAATGCTCAACGCTTGCCGCGGCCTGGGCCTTGCGGAGCACGACTTCGTCACTGTTTATGAGGTGTATCGCCGCCTGGGAGGGATGTCGAAATGAAACCATTCCGCACCAATCTTCACGATGTGCCCAAGGTCGGCGGGCTGACCGAAGACGACGGCTGGATCAACATGCAGGTGCAGTTTCTGATCGATCAGAAAAGCGCCGGGTGCGACAAGCTTTTGATCGGATGGACTGTGCTGCCGCCGGGGGCGCGGCATGACAAGCATCGCCACCCGAATTGCGACGAATTTTTCGTTGTGATTAACGGCAGCGGGCACATCTACACGGACACAGGCCGCGAGCCTTCGTCCAAAGGCGACGTCATCTTCACTCCGCGCGGACACTGGCACGGGTTCGACAACACTGGCAAGGAGGACGTCGTGCTCGTGTGGGGCTGGAGCGGGGCGGGATCATTGGAAGCCGCGGGTTACGAAATTCCGCCGGAAGGCTACTGAACGTGGGACGGATTTGCTGAATGCAAGCGGCATGGGAAGACCCGCGCATCGAAAACGGAATGCAGCAGCAATTTCGCCGGCGTCGCGAGTTGATGGCCGCAGGCGGAAAGCCACTCGGGTGGAAGCTGGCTTTCGGCGGCCCCACCGCTCTGGAGCGATTGCAGATTAACGCGCCGCTGGTTGGTTTTCTGATGGCCGACGCTGTGGTGCCATCGGGCTCCACGATTTCTTTCTCCGGGTGGAAAAAGCCCGCGGCGGAACCCGAACTCGCCGTTTATCTGGGCAAGGATTTGGCATCGGGTGATGACCGTCGGGCAACGATGGACGCCATTGCGGGACTTGGAGCTGCGATCGAATTGGCCGATGTGGACCACCCGTCGGACGATGTCGAAGGCACACTGGCGAGAAACATCTACCAACGCCATGTGGTTTTGGGCGGTTGTGACACGAAGTTTGCCGGCGGGTCTTTGTCGGGACTGAACGCACGCGTTTTTCGCAACGGGGCAGAAATGGCCAATACTTCTGAGTTCGAAGCGCTGACCGGGGAACTTATCGCCATTGTCTGCCACGTGGCAAATCTGCTTGCGCATTTCGGAGAAACGCTTCGCGCGGGCCAGATCATCATCGCGGGATCAATTACTCCCCCCATCTTGGTCGAGGCCGGCGAATCAATTGGGTTTCATCTTGAGCCCCAGCAACCCATATTCATTAATTTCGCGGCGGCGGTGTAACCTTGCGAAACCTGTCGACTCAAACGGGAATCGCACAACTTGCACGACTGGAGTGCCCGGCGTATAGTGCGTCGGAATTTGCAATGCAATGAAAAAACAGGACTCGATGCCCAAGGTTGAAAATAATTTGCTTACGAAGCGGCTTCTGTCTTTTGCGGGCGCGACTCTTTTCTTGGCTTCGCTCGCCCTCGGCGGACAGAACAATCCAGCCAAACCCGCCGCCTGGTCCGGCGTGCTTGTCACCAGTGCGTGTAACGCCGATGAAGCCTTCAATGAATCTCCGGAATGCTTCAAGATTGTACCCGGGGCAAAGATCGCGCTCTACGACGATACCAACCGCGTGATGTACTCGCTTGAGCCGCAGGAAAAGGTCACAGCTCACCTCGGTGACACCGTCACCGTCCGCGGGACACTTGAGGAAGATAAAATCCAGGTCACCTCGGCCGAGCCGATGGCTATCGGGCTTACAGTCGGCCAGAAGGCGCCCAATTTTTCCGCGCGCGACGAATTCGGGCGCGTGCAAACGCTGGAATCACTGAAAGGGCCGAACGGCACCGTGCTTCTGTTCTTTCGTTCGGCGGACTGGTGACCCTTCTGCAAAGGGCAGCTG
>DATHOY010000163.1:0-4612 GCA_035484435.1 Vulcanimicrobiaceae bacterium | reverse complement strand
GTTCAAGAATGTGGAAGCTTGCGTGGTGTTTCAGTCGGGATTCACGGCGAATGCGGGAACGGTTTCGGCGGTGCTGGGGAAAGAGGACCTGATTATCTCGGATGAGCTGAATCACGCGTCGATTATTGACGGGGCGCGGCTATCGAAGGCGATGATTAAGGTGTTCAAGCACAAGGATGTCGCGGACTGCGAACGGATTTTGCAGGAGCATACTTCGTTTCCCGGGAAGAAGTTGATCATTACGGATGGCGTGTTTTCAATGGATGGCGATATCGCGCCGCTGCCGGAGCTGTGCGCGCTGGCGGAAAAGTACGGCTGCATCATGATGGTGGACGACGCGCATGCGAGCGGTGTGCTGGGGCGCGGTGGGCGCGGGACGGTGGATCATCACCAGTGCCACGGGCGCGTGCACATCCAGGTGGGGACGCTGAGCAAGGCGATCGGGTCGATGGGCGGGTATGTGTGTGGTTCGCGGGATTTGATTGACTTTTTGTATTTGCGGGCGCGGCCGTTTTTGTTTTCGACTTCGCACCCGCCGGCTACGGCAGCGGCCTGCCAGGCGGCGTTTGCGCTGCTGGATTCGCCGGACGGCGAGAAGCTGGTGAAGAAACTGTGGGCGAATACGAAATTCTTCAAACGAGAGTTGAAGAAGCGCGGGTTTCAGTTCAAGACCAGCGAAACGCCGATTGTGCCGATTCACGTGGGAGACGGGGCGAAGGCGTATGAATTTTCGCGGAAATTGTTTGAGGCGGGAGTTTTTGCGCCGGCAGTGGCCTATCCAACGGTGGCGGAAGGCAAGGCGCGGCTGCGGGCGATGGTGAGCGCGGCGCACAAGCGGGGGCATCTGCTGAAGGCAGCGGATATTCTGGTGGAAGTGGCGAAGCCACTGGGGATCGTCTAACGCCTTCTCGGCTGAAGCGCACCCTATTCAAGAGCATGTAATTCTTTCAACCGCGGGACATTATTTCACAGGTTTTGCACGATTTTCCCAGCACCTCCACATTGCAACTTATTGATAAGAAAAAGCCTAATGGTGGCACGCAATTTGCGACTATCAAATTGCTCCGTCGCTGCCCTTATGTCTTGTAGGGCCAGCCCAGCCCGTTGGATCGCAATTGAAATGAGGAGGATTCGCAAATGAAACGCACTGGGTTTTTAACTGTGGCTGGGATTTTGTTTGCCAGCGTCGCTACCGCGCAAACGCAAGCGGACGCACAGGCCGGAACGCAAGCGAGCGGGCAGACTTCCGTGCAGGCGGGGAAAGCGCAGGCGCAGGGATCGGGTTCCGCTTCGACGGCTTCGGCCGCTTCGGCACAAAACGGGCAGGCCAACGCTTCGCTCGGCAGCGGAGCGGCGATTAATGCGGAGTTGACGGCGCCCGTGGATTCGAAGAAAGCGAAGCCGGGCGATCCGGTTGCAGCGCGCACAACTGAACCGACAAAATCAGACGGGAAAACGGTGATACCGAAGGGATCGAAACTGGTGGGGCACGTGACGCAGGCTTCGGCTCGCGCGAAGGGAGATTCGGACTCGGCGCTGGGCATCGTGTTCGACAAGGCAATTCTGAAAAACGGGGAGGAAGTGCCGCTGAACGTGGCTATTCAGGCGCTGGCGTCGGGACAATCGACCGTCGCCGCGAATGCGGGGAATGACGTGGCCGCAATGGGAGGCGCTGGAGGATCCGCGATGGGCTCCGGACGGACTGGCGGCGGAGGTGCGCTGGGAGGCGTGACTTCCACGGCCGGCGCGACCGCTGGCACAGTGACGAATACGGCTGCGAACGCCGGCAATACGGCGGGCGGCGCGCTGAACTCAACAGGGCATTCGGCAGCGAACACAGCGGCGGCCGGTCCGGGGGCAGTGGGCGGACTAAACGCGACGGGCCAACTAATGTCCAACAGCTGGGGAGTTTTTGGCATGCAGGGAGTGAACCTGAGCTCGGCGACGGCCGGAACGGCGCAGGGATCAGTGATCACATCGGCTGGAAAGAATCTGCATCTGGACAGCGGCACACAGATGCTGCTGGTGACGCAGGCGGCGGGTTCGGCGGAGGCAACTAAGCCTTAAGCGGGTTGTTGAGAAACAGCATCAAAAGGGCGCATCTCGGTGCGCCCTTTCGCTTTTGTTGACGAGGGCTGCGGGCGCGGGGCTTTGCTATACTCGCGCGATGGTGGCTAAAAGCGAAAATGCGAAGAAATTGTTTCTGGTGGATGCGATGGCGCACATTTACCGGGCGTTTTATGCGCCGATGAACCGGATGAATGCGCCGAGCGGTATTCCGACGAAAGTGCCGTTCCTGTTTGCGAATATCGTGCGAAGGCTGTTGAAGGATTACGAGCCGGAGTACCTGGCGATCGTGTTCGACACGCGGAAGCCGACGTTTCGCGACAAATTGTTCGAGAAGTACAAGGCGCAGCGGCCGCCGATGCCGGACGAGATGGGTGTGCAACTGCCGTATGTGCGGCGGTTGTGCGAGGCGATGCGGATGCCGATCTTGGAGCTGGACGGATACGAGGCGGACGACGTGATCGGCACAATGGCGAAGAAGGCCGCGGCGAACAAGATCGATGTGCTGGTGATATCGAACGACAAAGACATGATGCAGCTGGTGAATCCGGGCGTGCGGATCTTACGTACCGGATCGGGTGGAGCGAAGGCAGACACGATTGTGGATGCGGCGAAGGTGACGGAGATCCTGGGAGTGCCGCCGGGGAAAGTGATCGACCTGATGGCGCTGCTGGGCGACACGGTAGACAACATTCCGGGCGCGAAAGGGATTGGAGAAAAGGGCGCGACGGAACTGATTCAGAAGTACGGAAGCGTGGAGAGCGCGCTGGATCACGCGGATGAAGTGACGAACAAGAGGTACCGCGAGGCGCTGCAGCAACAGAGAGAGCAAGTGATGATGAGCAAGCAGTTGGCGACGATCAATCTGGATGTGCCGCTGGAGGTGGACCTGGAGAAGCTGCAGGTGCGCGCGGCGGATCCGGCGGCGCTGGCGGAGCTTTACCGGGAACTCGGATTTAATTCGTTGCTGAAGGAGTTGCTGGCGAGCGGGGCTGAAGTGGGCGGAGGTGTGGGGGAAGGCCTCACCCCTGAAGGGGTGAGCTACAAAGATGGCGAAGCGTCGGCGAAGGATTACGCGCAGTTTGCGAATGTGGAGGAGTTCAAGGCGTACCTGAAGAAACTGCCGGTGAAGGCAGAGCTGGCGGTGTGGCTGAATCTGGAGCCGGGGGAGCGCGAGGCGGAGGGATTCGGGACGCGCGTGGCGGGAATTGAGGTTTCGCACAAAGAGGGCGAGGGCCGGGCGGTCTGGGCGGACGAAAAGGGCGAGGCAATGAAGGCGCTGGCTGCGGCGGTGCAGGATGAGAAGCGGCGAAAGATCGCGCATGACCCGAAGCTGTTTCAACTTTTGGCGGGCGGCGGGGAGAAGATCGAGCACGCGACACAACTTTATTCTTATTTGCTGCGGCCGACGACGGCGAACCACAATTTTGCGGACGTGATTTTCCGGCAGTTCAACGTGCCGATCGGCGGAGGAGCGGGCGAACGCGCGGATTACTTGCAGCGGCTGGCGCCTGTCTTGCGGAAGGAAGTGGAGGCGCAGGGCCTCGACGGCGTTTACGAAAAGATCGATCTGCCGCTCTCGGGAGTGCTGGCGGAGATGGAACGCGCGGGAATCCTGGTGGACCCGGACGCGCTGGCGAAGATGTCGCACTCGATGGAGAAGGAAGTGCGGCGGCTGGAGAAGGAGATCTGGAAGCTGGCGGGTTCGGAATTCAACGTGAATTCGCCGACGCAACTGGCCGAAATACTGTTCGACAAGCTGAACCTGCAGCCGCCGGTACGGCGGGGCAAAGGGAAAGTGCGTTCGACGGCGGCGGACATCCTGGAAGAGATGAAGGCTCAGCACGAACTGCCCGGGAAGGTGATGGAATATCGCGAAATTGCGAAGCTGAAATCTACTTACGTGGATGCGCTGCCGAAATTGATCCATCCGGAGACGAAGCGCCTGCATACGAGCTTTTCGCAAACGGGAACGGCGACGGGGCGGCTGAGCTCCAGCGACCCGAATTTGCAGAACATTCCGGTTCGCAGCGAATTGGGACGGGAAATTCGCGCGGCATTTGTAGCACCGAAGGGGCAGATTCTGCTGTCGGCGGATTATTCGCAGATCGAACTGCGTATCATGGCGCATTTTTCGAAGGACCCTGTGCTGACGGAGGCGTTCCGGAACGGCGAGGACATTCACGCGCGCACGGCGCAGGAAGTGTTCGGCGTGGGGCCGATGGCGCAGACGGCGGAGCACCGGCGCGCGGCGAAGGCGATCAATTTCGGAATTATTTACGGACTATCGGCGTTTGGACTGGCGCAGCAACTGGGCATTGAGCAGAAAGAGGCGTCGCAATTCATCAATGCGTACTTCACAAGGTATCGCGGCGTGAAGCAGTACCTGGATAGTGTACTGGTGGAAACGCGGAAGACGGGAGTGGCGAAGACTTTATTTGGCAGAATCCGGCCAATCCCTGAGATCAATTCGCCGCAAGCGCAACTGAGGAATTTTGCGGAGCGCACGGCGCTGAATTCGCCGCTGCAAGGGACTGCGGCGGAC
>DATHOY010000162.1:0-59224 GCA_035484435.1 Vulcanimicrobiaceae bacterium | reverse complement strand
CCATTTGCATCGCCGCTTGCGCCTCAGGATTCTTCATGAAGGTGTTCCAGACAAGACCAGTGCGGTAGTTTTCCGCCATCACCATTGTTATACCCAGATCGATGCCAAGCACGTCCGTGTCGTACCAACCCGTTAGCGGATTAAACGCGTCGACGTAGCTGTAGAGCCCCCACGCCTTGGCACCATACGCGCCGCGAATGTTGCGCAGCACACTGATGCAGTCGCTGGGCACGAACGGTAGTGAGCCTCCTGTCGCGCAAGGCACAATGCTCCCGTCAAGCGGCCCCTGCGGCGGCGGCCCGCCCCACGCCGTGTATCCCTTCGCGTAATCCGAAGCCGAAATTCCCCACAAGTCGTCCGAGTAATCGCTGAATTGCGATTTCAGCGACAGGCAGAATAGTTTGTGCGCCTTCGTAGCCGTGATCGAATTATCAAAATAGTTGGCGTAAGCATCCTTCTTATTCCGGAAGTCGAACCACGCCTGCGAATACTGGTGCGTGAACAGCGGATCGTTCCCCGAAATATAAGTCAGCCCCTGATACGTGATCGTCGGCCGCGTCCACGCGTTCCAGCTGTCCGCGGAAACAGGATTTGTTGTTGACCCAATCCCCAGCAGGTAAATCATCATCAATTCGCAATAATGTTCCCAGCGCGCGGAAAGAAAGCCGGACTCCGGCAACCAGCCCATCGAAAATGTTGGCCCCCCGTTCATCATCCACGGCCAGTCCACCCGCGCATAAATCTGCGAAGCCAGCGTCTGAATCGCCGCGTCCTGAAAATATTGCTTCGCGGTCAGCACGCCGCAGAGCAGCAGGGAAGTGTCGATCGACGAAACCTCGCATTGCGCCCACCGCTGCCCGGTGTTCATATCCACAAAGTGATAGTAGAAGCCGTGCACGTTGGGCATCTGCTGCAGGATAAATTGCAGCGTGTTGCGAACCCGCGTAACAATGTCAGAAGTCTTCGCATAACCACCCGAATCCCCGATACAAAGCGCCGTCAGCCCAAACCCGGTCGCGGCAATGCTGGACATCGTCCGAGTGTCGTTGCCGTTCAGGAAAGCCCGGTCCTTAATCTGTCCCGTAGCGGGATTCGTTTCATTCCAGAAAAACTGGAACGAGCCTTTTTGCAGGTCGTCCAGCAACTGCGCGTCCGTCCCCTGAAACGGCGTGCCTCCCGAATTTTGCGAACTCCGCGAACCGCTGTTGCAGCTAAGCAGCGAAACAAACGGCGCCACCGAAAGGTACGCGCCGCACAAGCGCAGCCACTCTCTTCGATTTGCTTCTCGGTTTTTCACGGCAGGGTACCCCTCTATTCGACGATTTCCAATTCCGCCGGCAGCCCGCGAGAGGAATCCGGGCTGATCCAGACCTGAACGTGGCTGGGTTCCACCCTCAGATTATTCTCAGTATCCCACAAGGAAAAAGCGTCCGCGCCAAGCGGGAAGCTAACTCTCCGGCTTTCGCCAGGAGCCAGAGAAACGCGTTTGAATCCCACCAGCTTGCGAACCGGCTCTCCCATACTGGTGCCAATCAGGCGGATATAGAGTTGGACGACCTCATCCACCGCCCGGTTTCCCGTATTCTTCACGGTCGCGCTTGCGGTTGTCTCAGTCGCATTGCCGGAAGCTCCGCGGCCCAGATTTGAGTTCAACGCCGCGGCGCTCAGCTTAGCCGAGTCTACCTCGGTCTGCGAATACTCCAGCGACGAATACGTAAGCCCGAACCCGAAAGGGAACTGCGGAGTGTTTTGTTCGTCGATATACCTCGAAATATATTTTTCCAGTGAATTTTTCGGAGGATGCGTCAGATCATAACCGTCCGCCGGACGCCCGGTGTTCAGCGCGTTGTAATAGATCGGAATCTGGCCCATCGTTCGCGGCCAGCTGAACACCAGCTTTCCACTCGGCGCCACGTCACCAAACAGAACGCGCACCAGCGCCGGGCCCGCCTGAATCCCGGGAAACCACGCCGCCACGATCGCCGGCACATGTTCGAACGCCCAGGGCAGCGGCAGCGGCCGTCCACTGAAAAGCAACAGCACCACGGGTTTTCCCGTGGCCGCAACTTTCTCCAGCAATTCCTCTTGCCGTCCGGGCAAGTCCAGATGCGCGCGCGAAGCCGCTTCTCCCGATTGCTCAGCCGCTTCTTCACCCAGGGCGAGAAGCACTACATCCGCTTGCTGGGCCGTCTCCACAGCAGTCTGTATGTCCGCATCGCTGGCGGTCTGCAACTCTCCACCCTTCGCATAACGTACTTTCCCCGCGCCGACTTTCTTCTCCAGCGCAGCTCGAAGCGTTACTGCGTCCTCTGCCCGCCCGTGTCCACCCCACGGCCCCAGCATATTTTGTGCGTTATCTCCCATCGGCCCGACCAGTGCAATCGTCTGGGATTCTCCGCCAAGCGGCAAAATCGGACGGCCTCCCACTGCGGAATTCTTCAAAAGCACGAACGAACGTTCCGCCGCCAGCCGCGCCGCTTCCACGCGATCCGTTGGAAGCGCCCCGTGAATCTCACGCGATTCGTCGGTGAAGGGATTCTCGAACAAGCCCAGTGCAAATTTCACTCGCAGCACGTTCCGTACAGCCTCATCCAGCCGCGCTTGCGAAACCTTGCCCTGTTTCACCAGCTCGGCCAGGTTTCCGTGGTACGAATCGCTGACCATGTCCATGTCCACGCCGGCGTTGATCGCTTTTTGCGCGGCACCCGCCTTGTCTCGCGCGATTCCGTGCGGCACCAGTTCGCCCACGGAGGTCCAGTCGCTCACAGTCAATCCGTTGAAGCCCCACTCTTTCCGCAAAATCTGCTTCAGCGTGAAGGGATTCGCCGTTGCGGGCAATCCGTTAAGCGTGTTGAACGAACTCATCAGCGAGACGCTGCCCTCGCCAATAGCGGCATGGAACGGCGGCAGGTAAATTTCCCGCAGCGTATGTTCGGAAATTTCCGCGGTATTGTAATCGCGCCCGCCCTCTACCGCCCCGTATCCCACGAAATGTTTCACGCAAGCGGCGACGCTCTCCTTATCGTTCAACTTTTTCCCCTGATACCCGCGAACATAAGCGCGAGCCATCACACTGCCCAGGTACGGATCCTCGCCTGCTCCCTCCACCATGCGGCCCCAACGCGGGTCCCGCGTGATGTCCACCATTGGAGAAAACACCCAGCGCACGCCGGCCGCCGAAGATTCCTGCGCGGCAATGCGTGCATATTGTTCCACGATAGCGGGATCCCAGGTTGATGCCAGTGCGAGAGGCACAGGAAACGTAGTTCGAAAACCGTGTATGACGTCCAGACCGAAAAGCAGCGGAATGTGCAGCCGCGATTTTTCCACCGCCAGATGCTGGTACTGGTTCGCCGCCTGCACGCTATCCAGATTGAACAGCGAGCCAACTTCTCCCCGCGCAATCATATTCGGATAATCTGGATTCCCGGTGCTCGGCCCGGTCGGCGCTCCTGAGGAATATTGCGCCAACTGCCCAACTTTTTCCTCCAGCGTCATTTGTTTCAAAAGTGCATCGACGCGCTTTTCGATTGACGGATCTCTCAGAGCGGAAGTTGTGTCAGCAGCCGAACGACCGGCATTTTCGAGCCTCTGGGCGCTGAGCGGTTTGGAGGAGGCAATGCCAAGAACTACAGAAAGCATTCCCGTCGTTACAAAAAGCTTTGCGCGGGGGCGTGAATTCCAGGGCATGGGAAGAAATTCCTTATCGGTACAAGAACACCTTTGCGGCGATGCGAGCAGACACCTTCAGTCGAACTGTCGGCGCCAATGCGTCCAGATAACACTGGAGAGCCAGTTTCGTCGCCCACCTGCTAAATCGATTTAGCAGGTGCATTCTATCACAATCCAAGTTTCATTTATCGCCCTTTTCATGCGGATTTTGTGCTCCACCCGGTTGTCCACCAGCCCCCATTGTGTCAGACTACGGCCCGTCAACGCACATGCCCCGCCCCAAGAAACTGCCGCTGGAAATTTCCGGGGAGCCTTCAGGCGCCTCAATCAGCATGAAGGCTCTTGCGGAGCACCTCGGCCTTTCGACAGCCACCATTTCGCTCGTGATCAACCGCTCCCCGGGCGCCAAGTCCATCCCCCACGTCACCCAGGAACGCATCTGGGCCGCCGCGCGCAAATTCAAATATCGCCCGAACCTGATGGCGCGTTCTCTCCGGCAGAAGCGCAGCTTCACCATCGGCGTCATGGTGCCGGAAATCAGCGAAGGGTATTCAGCAATGGTGCTTTCCGGCGTGGAAGACCATCTCTTTCAGGAAGGCTATTTTTATTTTGTCGTCAGCCATCGCCACCGCAAGGATCTCATCGAGGAATACCCCCATCTTCTCCGGCAGCGCGCCGCCGAAGGAATCATCGCCGTGGATACGGTATACGCCGGCAATTGCGATATTCCTGCCGTCTCCATTTCCGGCCATCGCCACGTCAAGGGAGTGACGAATATCGTCCTCGATCACAATCTTGGCGCGCATCTCGCTCTCGAACACCTGCACCGCCTCGGGCACCGTCGAATCGCGCTGATCAAGGGCCAGGATTTCAGTTCCGATACGGAGACGCGCTGGCAGGCGATTCTCTCCGTCGCCCAGGAACTCGGAATCGTCATTGAGGAAAAGCTCACCGCCCAACTGGACAGTGATTCACCCTCCCCCGAAGTAGGCCATCGCGTCACACGAAAGTTGCTCGAGGGCAATCCTCAATTCACGGCGCTCTTCGCCTTCAACGACATCTCCGCCATGGGCGCGATCAAAGCCCTTCGCGAAGCCGGCCGCCGCGTTCCGGAAGATGTCTCCGTCATCGGCTGGGACGACATTCAGGGCGCGGCCTTCCACAATCCGAGCCTCACCACCGTGCGCCAGCCGCTCCGCCAGATGGGCGTAGTCGCCGCGGAAACTCTGCTGAAACGCATCACCGCCCCCGCCGGCGCCGACTATCCCAAAGAAATTGTCCTCGAGCCCGAACTCGTCGTCCGTGAGAGCACCGCGCAAAAGAATTAATGAGATTCCCTCCTTCCGAAACAACTAATCCAGTTCGGCCGTACCCAATTTGAGCCTTTTTCCTTCTCAGGCAATTCCGGTGCATTCAGTGGTATACAAATGGAACAACGGACGGGGTTCTGTTGCCGGGGTAGTGAGTGTTCCTTAGTAGGGTGGAGCGGGCGAGCGGAGGGCGCTTGCGGTATCTTCGTCAGCATTGTTCCTGCCACTCTGTTCGATGTGTCGTATGGTCCGCACTGCTGGCCTCGTCATATGCCGCGGGTGTGCCGGCCGTTCTTGCCCAGGACCCAGCGCAGGAAGGGCCGCGAGTCGCCGAAGCAGTGCGCGTCGATCAGCCGCCCAAGCTGGATGGGACCCTCGATGACCCGCTCTGGCAATCCGCCAAGGTCGTCAGGGATTTTCGCCAAAAGGAACCTCTTGAAGGTGAACCCGCAACGGAGAAGACCGAAGTTCGTATTCTTTACACCCGCACTGCTGTCTATTTTGGAATCCATTGTTCTGATTCAACTCCCTCGCGCATCGTAGCAACCGAACTTCGCCGTGACGCCAGTCAGGATCTGGACGATCATTTCGAGATCCTCATTAACTCCAAGCACGATCGCCGCGGCGGCTACGTCTTCGAGATCAACCCTCTCGGTACCCAAAGCGACGGTCTGGTGGAAGAGCAAAGCGGCGTGGAGACTCCCGATTTCGATCCGGGTTGGGACGGCATCTGGACGTCCGAAGCCAGAATTATCGCGGATGGCTGGACAGCGACCATTGAAATCCCGTTCACCACCTTGAACTTCACCAAGTCCAAAGATGTCGTCTGGGGCCTGAACTTCAAGCGGTTCATCCGCGCAAAGAATGAAGAAGATCTCTGGTCCGGCTACCGTCGTACGTTTGGCATCACAAAAGTCTCGGAAGCTGGTGAACTTACCGGCATCACCGACATCGGAAGCGGACGGCTCTTCATCATCAAGCCATATGGCCTGGCCCAGTATGACAAGCAAACCGGTCAGAATGCGGCCTTCCCGCTGACCGGTGGAGTGGACGTGAAGTACGGCCTCCGCTCGAACATTGTCCTGAACCTTACAGGGAACACCGATTTCTCGGCTACCGATGTGGATCAGGATCAGTTCAATCTCACTCCCTTTCCAATTTTTGTCCCGGAAAAACGCCAATTCTTTCTCGAAAACGCCGGCATCTTCGATTTCGACATTGGCGACCAGGACAAACTTTTCTTCAGCCGCCAGATTGGCATCGACTCCGTTACCGGAAATCAAGTGCCCATCAACGGCGGCGCGAAACTTACGGGCGCCGTCGGTCGCCTGCAGTTCGGTGTGATGGACGTGGACACCAGGTCGAGCGGCCCGAATCCCTACGCAAATTACGCTGTCGTTCGACTCAAGGAATCATTGTGGGGAGGCTCTTATATCGGCGTCATGGGCGTTGATAAACGGTCCGGCAATTTGCAGGACAACTTCAACCAGACAGGCGGTATCGATACCCGCCTGGTTTTCTTCAAGGACTGGTTCGTCGACGCCCACATGGCCGGAACGCAATCGCCCGGCGACCCAAGCGGCAACAGCGATCTCGGCGCTTCGCTGACCTATCGTTCCAATTGGCTCGACGCCATCTTTGAACGCCGCAAAATCGGGCCAAACTTCAATCCAGAAGTCGGATTCATCGAGCGAATCGATTCGAATGAAACGTACGGAGACCTGACGTTTAAAGCCCGGCCAAAGGTCAATGGCGTAAGAGAAATGCAGTTTGAAGGATTCATTCTTCACGCCCCAGACACTCGCGGCGTGGTCCAGACCCAGGAATGGCAAACCACGTTTCGTGCCGATTTCAACAATGGCGCATACACGGACGACGATATCGTGGACGTGTTCACGCAACGCATCACTACGCCTTTACACATCTATAAAAATGTTTTCATTCCCAACGGGCTTTACCAGTTCAGCCGCCACCAGCTCACCTACGGCTCGGCGCAGGACCGGCGATTTACCTACAATCTCTTTGAGCGATTCGGCGGCTACTACGGCGGGACGCTGAACGAATTTCGAGTTCGCTTGAACTACCGCCCCACGGCCAGGTTCTCCATTTCCGCCTCCGAGACCTGGGATCGCTTTCTTCTTCCATTGCCCAACGGCAATTTCTCCGTTGTGCTGGCCAGTTTGCAGGGGAATTATTCTTTTTCGCGGTTCCTGACCTTTTCCAGCCTCATCCAGATGGATACTTCGAACACGCAAGCAGTCAGCGCCAACCTTCGCCTGCGTTATAACTATCGCCCGGACAGCGACCTCTACGTTATCTACAACGTGGGGACCCAATTCATCAGCATCGCACCCGCCAATCCCCCGCAAATCCGTGAGACTCGCTTCGCGGTGAAGTGGACCTACTCCTTCGCGCCCTGAGCAAAATCCCCAATTCGTTGTGCGAGCCGTTTCGCCCTGATATATGCACTGCGTCACCAGCCCTGGACAAACTTTGGCCCAAACCAGGCTTCTTCTCTATAATTTAATTTCCAGCCCAACTTAAGGAGGCACGATGCCCGAAGCAAAGGGAATGTGGGAAGGATTGATGGATTTTTCCTTCCGCGTGTATGCGACCCCAAAGATGCTGAGATTCCTGTACGCCCTGCATCTCCTTGTCGGATTGATTGCCGGAGTTGTCTGGGTGGTGACGGCGTTTCAGCAGGCCCCGGTCCAGGGATTGCTTGCGCTCCTGGCGGCCCTGTTTGGATATTTCGTGTGGTTCCTCTACTGCCGCGTGGCCATTGAAATTCTCGCGGCGATCTTTCGCATGGCCGACGCCATCGCGCCCGATCGCCAGGGGCAACAACAAAATCCAGGCTACTAATTCCTCCGCGCGATTGCGAAGCTTGCATTTCCGGCCGGGCAGTCAGGAACAGGCTGCCCGGTTTTTCTTGCGTAACCAGTTGCGGATAACTATTTTCTTACGAAGATGGACTTCGGAATCATGCAGTGCACGCCCTTGCGGATGTCCACCACCTGCGACACGCGGCAGTCTCCCACAATCGAGGTTAGTGCGTAGGCCTCTTCCCGCGACATCGGCGCCATCTTCTGTTCGGCCAGGAAATTCACGGTCTCGCGCACTGCGATCTTCATCGCTTCATTCAGGTCCTCGTCGAATCCCATGAAGATCCAATGCGTCGAAGTTTCCGCGCGCGGCCAGTCAATGTGCAGATCCTTGCGTACGATCGGCTCGATTGCAATTTCCTTGTACGAGCATTCCAGCGCCGTCAAATTCACTTCGCCGTTTCCCTGCAGGCAATGTGAATCTCCGGTCCAGATCAGCCCGCCTTTCTGAAACACAGGAAAATATATCGTCGAGCCCTCCTGTAACTCGTTCACGTCCATGTTCGAACCGTTCTTCCACGGCCGTAGCGTGCTGGTGCGGCCCTTGGCATCATGGATAGGCGGCCCGGCCTTTTCTTTCGGCTCATTGGGATCAGGGCCAACAGCGATGGTTCCAGGGAAAGGTTTCAGGTGCAGGATGATCCCCGGCTTGAACTCGGTGGTCATCGTTTTCGCATCCAGCTTGAAATATTCCACGTGTCCTTCCGGGAATTCACCCGCCAGCAACCCGACGGCAGGGAACTGCTTGCCCGGAAGATTAAAGTTGAATCCGGAATCCTTGATCACGATCTTCTTGATGCGGATCTCCATCGTGTCGCCGGGTTCCGCGCCATTCACGAAAATCGGTCCGGTGACGGAATGCGGCCCCCCGCCGGGATTCGCCAGTCGAAGCTTCACGATGTCATCCATCGAAGCTCCAGGTTTGACTTCATCCATCGAATGGCGCCACGTTTCAATGGAAACGGTGTCGCCGGAATCGACAACCACCTTTGGCTTCTCCGCTGGATCGAACCAGCCCCACTGCACGGTGTCCTTGTTCGCCGGCAATGTGTAGTGCTTGCCGGTGGAAGTTTTTCCGGCTGGTTTTTCGGTCGCAGTTTGCGCCGCAGTGCCCGTACAGCTAAAGCTTGCGGCCAACAACACGGCGAACGCCGGGACTTTCCTTGATGAATTCATTCGACGGCTCCTTTTCACCAGGATTTTCCAGATGGTTGCAGGAAGTATAGTGGGAGACCGCTGGAAATGTCCGCTGAAAAAATGACGCGCACCATCCGCGCGGCTTTTGCATCGCTCACGGAGCGACCAGAGCTGCGAACCGTCCAGGATTTCGTGGAAAAGTGTTCGGACGATTTGCAGAAATGTCAAAACTTCAACGGGTTTGCCGGAACGCGCTCATCCATTGTGAGACAGCGGAGAGTTGCGCTCGGCCGGCTTCCAGGCTCGCCTGCCGCGCCAGCAACATCACTCGAATCTGCCCGAGAGTAGTTTGCAGGTCGCCCAGATGAGATTTGTATAGGTCCAGCTGCCCGGCAAGCTCCGGTTGCAGCTGCAAGAGTTCTGTCGAATGCGCCAGCACCGGCGCCATCTCCTCAACCGGGCCGCGAATTCGGCGAACATCTGCGACGCCGAAATCGCATTCGCCGCGAGCCGCCCGCCGCGCCTCCGCCAGATATCCCGTTAAGGACGTATTGACGCGAAGCAGAGTTTGCCGCAGGCCCTCGTACATCAGGCCCTCCAGCCGCCGGTTTCCGCGCCCACGGAATGTTCCGGCGAAGGCGAAATGTTTTGCGCATGCTGTGCTCGCGCCTGGCTGGACACGCGGAGCCGTTGTGTTGGGTCCACCGGGGCCACCGTCCGCTCCACCTGCGCCCACGCGGCGCGAAGCCGCGCGAACATGGATACAAGCTCCTGAAGCTGGTCAACCGACGATGTGACCCCCGCCTCGGTCACCATTCCGCGGGTAATCGTATAAAAACTGTTCAGATTTCGCGCTGCTTCGCCGCCGCGCTGGAAATCCAGCACGCCCTGCAGCTCCCCGATGATGGTCAGCGCGTGGTTCAGTGAATTGACTCGATTCTCAATCTGCCCCGCACCGATCGCCGCAATCGCACTGCGCAAATCGCGCAGAATGCGGTCGTATAACGCAACCACCTGGCCAACGGAAGATGCGGCGGAAGCCGTGGACTGCTGGTATGCGAATGCGGTATCCAGTATGTTCATTTTACGCTCGCTAGTTGTTGTGTAATTTGGCTTTCCAAAAGCGGCACTTCCTGAAGCGTTGTATTCACCTGGGCATAAACGGTCGTCAGATTCGCCTGCTGCACAAGCAGCGCCGCCTGTAAATCGCTGATCTGTTTCGTCAAACTCTGCGAAGTGCTGGTGACGCTCTGGGCATCCAGCGAAAGAATTCCCGTCCCGGCGCCATTGATGTTGGTAAGCACTGTCGATAGGTTCTGCGCAAAACCGTTCGTGGAATTCTGCAGCAGGTTCTGGACCGCCGAGAAATTACTGGAAAGCGCGGAGGTCAGCTTGCCACTGTCCACCGAAAGCGTGCCGTCGTTGTTGAAGTTCACCCCGATGCTGGCCAGGTTGACGATCCCGTTGTTTCCAGGGATGGAGTAGGAGAGCGCGCCCAGCAACTGGGCCTGCACGTCTCGCAGGGAGTTGTCGGTTTCGAGCGGACCACCGCCGCTCCCATCGGAGGCGACATTGAATTGCGAATTAATCTCCCCGATCACGGTGTCATTAGCTACGCCGACTTCATCACGTTGCTTTTTGCATTCTTCGTGGTGCTGTACGCGTCTTCCCAGGTGGACAAGCGCCGCGTCGGCCGCCTCTCCATGGCCATCCAAGTGGCTTTCCAGGAATTGGGCGTATTTGACACTTCAAACACGCACATCCCTCTCAGCGATATGGAGGCCATTCCATTCTCAACCGTCCAGGCCGTCGAAAACGTCGAACGCACCGCCGATTTGGCCCACGTTGTTCAACCAATGAAAGGGATCCTCGCTCCGACCTCCTCTCCAACACCACTGAAGGACATCCAGGCCGAGCTTGAAAAAGCGTTGGCCCCGGAAATCAAACGTCATGTGGTGGACATTAAGGCCAAGAAAGAAGGCCTCGTCGTCAGCCTGCGCGAGATGGGCTTCTACGAGAGCGGCTCTTCCACCATGCGCACCTCTTCCGTCGAAGCCGTCGATCGCCTAGCCAAAGTGATCATTCCCCGTTCGGAAAACCTTCGCATCGAAGGCCACACCGACAACATCCCCATCCACAATTCTCATTTCCCGTCCAATTGGGAACTTTCCACCGCGCGCTCCACCGAGCTTGTCCGCATGTTCATCGTCCGCTACCGTATGGAGCCCAATCGCCTCTCCGCCGCGGGGTTCGCCGAATTCCATCCCGTGGACGACAATGACACCCCGGAAGGCCGCGCCCGAAACCGCCGCATCGACGTCGTCATCCTGAATCCCGCCCTCCAGGAAAAATCGCCCTTCGCCAACCCGCCTTCCGCCCCGGCCGCCGTGCAGTCGCCGCAGGATACTCCCGTCAATCCCTCTGCGGCCCGCGCTTCCCCTGCCCCGGTAAGGCAGTAATCAATCCGCACTCTTTGCCACTGCGTTAGTTGACAGTTCTGTTAGTCTGACGCAGACTTGCTGTACCCCTTCCAGAAATTTGTCCTGAGTGAGCGACTATGCGCATCCTTGTCGCTGAAGCCGATCCGTCATTGGCTGAATTCCTTCAGACCCGGCTGCAGCAGGAACACTTTGCCGTACAACTCGCCTCCACAGGAGATCAGATCTCCAAATTTGGCGACAAGAGCGCCTTCGATCTGATCCTCCTCGATCTGAATCTCCCCGGCGTGCCGGGCGCCGATTACCTGCGCCAATTGCAGAGTCGTTGGCCCGAAGCCCCGGTCGTGCTGCTTTCCCCAGCCAGTTCGGTGGAAGAGCGTGTCAAGGGTCTCGATGCCGGCGCTGATGACGTCATCGTGAAGCCTTTCGCTTGGTCGGAGCTTTCCGCCCGCATCCGCGCCGTTCTGCGCCGCCGCAATCGCCCTGCCCGCGAAGTCTTTCAGTTCGAAGATCTGGAAGTGAACCGCGTCTCGCATCAGGTCCGCCGCGCCGGCCGCGCCGTCGAACTCAGCCCTAAAGAATACGCACTCCTCGAATTCCTCCTGCGTAATCCCGGCCATCCCGTCACCCGCGCCGCCATCATCGAAGAGGTCTGGCGCATCCACGGCGATTCCATCACCAACGTCGTCGATGTCTACATCAACTACCTCCGTCGCAAAATCGATACCGGCGCTGACCACCCCCTCATCCGCACCATCCGCGGGGTAGGCTACCAAATCGGCGGCAATCACCACCCCGGATAATCCCCCTCCGATGTAGCGGCCGCCTTCCGAGGCGGGCGCCTTTTCTGTCCTCGCCTTCGGTAACCCATTTCTGAACGCTTGTCACTCCGCTCGACCTCACTAGCGGCCACTTTCAAGCTTGCCGCGACACAGGAATGGGTGGCCACGCCTTCTTTCCTCTCGATTCGAAAAGTCCAAATCCCCAAACAAAAAAGGCGCCCGGAATTTTTCCGGGCGCCTCGGAAAAGGGAACTAAGGTTCGGTTCTACCGCATGCCAGAGCCGTTGCTCGAACTTGCGGCCTTGGCATTCGGGTCCAGGTTCAGGATTCCTTCGGTCGCGGAAACTGCCACAACCGATCCGTCACGGCGCGTGCCCACCACAGGGAAGTAACCCTGCGACAGTTGATCCTCCATGTGCTGCCAGGTCTTGCCGCCGTCAAACGAGGCAATCAACCCGCGCTTCTGAAGTGAAACCACCAGGGCATTCCCCGAACCGGCAATCGATTGGAACGACAGGTCGCGTACTTCCTGGCGGTTCCAGTTGCGGCCGGCATCGTGCGATGAATAGAGCCCCATGTTGGTCGTGATGAAGAGCGTGGAGTCGTCCAGGCGACGCACCTTCAGGTTGCCTGCGGAAGCGAACGCAAGTTCCTTCGCATCCCAGCTTTCACCTTTGTTTGCGGAGTAAACGATGTTCCGCTCCGCGATCGCCCACACTTGATTGCCGTCCGTCGAAACTTCCACGGACTGCGCGGCCTTCCGGACCAGCGGATCCTTGCTGGCGGATTTCCATGTTGCGCCGTGATCCTTCGAGGAAAGCACGCCACCCGCGGTCGCCGCAAACCACGTGTCGTTGCCGAACGCCATGTCGTTCACAAGGAACGCGGCAAGCTGCGGCGTCGAACTGCGCGTCACAGGAGCTTTGCTCTTCGAATTCGCGCCCTTCTTGCTCTTGCTGGAGGCAGTCGCGGCGGCCGCGGAGTCCGGTACATACAGACCCGTGCGCGACCACTTGTGCGCCGCTTCGTCATACTTCATCCAGCCGCCGGTCGTCAGCGAAGCCCACCAGCCGCTCGGAGTCGCATAAATGTGCCGCGTTTCCGTGCGCTTCAAGCCCGGGCCAAGCGTCGCCCAGCTGTTGCCGCCGTCCTGCGTCGCAAGGAATGCATCGTTGTCAAAGGTCAATTCCACCAGCGCGCGTTCCGGATGTTCCCGGTCCATCGCAACGTCCGCGATGTGTTGGTGATGGAATCCCGTGTTGGCTGCGGAATAGGTGAGTCCGGCGTCGGTGCTGATCTGCACGCCTTCGCGTTCCGTGCCGATAATCAGCTTCCGGGGATTCTTTGGATCGATGATCAGTGCGTTGATGATCCAGTTGCCCGGAGAGACGCGTTTGAAATCCTTATCGTTTTCCGTCTTCCACAAACCGCTGGTGGTTCCGGCATAAAGAGTGTTCACGTTCGAGGGATCCATGCGGATCAGCTGGGTGCGGCGGAACACGCTCGGGATGCCCTGGTATTTCACCCACTGCGTTCCACCGTTCGTGCTGTGGTAGATGCCGGAGCAGGCCGTCGCGTGAACGTTGTCCGGATTCGCCGGATCCACGATGATGCTCATCACGTCGGAGTCATCAATCATGCCCTTCACCACCGGGAACCAGTCCTTGCCGCCGTTCGAAGTCTTCCACGGCAAGTGATACGTTCCGGCGTAAATAATGTTGTCGTCCTTCGGGTCGAACGCCACCGAGTCAAAATTCCGCAGGTCGTCGTGCTTCTCAGGAGTGATGCGTTCCCAAGTCGCGCCGTCGTCCTTCGAGCGGTACACACCGCTCAGCGAGCCTGCCAGGAAAAGCTTTGGGTTGTTCGGAGACTGCGCCAGCGCGCGAACCGTTTCGTGCGCCAATCCGATGATGTTCCAGCTGCGGCCGCCGTCATCGCTCTTGTACACGCCGCCGCCGCCCGAATAGAGCGACCACGTGCTGGCGTAAAGGTGCTTGGCATTCCGGCGATCCACGATGATGTGGGTAATCACGTCATCCTGGCCTGCGCCGATCCGGCTGATCAGTTGCCAGTGCCCGCCTTCATCATTCGAAGCGAACACGTGCCCGTCTGCCGTGCCCAAAAACAGCTTGCTGATATCGTTCGGATCCGCCGCCAGAGAGATGACCGTACCACCCGGAGGGCCAACCTGCCTCCAGGTTTGCGCTGCGGAAGAAAGCGCAAAAACCGTCGCACACATCCCCAGAGCAAGTAATACTTTCTTCATTTGCATGCCATTCTCCCAGAGCGCTAACGCGCCTACAAGTCACGATTCCCCGCTAGTCTAGGGAAGCGCAAGGTGCGGGGGTGCTGTACAATAGGCCAGATTGGGGACAACGCCCCTTCCGTACTAGTACTGTCTCAGGGTGAGACTCTTCCGTCGGCCCACTGCAACTATTAACTCGGCTCCGGGTTTATACCCCTCAAGAAGCCGCCAAGCGTCTTACCACTGACGGTTCTTAGGTTCGAATACAGATTCGGATCGCAGTCCAGGGGAAATGATCATGCAGCCCAACTTGACCGGCAAACGCCTCATAGTCTTTTTCTTCGCACTGGCCGGTTTACTGTTTCTGGTGAACCCGGTCGTCCGGGCCCAGGCTCAGGAAAACGTCGCCAACGTGAACCCGCAGGACACCGGCGAAATGGTCCCCAGCGCCGACGACTCTCAAAATCCCCCTTCTCGTGTGGCCCGCCTCAGTTATATGGATGGCTCCGTTTCCATGCAGTCGGGAGGCGCAGGCGATTGGGGCTCCGCGGCAAAAAACCGCCCCGTAACCATCGGTGATAAGCTCTGGACCGACAAGGATTCGCGTGTAGAACTTCAGGCTGGGCAAGCCTCGATTCACCTCGGCAGCATGACCGCTCTCTCGTTTCTCAACCTCGATCAAAACGTCATTCAGATGCGCCTGGCCGAAGGCCATGTTAATTTCCGCGTGCGCGAACTCCGCCAGGGCGAAACCTACGAAATTGATACGCCGAATCTGGCATTCACCGTCCGCGAAGCGGGTGCTTTCCGCGTCGACGTAAACGAAAACGGCGACTACACCACGGTCACCGTAATTCGCGGCAAGGGCGAAATCGCCGCGGGCGGACAGACCTATCCCGTAAACGCCGGCGAACGCGGCGACGTCAGCGGCACCGATCAGAACGTGAACTACATTCCGGGTTCCGCTTCGGAACCGGATCCCCTCGATCGCTGGGCGCAGGAGCGCAACATCAAGGAAGACCAGTCTCCGTCAGCGCGCTACGTTAACCGCGACACCGTTGGCTACAGCGACCTCGACGACTATGGCACTTGGAAAGAAGAGCCCGAAGTCGGCAACGTCTGGGTTCCGAACAATGTTGCTCCCGGCTGGGCGCCTTACAGCGATGGCAATTGGGCCTATGTTGCACCCTGGGGGTGGACGTGGGTTGGCTCTGAACCTTGGGGCTTCGCGCCTTATCACTACGGTCGGTGGAACAACTTCGGCTCCTATTGGGGTTGGTGCCCGGGCCCGATCTACGCGCCTCCGTTCTATGGTCCGGCTTATGTCGGATTCCTCGGCGGTGGCTTCGGCTTCGGCGTTGGTTTCGGCTTCGGGTTCGGTGGAGGCTTTGGCTGGTTCCCCCTCGGTTGGGGCGAGCCCTTCCGTCCCTGGTATCACTGCGGTCCGGGCTACTGGAACCACATCAACGTCTACAACACGCACTTCAACCACTTTAACGATTTTCACAACGTGAACAATTTCCGGAATTTCAACTACCGGTACGCTCGCAACAGCAACGCGGTCACCACCGCATCGCACAGCGCATTCGTAAACGGCGAGAGGATCAATCGCAGCAACAATCACCTTTCGGCCGGCTCGTTGCGCAACGCCCGCGTCGCCGGCGGTATCAACGCGTCGCCGAACCGCGCCAGCTTTTTCGGCGCATCGAACACTCACGGTCGCGTAGCCACGCCTTCCAGCAGCGTCCAGAATCGCAGCGTTGTCGCCCGTTCCACTCCGGCGGCGGCCGCTTCGCACATGCCGGTTCGCACCATGAACTCCGGCTCCTTCTCCGCCAACCGCGGCGGCAACAATACGCAGGGATTCAACAATGGTCGGCAATCGCAGTTTTCGTCTAACCGGCCTCCCTCAGCGGGGCAGTCGCAGAACGCTCGCCCCAATGGCTCATTCAACAACAATGGTTCGCGCCCGAACGGTTCGTTCAACAACAACGTGAACGGCTCGCGCCCGACAAGCTCGCTCAACAATAATACTTCCCGGCCTTCGGCTTCTGGCCGCACCTGGAACGCGCAGGGCAACTCGACGGATTCCGGCCACGCCCCACAAGGGTTCGGCAGCTCGAATCGTCCCGCTACCTCGCGCACGACCGGCATGAATTCCAGCAATCGTCCGCCCTGGTCTGGCAACGGCGCATCCAACGCTCCGCGCAACTACTCTTCGCAGCCGGGTGGCAATCGTTCCTATACGCCGCCTGCGTACAACAACAATCGCTCATCGGGAAGTTACAACTCCTCTCCCAACCGCGGTTCCTCTGCGCCGCGCGGCTACAACGCGCCCTCGAACCGCAATTACTCGGCGCCGTCTTACTCCGCTCCACGCAGCGGCGGCTCTGCACCGCGCAGTTACTCCGCGCCCGCGCCTCGCTCCTCTGGGGGCGGCTCTGGCGGCGGATTCCACGGTGGTGGCGGTGGCGGCTCCCACGGTGGTGGCGGTGGCAGCTCTCACAGCAGCGGTGGGGGCGGCTCCCACGGTGGCGGCGGTCGTCACTAATCCAAACATTCTCCAAACTTCACGAAGCCCGCTCCCCTTAACTCGGAGCGGGCTTTTTCTTCTAAGCCCTTCTATCTCTTGCCCTTTTAGGAACCTATCCGCAAACTGCCACAACTCTCAGCCTCCCCACGTGTTAAACATAGTGAAGCAGGAAGTGTAAACTCCAGGTACCGTTCGAATGGAATTTCCCAGTCGCGCCCCAGCGGATTCCTTCCGAACGGGGAGTTCTTCCCGGCCCATCCCAGGTACGGTGCAACACCCAATGCCGAAAAGCGTCAGGAGAGAAGGGAACATGAAGACTCGTGCAAGGAAGTGGTTGTTCCTAGTTCCATTAATTTTCACGTTTGTTTTTGCTGCCACCAAACCCGCAGTTGCCCAGGACGATGACGATCCCCCCAGCCGTGTAGCCCGCTTGAGCTACGCCAACGGAGAAGTTTCTTTCAGCCCCGCCGGAACCGATGACTGGGTCGGCGCCACCGTTAACCGCCCCATGACCACAGGCGACAAGCTTTGGACTGACCAGGGAGCGCGCGCCGAACTCCATGTGGGTTCCGCCGTGATCCGTCTCTCCGGCCAGACCGGTTTTTCCTTCCTCAATCTCGATGACCGCATGATGCAGATCCGCGTCACCGAAGGCAGCATCAATCTGCACGTGCTTCGCATCGATGATCAGGAATCCATTGAAGTCGATACGCCCAATCTCGCCTTTTCCGTCCTGCGACCCGGCCGCTATCGCATCAACGTGAATGAAGCCGGCGACACCACGATAATCAACGTTCCCGAGGGCACCGGTGAAGTCACCGGCGGCGGCTCTGCCTACACGCTCCATCCGGGCGATCAAGGCATCTTCACCGGCATCGATTCGCTGAACGCGGACCTGGAAAGCGTTGACCGCGACGACGATTTCGATCGCTGGTGCAGCCAGCGCGACTACCGCGAAGAACACGCCGTGGCGCGCCGCTACGTTTCCGATGACGTGATCGGTTACGAAGATCTCGACGACAACGGCGGCTGGCGCCAGGTCCCTGAATACGGCACAGTCTGGTTCCCGCACGTTACGGTTGTTGACTGGGCGCCTTATCGCTACGGCCACTGGGCTTGGATTTCGCCCTGGGGCTGGACGTGGGTGGACGATGCGGCTTGGGGCTTCGCTCCTTTCCACTACGGCCGCTGGGTGAATGTTCGCGGCGCTTGGGGATGGGTCCCGTGCCCGCCGCGCGTCGTTGCCGTTGCCTATGTGCGTCCGGTATATGCGCCCGCGCTTGTAGCGTGGGTTGGCGGCCCGCACTTTGCGGTTGGTATCGGTGTCGGCGGAGGAGTCGGCGCGAACGTCGGCTGGTTCCCGTTGGGACCGCGCGAAGTCTACGTGCCGTCCTATCACGTCAGCCGCAACTACATTAACAACGTCAACGTTTCGAACACCACCGTGAATCAAACGGTCGTCAACAACTACTACAACACCACTGTGATCAACAAAAACGTCACCAACGTAACCTATGTCAACCAGCGCGTGGCCGGCGGCGTTACCGCTACTTCCGGGCAAAACTTCAGTTCCGCTCGTCCAGTTGGACGCAACATGGTTCACGTCGACCAACGGGAAATGGCTACCGCCCAGGTTGCCGTCAGTGCTCCCTCGGTTGTACCACCGAAGCAGGCCGTGCTAGGTGGCGGTGTCGCAACGCGCTATCAGCCGCCCGCTGCAGTTCAGGCGCGCGCGGTTGTCGCCAAGACGCCTCCTCCGCCCGCTCCTTTGCCGTTCGCGCAGCGTCAGGAAGCCATCAAGGCCAATCAGGGGCAGCCGATTTCGATCGCGCAGGCCCGCCAGATGCAGGCTCAGCAGCCGCACAATAACGTGATGCCCGTCCGCATCGCGCCGCCGGCCAAAGTGGTGACGAATCCCCCGCAGGGAAATATGCAACAGGGCAACGTTCAGCCAGGCAATGCCCAGCAGGGCAACCGCGGGATGCAGCCGAACAACAATCGCCCGCCAGCCGCCAACGTCAATCCCAACGTGAACGCGCCGGCGAATAACAACCGGCCCACGAACGCAAACGTGAACCCCAACGCAAACACCAATCCGAATGCCAACGCGCCGGTAAACAACAACACCAACGCCAACGTGAACGCGCCGGCAAATAACAACCGTCCGGCCAACGCCAACGTGAATCCAAACGCGAACCTGAACCCGAACGCCAATGTAAACTCCAACGCCAATCCGAACGCAAACAACAGCCGTCCGCCTTCTGCCCGGCCGACTCCCACCGTCGACCCGCGCCTGGAGCAAAAGCACCAGGAGCAGATCCAACAACTTCAGCAGAAGCAGGATCAGGAATACCAGAAGGTCCAGCAGAAACAGTATCAGCAGCAACAGCAGCAGCAACAGAAAATCCAGCAGCAGAATGCAGATGCTGCCAAGCAGCAACAACTCCAGCAGAAGGACCAGCAACTACAACAGAAACAGCAACAGCAACTCCAGCAAGTTGAACAAAAACACGACCAACAGCAACAACAGTTGCAGCGGAAACAAGAGGTGGAGCATGCGCGTCCGGCGCCTCCTCCTCCCTCCAACAACAAACCGCCCAAGAATGACCAGAAGGACAAGGACAAGGACAAACCGCCACACAACTAATGTTCGTGGTTGCTCGCGGACTCAGTTGGCAAAGAGCGCTCTCCTCGGGGAGCGCTCTTTGTTTTTACCTTCATTTTTTACTCGCGAACTCGCCGTCGTCTTTCGACCCACGATACGCCTGTGTGTTATCTTGAATCGAAAGCGCCATGGCCATCTCTTCTCTTGATCCCGTAACCTTTCGCAGAGTCGCGGGCACCTTCGTCACCGGCGTCACCGTGATTACCGTCGAACGCGACCCCGGCGTAGTCCACGGCATGACCGCCAATTCCTTCACCTCGGTTTCGCTCGATCCCCTTCTCGTTCTCGTCTGCGTCTCTCACGAAGCCAGACTGCTCTCTTTCCTCAAAGCACAGCGCCGCTTCGGCGTCGCCATTCTTCGTGCAGGACAGCAATCCCTCTCCGAGCATTTCGCCAAATGTGACCAGTCGCCCGAAGAAGATGCGCGCCTCGGCATTCCCTATAAGTGGACCTCCAGCGGCATTCCTCTTCTAGACGGCACTCTCGCCGAACTCGCCTGCAACGTAGTCGCCGAACACCCCGCCGGCGATCACACCATCTTCCTAGGCGAAGTAGAAAGCATGGAATGCCACGACGGCGACCCTCTGCTATTCCACCGCGGCCAATACTGCCGCCTCGCTCCCTAATCATGTGGGAATTGCCGGTGACCAGATTTCAAACGCGACTTAGAAAGTAACAACGCCCCCCATATCCAGGTACCATGTCAGCAGAGACCACTGGAATCCCCGCCCCCCTCAAGGGAGATTATTTCGCGAGCCTCGCGCACGTCAGTCGCTAATTCTGTCGTAATATCCACCGATCGTCGCTTGAAAATCATAGAAACGGATTTTGTCATTTTCAAACGAAACGATAACAGCTTTGCTCAAGTCGAATTCTTTGGGCAGATTTTGAGACGTCCATACCTTGCCCATATAGACAAAAACGACTTCGCCCTTGGTTACCATGTTGCCTTTCCACCTCTCCTCTGTTTCCTCCGTCGGCTTCACGATTAGTTCATTGCTGTCACTCTTAGAGGACTTCACGATAATGTAGAGGCCCGTGTTTACAATGCCCACTCCCCCTTTTGAGAGGCACCGGTTCGTGGCAAACATCATCCTCTCCTGTGGATGAGCACGCATCTCGGTTCCCTGACCGATTACTTGTGCGCTAACCAGGATGGCCGCAATCAGTAAGACCGCACTGTAGGAAACGACTCTCATGTTTGTCCTCCCTTAGTTTTGCGGCGCGGCGTGCCCCACCAGTGTTTAGTACCTGGCCCTGGGGTAAAAGTTTCTTCTTATTCAACCACAGCGGTGCGCACGCATTCCGGCTGTCTCAGAATAACAATTTTGTGGTGGTCTGAATTGCGGAGGCTGTTTATGCGAGGTCGCCGAGCTATCGCTCGGAGCTTCCGCTCGGCCGTGCCGGCTCAGCGGAATCGCCCAATTCCTTCCGGTGGCTTTTCACTTCACGCAGCGCGTAAATCGCTTTGTTCTGCGATTCATAATAAGTGCGCGAACTGATCTCTCCCAACAGACCCATCGAAACAAACTGGATTCCACTGACGAACAGCGCGATCGAAAGCAACAGCAACGGCCCATGCTCCGTCATGATGTTCTGGTGATAGAAAATCTTGTCGCCCACCAGCCACAATCCCAGCAAAAATCCACTGCCCGTACCCGCCAGCCCCAGCATGCCAAAAAATTGCAGCGGGCGCGTCGAATAATCCAGCAAAAACTTGACCATGATCAGGTCGAAGAACACCCGAATCGTCCGCCCAATTCCGTAATTGGATTTGCCGCTCTTGCGATCCGGATTCGAAATCGGCACTTCGGCGATCCGCGCGCCCGTCGAACTAGCCAGCGCTGGAATAAACCGGTGCAACTCGCCGTACAGTTGAATCTCCTGCAGAATCTCCCGCCGGTACGCCTTGAACGTCGTTCCGAAATCATGCAGATCAATTCCGGATAGTTTGGCCATCAGCCAGTTTGCCGCCCGACTGGGCACACGGCGCATCAGCCAGTGGTCTCTTCGCTGGTGACGCCACCCGCTCACAAGGTCGTAACCTTCCTCGATTTTTTCCAGAAACCGTGGAATCTCTTCCGGGTCGTGCTGCAGATCGCCGTCCATCGAGATGATGACTTCCCCGCGCGCAAAATCAAACCCGGCTTTCAGTGCCGCAGTCTGCCCGAAATTACGCCGCAGCCGCACCACGTTCACACGGCGATCGTGCTCGTAAATCTCGGTCAAAACTTTGTACGTGTTGTCTTTGCTGCCGTCATCCACAAACACCATTTCATACGGCTCGCCGATCGCGTCCATCACTTCCGTCAGCTTCATGTACAGAGTCGGGATATTCTCCTGCTCGTTGAAGAACGGAACGACAAGGGAATAGTGGATGGGAGAATCACTTCTCATACGGACTTCTCAATGCCTCTTTCTGCAAGCCAGAGTTGCAGTCCTGCTCGTCCCCATGTTTCGGAATATACTCTGGCCGCAGCTACGCTGCTTGGGCCAGGAATCCATAGTTTATCAGGCGAATCCCCCGTGTAGCCACAATTTTTCTGACCGACGTGTCCGTCAAAATCTCCAGTTCCGTCTGCCGCGAACCCTGCAGCCGGGTGCGCGTTCTCCGCAAATCCTCATCTACGTATCCCGGATGGCACATCAATTCCGTGGTTCCGTCCGGCAAAGTTTCCAGCAGGCGCTCCACCCCTTCGCGCGTCAGCACTCCCGTCTGCGCGATTCCGCAAAAATAATCCGTCGCAGAGATCCCTGCGCGTTGCGCCATCTCCCGCGCGTCCCGCCCCAGCAGTTTCAACCCTCTCGCCTGTATCCCTTGCTTCAGGAGTACGCTGGTTTTCAGCTCACCTGCGGAGGAAAGCACAGCTCGCAGCCGCGACTCTTCGTGCGCAATGCGAATTGCGCCGATCCCGTGCTTGCGCGCCAGCCGCAGCGCCACTGGAAATAATCCGGGCAGCATGTGCACATGTTTGTGCCCATCCAGATGCGTCGGCGCAATCCCCGCCCCTTTGATCTTCGCGATCTGCGCGTCCCATTCCAACTCCACCTCGTCCAGGGGAAGACTCCGCGCGGCAATCCGCAACAGCAGGCTCTCCGGCCCGCCCTCAAGTTCGCCCGCCTTGTTCAACAGTCCCGCCACGCGAGAGGCAGCCGCCGTCGGCGGCCCGTCGCTCAAATTCAGGTGCACGCCAACGCCAAGCTCCGGCTGATTGCGATGCACCGCCACGCCAGACTCGAACGCGCGCCCGTTCGCCAGCAGGGAAGTGCTCGTCACCAATCCTCGCCGGTGTGCGTCCGCAATGCCCCGGTTGATTCCCTCGGTCCAGCCCAGGTCGTCGGCATTGACTATCAGATTCTTCAACTTACGCCCACCCCTGTCCTTTAGGACAGCTACTCTTTCGTATTACACGCCTTATTCGTACCATTGACCCTTCTTCCCTCCAACTCTAGCATGGCCATCAAGAGGAAATATGACGGTCAAACTCCGCGAACTTAAAGAAGAAGGTGTGCGGTACGGCGAAAAGCGCCGCGGCCGCCGCATGAATTCCCGCGTACCCATTCGCCTCGAGTGGGATGGCGAAGCCGCCTCAAAGCGCAAGACCGTCGAGGCCATCACGCGCACGGTAAATCCCTATGGCTGCCTCGTGTTTCTCACCGAGACGCTCGAACTCGATCAGCGCCTGGCATTGACAAATTTGGCCACGCAAACCAGCAACGCCGCCGTGGTCGTCTGGAAGGGGAATCAGCAACCCGAAGGCTGGGAATACGGCATCGAGCTGGTAGCACCCGACATGGAATTCTGGGGAATTGAACTGTGACGCCGCCGCAGAAATTAAACGCTGCACCGCCCGTCGCTCCCGCTCACAACGTAAAACGCGGGGCAGCCGTGGCCCGTCCGCAGACCGCCGAAGAGCGCCGCCGCGCGCAACGCGTCCTGCTCAAGATGCCCGTAATCATTCACATTCCAGGGAAAACGCATCCGCTGCACGGCTTCACGCACACCGTCAGCGCCAGCGGAGCCATGATCGTTCTGCCCGAAGGCATTCCCATGGGCACAAAATTATCCGTGGAAAATCCAAAAACTCAGAAAAAAGTGGAAGCGCACGTCGTGCGCCCCCCGCAACTGAACGCCGACGGCTCCCTCGTTCCCGTCGAGTTCACCACGCCTTCCCCACAATTCTGGAACATCTTCTTCCCACCCAACGCACAGAATTAAACGCGGGCAATTTCCTGCGCGAATTTGATCGACCTCACTTACGGCCAGAAACTCTTTCGTCGGACTGATGGCGCCAACTCTTGGGATCTATGACCGCGTACCAGCTTTTTTTCGGAGTCGTAGTGTATCGGCAATGTCGCGGAGGGTGCCTGTCTGCTTTAGATAGTTACGGCCCGTTGGGTTGTAAGGGTAAAGAAGAATCCTTTCACGCAATGCTGGCCCCCGTGTCCTAATTGATGGTCAACGTAATCGGAGAAACCGGTGGCGTCGCAGCCGGACTCGTGGTGATAGATATGGTTGTTGTTCCAGTTACCGTAACATTCAGGATTCCGCTCGAAGACGGCAGCGTCCCCGCATCTCCCTGGTAATGGGCACTGATGGAATGCGTTCCCACCAGCAGCGCCGCCGTCTGGAACGAAGCTGCTCCGCCTCTCACTCCCGCAGTGGCCAAAACGGTTCCGCCTTCCAGCAGTTGCACCTGCCCGGTTGGCGATCCGCCGGTGACTGTCACGCTGAAATTGAATGGATTGCCAGACGCGACCTTTGCATTGGTCACTGTCTCACGCGTGACTGTTGCGACCGGCCCTCCGCCTCCACCATTCCCGCCGCCTCCACCACCTCCACCGCAGCCCATTGCAAACGTCAACAGGCAGACCAGGCTCAATCCCAGCACGCTCCAATGTTTGTTTCTTCCCGGCAGGAATAGCAGCAGAATCGCTCCCACTCCAACGAACGCGCTCAGCCCCCACCAGCCTTTTCCGCCGCGCCCAGAAAGCAGGCCGGCCGCCTGGATTTCGCGTTTCTCAGGCACCATCGACGCCGTCAAAGTCCCCGATGTCGCCAAGACGCTCATTGTCAATTGTCCTGTCGCGCTGGTGCTCCCGTTCGGCACCATAATCGTCAAAGGAGAATTCGTGCAGGTCACTCCCTGTGGCAGAGGTGATGAACAACTCACTGTCACCGGCCCCGAAAATCCCCCGCTCGCCGTAACCGTCACCGTCGAACTCTGGCTTCCGCCGCTCGAAGAATTTAAGGTCACTGGGCTTTCCGTCACCACAATGCTAGGCACAATCGGCGCTGTCACCGTAAAGTTGAACGGCTGCGAAGTGCCCGCCGGCGGCTGGTCGACGACGTAAATGGGATAAGTGCCGGGGGTCAGGGATTGCGCCGGAGCTATGATAGTAGTTAACTGTGTCGCCCCGGTCACCGTGCCGGGGAAAAAGCCGGAATTGAAAATTACGTTGGCGCCCTGCTGAAAACCTGTACCCGTCACGGTTATCGCCGTTTGGCTTCCTGCCGGAGCGCTGGATGGACTGACGGACGTGATTGTTGGAACTACGGTCGGCTGAGTAATCGTAAACGACATCGGACTGGAGGGTCCCCCGCCCGGCGAAGGGTTGGAGACCGTCACCTGCACCGTGCCGGCTGTTGCAATATCGGCAGTGGAGATGGTCGTAAATGCATTTTGATTGCTGTTCACGGACGTAGTCTTCGCCACATTATTAAAATTAATCATAGCCGCTGGCGCGAAATTCGATCCACTAACAAAGAGCTGAAATGGAAGGGATCCGGCCACTACGGTCGTGGGGAAGACCTGAGTCAGCGTCGGAACCGGGTACGTCCCAACATTGACCGTGAAATTCAAAGTATTCGACGCCCCAAACGATGGCTGCGGGTTCACCGCGGACACCAGAAAGGTGCCCGGAAGGACTATCTCAGCAGCCGGAATGCTTGCACTAAGTTGCGTCGAACTTACGAAGGTCGCCGGTATAGAATTACCGAAAAAGGTCTTCGAGTCCACGAACTGCAGGCCCACTCCGTTTACGAAGTTGGTGCCGGTGACGTTGACCGAGACTGCTGAATCACCTGAATTTGCGCTGTTCGGTGTCATCGATGTCAGGGTCGGCGTAGGGTTGACTCCGCCGTTGTACAAAAAAGCCAGATGTGCATGCCCGCCCAGTGCCACAGGATTCGGGTCCGGCGGTCCAAACGAACTTACCAGGATGTAATACGTCGTTCCCGCTGTTAGCGGCACGTTCGACAACTGCGACTGGATGTTCACACCCGGGACAATGTCGTCGTTGCACGCCACGCTCGTCAGGTTGCCCTGGCTGCCTGTCCAGATCGAGAGAGCGGTGTCGTAACTGCTCTCCGTCGTGTCCAACGACAGGTTTGCCGAGAATGTCGGCGTGAATTTATACCAGATCGTGTTGTACGTCCCATTCGGATGTCCGCCGGTGTTCCCCTGTGCAGCCGTGAACTGGCTTAGGCAAACCGGCGTAGGGTCGCCCGCTTCTGTCGTCGCGCTCGAACTATCCTTGTCATCCACGAATGTAAACGCGTTGACGTTTATTGCATTCGCAAAATTGTCATTTATCGGGGGCGCGGCGGCCACTTTGAACGTTACCGCTTTCGACTGACCCCCTCCCGGCGGCACGCCAAAAACAGATACATCGTTCGTGCTTCCATAGGGACCCAGCAATCCCGCCGGCAACGTCGCCGCGATACTCGTCGAACTATTCACCGTCGCGCTGACCCCCGCCGCCACTCCGTTCCAAAATACCTTGCTCCCCGTCGCGAAATTTGTTCCCGTCAATGTGACAGGAATATTGTTCACCGGGTTCGCCTGTACCGGCGTGCTGCTCGGCGCGATGCTCGTCAGCGTCGGCGCGCCTCCTGTCACCACGAATTTCAATCCGTTGCTTGTCGCGTTGCTCGGATTCTTCACCGTTATCAGCGGCGTTCCGATTGTCAGCAAAGTGCTCGGCACCGTTCCGGACAACGTCGTGTCGGAGGCCGTTCCAGTTCCCACGAGCGCGGTCCCCCCGAACAAAATGGTCCCGCCGGTCAGCCCGCTTCCTGTGACCGTCAGCGTCAGCGAACTTCCACCCGCATCCGAAGTCGTAGGTGAAAGTGAAGCGATATGCGGCCCTGCCCCGAACGAAAAATTGCTCAGCACGATATCCCACACACCGCGTCCGTGCGTCGCCGCCCTCAGCGTCCGCGAAGCTTCGTGCAATTTCAGTGACAGCACAGCCACCCGCGGCAGGCCAGCGCCCATCGTGCTCCATGTCCACGTTGCGCACGGTGTCCCCGTGCAAGTTCCGACAAACACTCCCAGGTCCGTCGCCGCATAAATTGTCCCCGGTACGTCTGGGTCCACCACCACGTCATTCACCGGAATATTCGGCAAATCCGTCGTCGCCCGTGTCATGCAGTTCGCGACCGAGCAACTCACGTCAGCCCAGGTCGCGCCGCCATCGGTTGTCTTCAAGATCTGCCCCACGGGATCGTCCACGCCCAAACTCGAATTCACAAAAGAAAAGCCGGAGAAGCCGACATACGCCGTCGTTCCCGCCGGCACACTCGGATCGATCGCAATCGCTGTGATCGTGCGGCCCGGAAGGAAAATTTGCCCGATTTGGCTAAAATTCGCACTTCCGGGAGCCACGTTCGTCGCCACGAACAGGGCTCCATTCTGCGCCCCTGCATACACCACAGCGGAGTTTCCCGGCGCCACAGCGATAGCCGTCAGATAGGCTTCGGAGTTGCCGAAGACCAAATCTCCAGAAATGGCTGTCCAGGTGTTCCCCGCATCCACCGACTGATAAACTTTTGAACTGCCCGCGTACAACGTATTTGCCGTATTTGGGTCCACAACGAGAGGTGGTACAAAGCTCGAATTGTCGGCAGGATTGATCCCTGTCATCGAGAGGTTGTAGGTATTTGGCGTACCGTTCTGAAACGAAGCGAAAAGATTTAGGCCGTTGCAGGCGATATACACCGTGCTCGGCACCATCGCATCAATCGCTGTCCCGGTGCCGTCCCCGCAAATATTCAGATTTGCCCAGCTTGCTGTCCCGCTGTAGGTTTGCGTGCCATTGTCCTGTGTTCCTCCTAGCGCGATCGATGCCGCCGACGGATGAATCGAAATCGCCGGATAAAATTGTGAAAGCGTCAGCGCCGATCCGTTCAGGTTCGTCCACGTCACGTTGGTCGCTTCCGCGTCGTCCGTCCTCCAAATCCCTCCGTCATTGCCCAGGTACGCCCTCACCTTCCCCGTCGACAATTTCACAAACGCAATTGCGTGCGAGTCCACGTGCGGAACCCCGGCATTCGGCGGCGCCACATTCGGAATCACTGAACTCCAGTTCGTGCCGCCGCTCTTTGTCCGAACCACCCAGAACGGCGCACCCCCGTTCGTCACCGCACCTCCAGCGAAAAAAACGATCTGCTTGTTGTTCGGATCCACCTTCACCACGTTGTCGTACCAACATTGCTGTTGGCACACGTCCGGCGCTTGGGTATTGCTCCAGGTGGTGCCCCCGTCCGTGGTCGCAAATACTCCCAGATTTGTGTTCGATCCGTTCGTTGCGTCCGCTATCGACGCATACACCGTATTTGCGTCGCTGGGCGCGATTCCTAGATCGATTCTCCCCATGGTCGACTGCAGCGGCAGCGCCGTGCTCAGCATTCTCGAAAAATGTATCGTCGAACAAGTCGATCCAATCGACGTCGCCTTGTAAATTCCATTCCCGTTCGGCGCTCCGGTGGAACTTCCAAACGGATTCCCCAGCGCAGCGTACGCAACGCTGGACGACGCGAATCCTACGAACGTAGACATTTCGTCGGGCAGAATGTTGGTCCACGTCGCGCCGCTGTTGTCGGAGCAATACACTCCCTCCGTCGTTCCTTCCGCGAACTGCGTCTGTGCCGCCACCAGAACCATATTCGGGTGCGCTGGATTCACTGACACGTAGCTGATCCGCGTGCCACCCAACGTGAAATACCCGAACGGAGTCAAATCGTCATACGGCCCAATGAACGGGCAGCTCGAACTGGGCACCGTGCAGGTCTGCTTCCACGTTTGCCCGTGGTCGCTCGATATCAGAACTCCAGCACCGTAATAAATGTCAAAAGCAATCGAGGCCTGTTCGCCAGTCCCCGCATACACCGTCGAAGGCTGCGACGCTGCGAAAGCAATCGAACCCATCGCCAGCGACGCATTCTGATCTCCCTGCGCCGTCCATGTCTGCCCTCCATCGGTCGTACGCCAGATTCCTCCTTGCGCTCCTCCAATCAGGACGGTATTGCCCGTACTGTCGCTTGGATCCACGGCAATCGTCGTAATTCGCCCCGTGACTGGACCGAAGATGCTCCCCAATGTGGGTGTCGGCCCAATCGGCGTCCAGCTTGTCGTCGAAGTCCCAGACTCTGGCATCACCTCGGCATACGTGCCGTCCACACGCTGCTTCAGTTTTCCTTCCGCCACCATCATTCGCTGCAGGTGTTCGAACGCTTTCAGTCGCGCCCCGGCCGGCAGCCGGCCGTTCACGCTGCTGCGCTGTTTGTAAAACCATTCCGCCCGCTTATCAATTTCATCCGGGCCTTCCCCATCCGGTCCTTTTCCTGTTTCTTTCCCCTCTTCCACGTTGCTCGCTGGGGCTGCTTCGGTTTTCTTCACCACGCGCGTAGGGGCCGCGTTCTGAGCGGACTTTGAACTTGGCAAAGGCGTTCCCTGTCCGGCCAAATTCGTGGCAAGACCCAATTCCAAACTAAAAATGAACAGAAAAATGACGAGAAGAGGCTTCCGAAGACTGCTGGGTTGTGTGTACATGGCCTGTCCGGATGTCCGGGGTCTTGTTCCACCCAAGCCCGACCCCGAAGTTGCCAGAGAGTATCACTTCCCAACTTCAGTGTCTATGCGGTGACGTTCCACGCGGGTTACATATCACACGTTCGATTCCGCCACCGCCCCGCGGTCAAACTCGGTCCGCGCCAAGGGGTGCACATTTCCGTTCAGAGTAATCCGCTGCGCCTCGTTCACGGCCTCCGAAACGCGCGGGCGCACCTGCCCCATCGCCGTCGGAACATGGATTTGACACAGGAATACACCGGAAACGAGCAAACCGCCCAAGACCGCACGATGAAGGTTCATGCTCACTCGCAGGGAATCAAATTTTCGTTATTTGAATGTACCTTTGGGTTCGACGGCGGGGCCGGCTCTCTCCCAAAGCGCGCGGATAATAGCACCCCGTATAATGCGTGTCTATGGGGTGACGTCTACGCATTTATACCTAAGCAATCAGCCTCAGCACAAAACAAAAGGCGCCCCGCCTGCGCAGAGCGCCTCCTTCAGTTTGGGTTGTGCTTATTGAACGGTGATGTTTGTCGTTCCGGACGAAGCCCCGTAGTTGGTATCTCCCACATAGCTCGCCTTGATCGTCACGTTGTGCCCGCCGCCTCCGCCGCCACCGCCGCATCCGGAAATGCCAACCGCAAGAAGCGCAAACGCCACGAATCCTGCGTACGCGTACGTCCGCCGCCGCTTTTCCGGCATCCAGCGCCAGCCCAGTCCGAACAGCACGATGCTCAGCAACGCAAACAAAATCGGGAGCAACGGCAGTCTCCCCCTGGGTTCGGGCGTTGTCGGCGGATATAGCGCCGCAACAGATACATTACTTAGCGTAGCCGTGCACGAAGCGCCCGCCGCCAAGCCGCCACCGCCAAAGACAGCGCCGCTCGGCGTGCAAGGTACCGTTCCCAGGGACGTGCTGCCATTAAAGAATTGCACGTTCCCCGTCGGCCCTTGGGTCGAGTTGCTCTGCGAACTCACCTGCGCCTGAAAGGTACCCGTAGTGCCAGAGACAGTCCCGATCACCGCGGTAAGCGTCTGCGCGGTCGTGATAGTCACGCTCAGCGCATTGCTGGTGCTGCCCTGGTAATTGGAATCGCTCGAGGCATACGTCGCCTGAATGCTATGCGCTCCTCCGGGCAATTGCACGTTGGCGTCCTCCACCAGGCCACCCTCGTTGCTCAGCTTGGCGATTTGCGTGGCATTGAGCTGTGGACCGCTCGGGAAGTCCTTAAGGGGTTGCCCATTATCTGCCAATGCAATCGTACCCTTGGGGCAGGGAATCGGCGTATTCGTTGCCGGATACGTGAAGGCACAATTCGTGCCGTCGGACTTGCTCACAATGGCGGCCAGAATGTACGGAGAGCCATAAGCGACTGTCTGTGGCTGATTTGTCGGCACCGGATTACCGTTGTTGTCGAAAGTAATAAAGTTGAGCGCTGTTTTACTGCCAAAGTTTGCGCCAGCTACTGGCCCACCCACGACCGCGACCGCCGCGGAGAGACTTCCTGCATCCGATGCATCGCCGCTATAAGAAGCCTTAACAAACGCCGTTCCAGGCGGAAGAAGGTTCGTTTGAATGTTTGCCGATCCGGCGGAAAGCCTGAACGGCGTGGTTGTCCCGTTATTCGTCAATCCTCCGATGGCCCCCAGAACTGTAGTCTGATCCGCTGCGACCGCAAGCAGCGATACGTTGCCGGTTGCCGTGGATGGAGTCACCTTGACAGTCGCCGAGAACACCGCTCCCGAAGGCGTTCCCCCGCTCGGATTGCTGACCGTGGTCGTTGTTACCGTTCGCGGGGTCAGCGCTGCCCACCGGGCGAGTAGGTTTGTGACATTGATCGAGCCAAGCCCCGTGGCCAAGTCGTATCCCTGGGTTGCTGGAAACGCTACGCCACCGTTTGAAAAGGTCACACCAAACGAGGCTCCGATCCCGTTACACCAGGTTGTGGTGCCGTCCACAACGCTTTTGTTGTTCTGCGCGCAAGCTACACCGATATTCCCCTTGGTCACATCATTGAACACGCAAGTGGCACCGGGTGTCTGGTTAAGAGACGAACTGCACGCCCCGGCCTTGTAGTTGTTTTGCGTATCGTTTGCGGCGGCTGCGTATAGTCCGTAATTGACGTTCCCCAGCCGTTGTCCACCTAGTGACTGGCTCAACAACGCGACAATCGCCGCAAAAGGCGGAGTTGCCGCCGAGGTGCCGCCCACCAGACTGAAGTCAGTGAACGGGGTATTCAGGTTGCAGGAAGCCCCATTTGGATTAACGTCCGATTCACAAACGATGTTCGCCACGCCACTGAACGGCGTCGGTGGAAACGGGCCGCCGTTACTCGCGAATAAAGAAATGTCTGGAATGGTACGAACCAACGGAAATTGCGTATTGAATCCGATTTGATACGGAGGAATCGCGTAGCCACCACTACACTTGTTTCCCGATTGAAGTGCGCAATTGCTGGGGCCTCCGCTGGCCGCGGAAATGTCTGTAATGCTGACGGAATTATCCGGGTTGGTGCATGCCGCTGGAAAGTTAAAGGCACAAGAGGAATCGTCCCAGGTTGTCTCTGGGATGTACTTCAGTGCGGAGCCATTTGTCAGCCCGTTCGTTGCGTTCCAAAACTGATTCGGTGGTGTCACAGGTTCCGCCGAAGGATCAAAGTCGGTTCCACCCACCGCCGTGTTATACGGCGTTGAGGCGATTCCGCTGACGGCAAGGCCGTCGGTGGCAACGTTCGGCAGGAGGTCCGGATCGCACCCTGCCGGGCCGTTGTCGCCCGAGGAGACCACCACGGAAATTCCTTGGGCCGCCGCTTGCTGCCACAGAACGTTGAAGAATTGATTTTGCGCCGCCGTCAGTCCGGGCTCGCACATGCCGTAACTCTCGCTCAAGATCGACCCCAGATTGTTGTCTACAATGTAGACCGCGGAAAGGTCCACGCCGTTGATTATCTGCGTGGGATTCGACTGCGTGTTGGCCGTGGACACGAGAAGGATCTTCGCTCCGGGCGCCACTGCACCCGCCCACTCCACGTCCAGAATCGATTCGCCTTCGTCGCCGGTTGCCAATTGCAAGCCTGGGTCTGGGCCGTTCAGGATGACGTTATTCGCTTGCGTGAAATTCTGGGGCAGGCCAAAGAGATTCCGGAAGTCAATGACGTCCTGCGCGTTGATGTTGGACTGCCCCACAATAGCGATGGTGACGCCCGTTCCGTCGTTCACGCCGGCCGTCACATTGTAATTAGGGATGTTATAAATCTTTGCAAAGTCCGCCGGGGCGAGTGCGAAGTTCGCTGGATTCCCAAACGTGAACAGCGGCTTAAGGACTCCATTATCCCGCTGCAAACGGTACACTCCGCGGTTCTGCACATGTGCGCGCATCGGAAAATTGTGCAACGCCACGATGCCTTTCACTGCCGCCGCCAGCGCCGCTGGAATTGCCGGATCGCTCACGTTGGCGATGTGCTCCTCGCCATTCACCGCAAACTTGTGAATCTCCGTGTGAAACGCATTGCGTACCTGCGACACGTTTCCGCTGAACTCGATCGTCGTGCGTCCCGCGGCCACTTTGGCCACTTGAAAACCCTGCCGCGTCAACCAGTCGGTCACCGCCTGGACGTCCGCGTCCGACGGCCCGAACTGCTTGCCGAACTGCTCCGGCGTCAGCCACGCGTGATAGCTCGCCGAACCCTTGGTTTGCTGCGCATCCATCAACTGCTGCAGCGCCGTTTCCTGCTCCCCGCTGCGTTGCAGCGTCAGCAGCATCCGCGTCATCGGCTGCGAATCGGCCACCGCCCCGCGGTCAAACTCCGGCCGGGCCATGGGGTGGATATTACCTTTCAACTGCACGGTGCGCGCATCGTCCACTTTTTCGGTTACGCGCGAGGGCACAGGGTGGGTCTGTGCTTGAATGGCTGGGGCTGCGAAAAGAGCGAGGGAAAGCGCTGCGAGAACTACACCCATCGCGGTCGTTCTGATTTTCATGGTATGCACAAGCTCCTGAGTTTGAATAATTCCGGATGAACCACTGCCACTTTGCAGCAATCTCGGGCTCCCAGCCCCCATGCGAGGAACACGCTTCTTGCTTCCCTTCAGATGCGAAACAAGTTCCCCGGGTTTGCCATTACTGTTGAATATGACGCAACCGGACGCCTCTTCGGTGTAACAAATTTGCATTAATTTGTACTTACATGCACCGCCACTAAGTCTACCCTATCCGCACACAGCCTTGTTCGACGTAACTGACCACAAACCCGTGTCCACCAGGAAAGTTGCGCCCGCAACCCCCATCCTTGTGCAACTCGGTGTACAATTCGTTGCACTCTCTTGGGGTCAAGCGAGCCTGCTGAATACCTTCCTGTGATTCCGCACTCGCCTGAACCATCGCTCACTGGAAAGGATTCCATGTCTCCTCGCAAGCTCTTTGCCCTGTTGTGCCTGTGCTTCGCCCTCAGCTTCGCCGCAAATTCCAACGCCCAAACAAAGCTTCTCCGTTTTCCAGACGTCCACGGCGACAAAGTTGTATTCACCTACGCCGGCGATCTCTGGCTGGCCTCCACCTCCGGCGGCCTGGCCGCTCGCCTCACCGCGCATCCCGGCATCGAAGTTTTCGCCAAGTTCTCTCCCGACGGCAAATGGATCGCTTTCACCGGCCAATATGACGGCGATGAGCAGGTCTACGTCATCCCCGTGACCGGCGGAGTTCCCAAACAGCTTACTTTTTATCCCGCGCGCGGCCCCCTCACTCCTCGCTGGGGTTACGACAATCAGGTCTACGGTTGGACTCCCGACGGCAAGTCCATCATCTTTCGCTCTCTCCGCGAACATTTCGACCTCGGCGACAATCGCCTCTACACTGTCTCTGTTGAAGGCGGCCTCCCGCAGGCTCTCCCCATGCCCAAGTCCGGCGCCGGCGACTTCTCTCCTGACGGTTCCCAGGTCGTCTACTCGCCACTCTTTCGCGATTTCCGCACCTGGAAGCGCTATTCCGGCGGTTGGGCTCAGCAACTTTACATCTTCGATCTGAAATCCCACGCTGCGGAAAAAATCACCGACGACCCTCGCGCCCATCGCGATCCCATGTGGGTCGGCGGCAAAATCTTCTACTCTTCGGATAAGGACGACACGCTTAACCTTTACTCCTACGACGTCAAAACAAAAAAGACTGACCAGCTCACGCATAGCACCAAGTGGGACGTCCGCTGGCCCAGCACCGATCACAAAGGCCAGATCGTGTATGAATCCGGCGGCGAGCTGAGCATCTACGACATCGCCGGCGGCCAGTCGAAGTCCATCTCCATCACTGTTCCCACCGACGCCCTGGCCATGCGCCCCTCGCAGGTTTCCGCGGCCCACAACATCGAATCCTTCGGCCTCAGCCCGAAAGGCGAACGCGCCCTGTTCGTCGCGCGAGGCGACGTCTTTACCGCTCCCATCGAAAAAGGCCCCACGCGCAATCTCACCGACACGTCGAACGCTCATGAGAGGTCCGCGCTGTGGTCGCCGGATGGTTCCAAAATTCTGTTCATCTCCGATGCCGACGGCGAGGAAGAGCTCTACACGATCAGCCAGGACGGCTCAGGGAAACCGGAGGAACTCACGCACGATTTTCACGCCCGGTTGTATGAACCGGTCTGGGCGCCTGACGGCAAGCGCATCGCCTTCAGCGACGCCAAGAACAAACTATACGTCCTGACTCTCGACGACAAGAAGGTGACCACCGTCGCCGAAAATCCCCGCGGCCGCGTGCGCGATTATTCCTGGTCCTCAGACGGCGGTCATCTAGCCTACTGCATCGACAATCCCAATAATTTTGCCTCCATCTACATCTGGAGCGCCGTTGACGGCCAAACACACCGCATCACCGACGAATATTTCGACACCGGCTCGCCAACCTGGGACCCCGAAGGCAACTATCTCTACTACCTCAGTACCCGCACCTTCTATCCGCAACTCAGCTTCATCGAGTTCAACTTCGCCACCAATCGCGGAAATTCCATCTATGCCCTGGCGCTGCGCAAGGACACCAAGAATCCGTTCCCGCCCGAAAGCGATGAAGTCACCGTAACCAAGGAAGGCGAGGCCGGCGCCGACAAGGGCAAGGATGCCGACAAGGAAAAGGACAAGGACAAGAAAGACGAAAAGAAAGAGGCCAAGAAGGACAAGAAGGAAGACGAGAAAAAGCTCGAGAAAAAGAAGGAGCCCATCAAGATCGACTTCGACGGCCTCGGCGACCGCGTCACCCGCGTCCCCGTCGACGCCGAAAATTTCTCCCACCTCGTCGCCACCAAGGACTACCTTATCTACTCCCGCGACGGTGCGCAGTTCTATGGCCGCGAATCTTATCCCGACACCAGCCTGGTCATCTTTTCGCTGAAGGACCGCAAGGAAACCACCCTGGCTGAAAAAATTCAGGGCTTCGACGTCTCTGCGGACGGCGGCAAAATCATCGTGCGCGAGGAATCCGGCTTCAAGTTGATTGACGCCAAGCCGGAAGGGAAGAACAGCTCCAAACCCGTTTCCACGGCCAACCTGATGGTTGACCGTGTTCCCCATGAAGAGTGGGTCGAGATGTACAACGAAGTCGGCCGCCGCTACCGCGACTTCTTTTACGTCGAAAACATGCACGGCTACGACTGGAACGCCTTGTTGGCGCAATATCGGCCGCTGGTGGACTACGTGGCCCACCGCTCCGATCTGAACTACGTCCTCGGCGAACTCATCGCCGAACTCAGCGTCTCTCACGCTTACATTCAAGGCGGCGACTGGGAAATGCCGAAGCGCCCGCAGGTAGCGCTGCCCGGCGCGCGCATCGAACTTGACGCCGCCGCCGGACGCTATCGCGTCACCAAAATCTTACACGGCCAGAACCAGGAAGAGATTTATCGCTCGCCGCTCACCGAAGTTGGCGTCGACGTAAAAGAAGGCGACTACATCCTGGCGATTGACGGCCAGGACTTGACGCCGAAAGACAATCCCTACCAATTCCTGCGCAACAAGGCCAATCGGCCCGTGCAGTGGACCGTAAACTCCAAGCCCACCCTCGAAGGTTCGCGCAAAATCACCTACCGGCCCATCACCAGCGAAACTAACCTGGTTTATCTCGAGTGGGTCAACCACAACCGTGAAGCCGTGGACAAAGCGACCGGCGGGAAAGTCGGCTACATCCACATCCCTGATATGGGCGAAGAGGGCTTTCGCGAATTCATCAAGACGTACTATCCGCAAATCCGCAAGCAAGCGCTGATCGTGGACGTGCGCGGCAACGGCGGCGGCAACATCTCGCAAATGCTGATCGAGCGTTTGCGCCGCGAACTGTTGGGCACCGAGTACGATCGGATCGACAAGCAGACTGGCACCTATCCTGACGCCGTCTTCTACGGCCCGAAAGTTTGCCTGATCAACGAAACCTCCGCTTCCGACGGCGACATTTTCCCGTACATGTTCCGCCAGGCAGGCCTTGGCCCTCTCATCGGCAAACGCACTTGGGGCGGTGTAGTAGGCATCAGCGGCCGCGGCCCGCTCCTCGATGGCGGTCAGGTCTTTGTGCCCGAATCCGCCAGCGGCTCCGTTGCCGGCCAGTTCGTCATTGAAGGCCACGGGGTTGATCCGGACATCGTCGTCGAAAACGACGCAGCCTCCGTCATCGACGGCCGCGACCCGCAACTTGAGCGCGGCATCGCCGAAGTCATGAAAGCCCTGCAGGCTAATCCTAAGGTGCTACCGCCGCGTCCACCGGCGCCTGTGAAAACACCAAAGCACTAGCTGTTCTGGTGGCACAGCCATTCCTGGCTGTGCTCTTCGACTGCTCTTACAACAAGGCCCGCCTCCCGAGGCGGGCCGCTCTACTTTCTTCCTTCCCCGATATAGCGCTGGTCTTTTGAGCCAGCTTCTTCTCTTACCCGCACTCGGCCCTAAACATTTCCGCCCGAAAAAATAATCCCAATTCGCGCCGGAGGTTTTCCTCTCCGGTTTCTCTGGTTCAGCCCCGGTACTCCCCCCGCCCGGAGCAGCGGAGCCAACGCCACCGCGCTTGAGGGCTCAATCACCAATTTCATCCGCTGCCCCACCAACTGCATCGTCTGCACGATCTCTTTTTCGCCCACCAGTAAAATCCCCGCCGCCTGCTTCCGCAAAATCGCAAACGTCCGCGCGGCCAGTGAAGCGCGCAATCCATCTGCAATCGTGTCGCTCGATTCCATCGTCTGCAGCGTTCCAGTCTTCAGCGAACGGTACGCATCGTCGGCAAGTTCCGGCTCGCATCCATAAACCCGAATCTCCGGATTCAGTCCGTGCGTGCCGAGGCACGTCCCGCTCAGCAGCCCGCCGCCGCTCACCGGAGCCAGCACCGCATCCAAATCCGGAATCTCCTCCAACAACTCTTTCGCCGCGGTCGCTTGCCCGGCAATAATCCGGTCGTCGTCGTAGGGGTGAATCATCGCAGCGCCGGTTTCAACCTGAATGCGCTTGGCCGTTTCCGCGCGCGCCGAAACCTTCGGTTCGCAGAACGTGATCTTCCCGCCGTACGATTCCACCGCCCGGCATTTCACCGCGGGCGCATTTTTCGGCATCACGATCCACGCCGGAATGCCGCGCCAAGCCGCCGCCCGCGCCACCGCCGCTGCATGGTTGCCGCTCGAATGCGTCACCACGCCGTGCGAAGCTTCTTCTTCACTCAGGGAAAAAATCGCGTTGGTCGCCCCGCGAATTTTGAACGACCCGGTCTTCTGCAGATTTTCGCACTTAAAAAAAAGCTCCGCGTCGCTCATCGCATTCAGCGATTCGCTGGTCATCACCGGCGTCCGGTGAATCCGCGGACGAATCCGCTGGTGCGCCTCCTCGATCGTCTTCCACTCGATCGAAGTTCCCGACAGGTCCGGGCTAAGGTTGGTGCTGGCCATACCCCCAGTGTAGTGCAAATCATCCCTGTCAAAGCAACCCCGACGCGAGAAGGTAGCCCCCTTTGAGTGGGAGAGCGAAGCTCTCGCTCTCGCGGTGTAGGCTACAATCTCCCAAACCCAATTCTTGCAAACACTTACCCAAGCGGCGGCGGGCGGGTACCGGCCAGTCGTACCCCCGATACCCCCTTGACCCCGATGCCGTGGATGATACTCTTATGGTTCAGAGACTTGCGTGGGCGCGTGCCTCTCCCCGCTGTACGCGCAAAGAACGACATGGCTCCTTCTTCTGAACGCCGACATCTCGAGCGCTACCGCCTGCGCATCCCCCTGCGCTTCCGCACCATCAATCTGGCCGGCGACAAAAGCGAACATTTCACCGAAGCTCTGAACGTTTCCCGCGGCGGATTTTTCTTTGTTACGTCGGCCCCGCTTCAGGTAGGTATGCCCATCGAAGCCACCATCCGCATGCCCGCCGAAGTCACTGGCGGAAAAGCGGATGAAACCCATTGCAAGGCGAGAGTGGTGCACGCGAAGGCGGATTCTTACAGCGACGGCCGCATGGGCTTCGGCGCCGAAATCGAAGCCTACATCGAACCCGATAAGCCCAAACTGCCCGGCCCAGAACTAGTAAGGCCACCCGCCGCCAAAAAATCCTGATGAATTTGTTGCGGTCGCCTTTGGTAGCACAGGCTTCAACCTGTGACTCCTGCTCTTACTTCTTTACTCCCTCAACAGCAATCGTCGTTTTTCCCGCCCCCACATTATCGAAGCGGTCGTAAGCCCGCACCGCGATCGTATGCTCCCCCGGCGCCAATCCCCGAACCGTAAAGCTATAACTCTCTGTCCTGCTGTCGCTGATCCCCTTCACCGGCGCCAGCAAAATCCACTCCCCGCCATCCACGCTGTATTGCGCCTTCTCAATCCCGCTCGTCGCATCCGTCGCCGTAAATTGAAATTCATACGCAACGCCCTTCGAGCGGTCCGCATTCATCCCTGTTGCGTTGCCTTCCAGCTTCTGAATCACCGGCGGAGTATTATCAATCTCGAATCGCTCGCTCTCCCGCTCCGTCCTTAGCGCTGCCTCCGGCGGATTGGAAGGCGAATCGCTGGCCACAATCTTCAGGTAGTACGCCCCGTCCGGCATCGCCGTCGCGTCCCAGGAATAAAATTTCTGGTCCAGGTTGTCTTTCAGCAAAAGCCAGTCGCGCTGATTCTCTCCTCGAAAATAAATCGCATAGCGCAGTTCGTCGTCATTGTCGTCGTGCGCTGTCCATAACACAGTCGCATATCCCTTTTGGTAGACGCCCTGCGGCGGCTGTTCAAACTTCGTGGTCGTCGTCGTAATCACCGTGCCCGATGGGTTCGGCGTAGTCGGCTGCTTCAGAATCACATTCACTGCCTGACCTGTAACCACGACGGTCATCTGCGCCCGCGTGCCCGGCTCCTGCAGCGCAATGCCATCAATCACGGGCGCCACATTTTTCGGCAGATACGCCGCGCTCACCCAATCGATTCCGTCGCCCGGCCGTCCGTCGTGGATCACCGCTTTCCACTGCAGAAAACGAGCCGCCGGCGCTTCAATCTGCGCGCCCGGCGTGGTGTACGGCCCGAACCAGCGCGACCACTCTTTCCCCGGATCTTCGGTGTTCCCGCTGCGCACAAAAAATTCCAGCCGCGGTTCTTTGCTCTCCTTGCCGTCCTTCGCCGCAGCGCTCATTCCCGGCGGACCCCACCATTCGATATGTCCCCACTGCGAAAACAGTTTCGCGTCGAACGATTGCGACTCGAACGTACCTTCCGCTTCGTACTCCGGTCCCAGCGAAAAAACTTTTCCGGGATTCGCGGTGCACAGATAGACTTTCCCGCCGCTCGTCCGCGAAATCCCGGTAATCTGCGATGATCCCGATTTCGCCAGTTGCGCATACACGCCGCGCCCGTCAATCACCAGCAGCGCACCGTTGTTACCCGTGCCCGCAAGCAAACGGCCGTCCGAATTCAATCCCAGCGCATAGACAATCTCGTCCCGCGAACTCCAGATCTCTTCCGGCGCGCCATCCCCGGCAATGCGGTAAATGCTGCTTGAAATCGCCTGTGGGAACGCCAGAAACGGCACGCCACCCTGTACTCCGCCCGGCGTCACATTCGTAATCGTAGTGGTCCCTTGCGAAGTCGTGATCACCGCCGACGGCGCTCCCGTCCCCTGGCGGTTCTTCTCTCCAATCGCAGCAACGTAAATCGAACCATCCGCCGCCACCGCAATCGAAGTCACTTCGCGCTTCGACGTTTCATAAATCACAAATCCGTCCGCCACACCCTCATCCGCCGATTTCTTCTTCGCTGCGCGCTCGGCGCTGGGAGTAATCCGCAAAATCCGTCCGTTCGGCTCCGTCCCCGCCAGCAAATTGCCCTTGCCGTCAAAGCCCAGCACCTTGATGTGCGCTTCATCGCTCGCGTAGTACAACTCGCCCTTTCCATCCGGCGCCACGCTATATATCCGCCCTTTGTCGCCCGTGGCTACAAACAACGTGCCATCTTTTCCAAACGCCAAATCCCAGATGTATTTCGTCTTCGGATCGAAAAACACGCTCTTCTCACCCGACGGGGAAACTTTATAAACCTTTCCATCCGGTGAAGTCCCCACATACAGTGTGCCCTTCGCGTCGAACGCAATCGATTGCACCAGCAAATCCGTCGACTCGAACACCGTCTTCGGCTTCCCGCTGCCCTCAAACCGGAAAACCTTCGCCGGTGAGCCCCCGCCCGCGTACAGCACGCCGTTCGCGTCCGTCTTCAACGACCACAGGTACGACGCATCCGCATCCGCCAGTAGTGAAAATTTCGGCGCCAGTTCCAAGTGCCCGTCGCTGCGCACCGCCACGCCCTGCGCTTTGCCCTTCTGAAACTCTTCATACGTGGATTGCCGCCACCGCCGCGTGTGCTCCGCCAGCAGGGAAGTGGCCGCAATGCCCGCAAGCACGCACGGCACGATGACGCGATAAAAACGCTTTGTCATAGAAATGTTCACCGGATCTGCAAATTCAAGGAGATCAGCCCGGAAACGGGGCCGCCCAACATAATGGATGATTCACTGGCCAGCGATTCGCGCAGCACCTGCACGCTGCCAGGTCCCGGCCGCCCGTCTACCACGTTAATCTGCGACAAAGGCACGTTGGGCAATTCCTTGTCGTCCCACACCAGCGTCGGCGCGGGCACAAACAGTCCCACATACAGCCGGTCGTTGTGCCGCTCGCGATTCATCACCGCGATCAACTGGTCCAGCCCTTCCGACCCCCCGCCGCCCGCCGCGCCGCCAAACACAAATCCACGCGAAGCGCGGTTCAGCCAGTCCGCATCGCTCACCATCACGCGCAGCGTCGTTCCCCGCGCCATCTGGTCCGGCACGCGCACGGTCGTCTCTTCGATCCGAGCCGCTCCGCGATACGGCCGCAGCAGCACGCGTACCTTCAATGTCTCCCCAGGCGCAGCTTCGCCCTTTTCCAGCCACGCGCTGTCTACCGTATACGATTGCCGCCCCGGCAAACTCTCCACGCGGAGCGTGATGTGTTCCACGCTGGGGATCTCAAAATTATTCGTGAACAGCCGCCCGAACGCGTTCTGAACCACCAGTGCGATCGGCAAGCTGTCCGGCGCCATCGAATCCGTCGGCGCAACCGTATTTTCAATCTGCACCGGCACGTGGCCCTTCAACCTGATCTCGCCCGTCAAATGCAACGTGGTGCCTTCGCCATACAAATAATTTTGATTCACACCGTTGAACGTTGTCAGCGCCACCAGCAGTGGCGTCAGCTTCGGGTGATTCACCACCTCAAAGTGCAGCTTCCTCTCCGTACCGCCAATCGCGAACGTCAGATCCAGCGGAATCATCGCCGGTGGCGCGCCAAGCTTGCCGGTCACCGCGGTTAAATGGTCGCCAGTAATCGTGCCGATCGCTCCGCCCATGTTCACAATTTTTGTGGATGCAAGTTCGGAAGACAGCGTGGTCACCACGCGGCTCCGCGCCATCGGCATCTGCACGTCGCCAAAATTCAGAAACGGATGCCCGCACAGATACACGTTGTCTCCGCGCACCGCCGTCACCGTGCAAGCCGAATTGATCGAGGCATCGCCCTGCACCAGCACCATCCCGGCCATGTCTCCGGCCGCCAGCTTGCCGTCATCGGGCCGCGCCGCGGCGGTGCCTCCCTGCGCGGCAACAAATCCAAAACTTTGTAGTTGCGTTGCAAAGGGTTGCAGCGCCGACGGCTGAAACCCCGAAAATACCAACGGAGTCTCTATCGGCTGCAGCGCCGCGCCGCTCGGCAACCCACCCTGGGCTGCCGCCGTGCTTGGCAGAGCAAATTGCCCTGCACCCGACCCCGTTCCCGCACTCGCTTCTGGCGGATGCAAAATGTCCTCGATCGGCGTCACGCCAGCCAGCGCTTCCTTCGTGAAAACTCCCAATTTCAGCGACAGCGCCCCAGCCAGCTTTCCGTCCAGATACACCGGGCTGCCGCTCATGCCCGCCACCACGCCGGTGTGTTCAACCTTCGGGCCCTTCAACTCCACCAGAATGATCGACTGCTTCGGCCCCAGGAAATTCGGCATCACGCCAACGACCACCAGGTCAAACTTCTCCACTTGGTCGCCCGCAAACACCGTGTAGGCGTACCCCTGCATCCCCTCCCGCACCTGCGAAAGCGGCAGGGTCTCGTTCGACTCCTGCGAAGCCGCGGCATGCGGAAAGCCCGCAACCACCGCCAATATCAGAAGGAAATACGCGAAACACTGGGAAAGACGAGCCATATGGAGAGGAAAGTTCCCCCGAACAGTAGAGCAACGTGAGCGCCCATGATACCGGGCGGGCCAGTGGTACGCAATTCAACCGCTCTCGTAGGCGTCCTGGGCCCGAAGGCTTAGACGTTCTAGAACCCAAACCAGTTGCCGGGGGCATCGGTCGCGCGATGCTTTCCGAGTGTGGCCCGAATGTGGGAGGATGTTTGAGCCCAAATCTGGAGGAACTTATGTCCGAACCGACAAAAGAAGAACTATTGGCGCGCATCGCCGAGCTCGAGAAGAAAACGGAAGCCCGCAAGAAGGGCGCACTGGAATTCCGCGTCGGCGAAAAGGGCGGCGTCAGCGTTTACGGCCTGGGCCGTTTCCCGGTCACGCTCTATTACGAGCAGTGGGTCCGCCTCCTCGACATGGCGAAAGACCTTCGCGAATTCCTCGAAGAAAACAAGCACCGCCTAAAACTCAAGGAACAGTAGTCGCCGGGGTCCCAGCCCTCCGGATCGCCTTCGCAAACCATGAGCACGTTGTCCGAAGACCGCCGCGCGCTACTCCTTATGCTCTCGCTGCTCCTTTTTTTCCTGACCGGACCGTTTATATCTGGCAATCGGACTGGCGAGCTCCTGATGGTTTTCCTTTTTTGTTGGATCATGGTTGCGGCCATTATCGAACTAGCCGCTAACCCCCTGTGTTTCAGGGCCGCGATTCCGTTGGCAGTCGCGTGCTTTGTGCTGGCCCTGCTTTTCAATTTTCAGCGCAGCCGCACCGCCGCGTTTCTTTATTTCGGCGCGGTGATCCTCTTCCTGGGTGTGGTTTCCATTGGGTTATTCAGTTATCTCGGGCGTAAAGGGGCGGTCACCCCGGGACGCATTTACGGCTCCGTGAGCCTGTACTTCATCCTGGCTTTCTTTTGGTACGGCATCTACAACCTGATCTATACGGCGTACCCGCAATCGTTTTCGGTGACTGGCTACCCACTCGGTGCCGAGCTGCCGGGCGGCACCTTCCTTTACTACAGTATGGAAACTCTCACCACTTTGGGCTACGGAGACATCCTTCCCGTTCATCCTGCGGCGCGAGCCATGGCATCGTTGGAAGCTGCCACCGGTGTCCTGTACGTGGCCATCACTGTTGCTCGTCTGGTCAGCGCCTACCAGCAGGCGCTCAAGGACTGATTCGTCGGGCCGCCTTCTGCCGTGTGCCGCACCCCGCTTGCCCGGAGCGGGGGCCGCTCTTCGAGGCTCTGTCAAAAAAAAACGGACGGCCTCGAAAGGCCGTCCCCACAAACTACAACCAAAAACTAACGACCTCCTCAATCCTTGTGATGCATCGCGAAAATCTTGTTCGTCGAATCTTCGTAGGGATACACGTGCACCATCCAGCCGAAAACCACTGGGCGGAACTTTCCTCCCGCCGCGTCGCACGCGTCTTGCGTGGTGATGGAACCATGCAGCCCGAATTTCGTGTAATCCGCCGTCTTCCGCTCGTCGCGCGGCGGCATGCACAAATTTGTGTGCAGGTGCCAGGTAGCCACACTCAGCGGCACGCGTTCGTTTAACTGGTCCTCGCTCGCGCGCTTCGGCATCGTGTACATCGCGCCCACCAGTTCGTAGCCGTCCGCGGTCTTCTTGTAGAGCAGGGAAGTGGGCCGCGCGGGATCGAACGTGAACGCTTCCAGAAATCCGTGCGTGTAATTCGTGAAGTGATATTCGGGCTGCGGCACGTTCGGCAGGAAAATCTTGTAACCTTCGTCAAGCGCCACGTGGTAGTCCTTGTATTTCTCAATTCCCGCCCGCAGTTCCTTCACAATTTCGTTGGCCCGCTGCATGTCCGCCGCTGTCTGTGGACGCGCTGAAGTCATGTGCATATGCGGGTTGTCGCCGTGATGCATGTGCGCCATGTCGTGCGTCGCGGCCGCTTCGGCAGACTTCTCATCGCCTATGTCCATCGACATTCCCGGCATCTTGCTGTGGTCCATGGCCTGGCCCACGTCCTGCGCCTGCTCGGACAAGTCAATCAAGCTGACCGGAGCCTGGACCATCGCGGGCGCCCGGTGATTCGGAATCGCGGCGAGCACCACGCCCACCAGGAAAAGCGCTGCAAAGCCGATCGCGGCCTTGGTAATCAATTGCATGAACGCACTACGCGGTGACATGACACTTCCTCACAATCTCTTGGGCGAACCGCACTTCCCGAATCGCCCTCTACCAATAATACGAAGCCTTCCCTCCTAATCTTTCACCCGAATTCCTCTAGAGTTCCCCGACAAAACTGTCCCCCGGTACAGGCCCTTTTGAGTGCGGGAGCGAAGCTCCCGCTTTTACGATGTGAAGCGCACCTGCCAAATTCATGTTTGGGAGGTGCGCCTGCAATCTCAAAAGCGGTGGCTCCGCCACCGCACTCCAAAGGCCCCATGCTAAAATCGAATCTCCAATGAAAACCGAAATCATCCACCCCGCAAAAGCCCTCTCCGGCCCGCTCGAACTTCCCGGCGACAAATCCATCTCCCACCGCTATGCCATGCTCGCCGCCCTCGCCGATGGCACCAGCGAACTCCGCAACTTCGCTGCCGCCCAGGACTGCCACAGCACCCTTGGCTGCATGAAAGCCTTGGGCGCCGATGTCAAAGTCGAAGGCACCACAGCGAAAATCACCGGCCACGGACTGCACGGCTTGAAATCCAGTTGGCGCGCGCTCGATGCGGAAAATTCCGGCACCACGATCCGCTTGCTTTCCGGCATACTCAGCGGCCAGCAGTTCACCACCAAAATCTCTGGCGATGCATCACTGCAAAAACGACCGATGAAGCGCGTGGTCGCCCCGCTTCGTCAGATGGGCGCCGACATCCGCGCCAAGGACGACAATTTTCCTCCGCTCGAAATTCACGGCGGTAAACTCCGCGCCATCCATTACGACATGCCCATGGCCAGCGCTCAGGTGAAGTCGGCGGTTCTTCTCGCCGGCTTGTACGCCGAAGGAATCACCGAGGTCACCGAGCCGGCCAAGACGCGAGATCACACCGAACTTGCTCTCGAAGAATTCGGCGCACGCATCGAAAAGCGCGGCCGCACGATCGCGATTCACGGCCTCGCCACCGGCAATGGAAAAGCCGCATTGCAGCCAAAATCACTCGCCGTGCCGGGCGATCTCTCCTCCGCGGTGTTTTTTATCGCGGCGGCTTCTCTCTTGCCCGAATCGAATTTGTATATCGCGAACGTCGGCCTGAATCCCACGCGTTCCGCAATTCTCGATTTCTTTCAACAGATGGGCGCGTCGGTCAGCGTCTCGAATCTGGAAAGCAAGCAGGGTGAGCTCATCGGCGATCTGGCCGTGAAGGGAGCGCAGCTCAAAGGCGGCGTGATTTCTGGCGATCTGGTGCCTCTTCTGATCGACGAACTTCCCATGCTTGCCGCGCTTGGACCCTACACCGAGCAGGGGATTGAAATTCGCGATGCCGGGGAACTCCGCGTAAAAGAAAGCGACCGCATCGCCGCCCTCGCAGAAAATCTCAAACGCATGGGCGCCAAAGTAGAAGAGCGCCCCGACGGCCTCCGCGTCGAAGGCCGCAGCGCCGGCAAACTGAACGGCGCCGAAATCGACCCGCGCGGCGACCACCGCATAGCAATGGCCTTCGCGGTAGCAGGCTTATACGCGGATGGAGAAACCAAAATCCTGGGCGCGGATTGCGCGGGGGTCTCTTACCCAACATTTTTCCAGGAATTGCGGCGCCTCACTGGAAGCTAAAGCGCTTTACTGTTCTTTCGACGGTGGAATTTCTCTTGGGGCTGGCGGCGCCGGCGGGGCTATCGGAGCCGGTGGCGCTGGAATCGCTACCGAAGTCCGGCGCAGAGAGATATTCCCGTAGCTTGTTTTCAATGTAATTTTTGGCCCCTTGCCATTGCCGTACTTGCCTGTGAGATGAGAGTCGCCAGATTCTGTTTTCGACGCACCCAAACCAGGGAATTCCGAACCGATTTCGCAATTCCGGCAATCCGCTGTGATATCGAAACTCGCGCCGCTCGGCACAGTCAGCGCAATTTCCGAGGATGAATTTGTGATCTGGACGTCTTCTTTCGGGGCCGAAGAAAATCGTACGCCGACGGACGCGTTGCGGTTGTCAATGCTTACTTTGCCGCCGGGATTTTCGACGTTGATCTCGGAATCCCGCGTCCGCAAACTCAGATTCCCTGGCGCATCCACAATATCCATGTTCCCGGAGCCGGTTTCAAAGTGCCCTGCCAGCGCCGAAAGCGTCAAATCGGTTTTCGACGAGACCATCCGCACACCCTTCACGGCCTTGTCCGCGCGTATCGGCCCGTAAAAATCGCCCTCCACGGTCAGGCTTCCCGTCGTGTCATTCACTTCAATTTCGCCGCCCTTGCCGGAGATCTTCACGTCGCCTTTGGTGCCGGAAATTTTCGCGTCGCCCTTGCGCATCTCCACGTTCACGTCGCCTGCGGTTCCACGCACGTCCACGTCCCCAGTCATGTCGGTGATTACAACGTCGCCTGAAATTCCGGACACAGTGACGTCGCCCTTGTCCGTTTTGACCGATAGCACGGATTTTTTCGGGATCGCCACTTCCAAATCCACGCCAATCTTTGAACTGGAAAGATCAAAACCGGTGGGATGCACTTCATATCCATCGCCGTTCTGCTCGATCGCGACCGTGACGCGCTCAGCCATTCGATCTGCTTCCGATTCGCTCCAGGATTTCACGTTTTTTTTCGCGGTCACCCGAATTTCTCCGCCATCGGATCCACGCACGATGATATCGCCCCGTCCGTTGCGTACCATCACCCGCGCATTTTGTTGGATTTTTTTCGGCGCAACGTCAATGTCATAGCTATGAACCTCACCGGAATCGATTGGTGGGATGTGATCCTTGACTCGCGAAGCCAAAGCCACGATGGCCACCAGCGCTACCATGGCCAGCACTAAACCGGCCTCACTTCCGGTAGCCCGTCCCCCGTCGCCTCCGCCAAACCGGCGCCCCGCAGTGCGTTCGTAAAGCTTGACCGCGCCCCAGAAAATAATCATCAAGGGCCACCAGCGCTTGATAAACTCCCCGATCTCCAGGTTCCCGTAATTGTGCAGCAACAGCAAAACGCCAACGGAAATCAGAACCAAACCGGAGAAAAGTCCACTGCTGCGCGCTGGAGTGGGCATGGACGGTTATTGTCCCTGGGACGAATAAGGAGTTTGCGGTGTGCCCGCGCCGGAAGCTGGCGGAGCGGGCGGCGGTGGCGGAGCGCTCAACGGTGCCGCGTCCACATGCCCTTCGCGCGAAGCCATTGAACTGGCCAAGTGGACTATTCCGATCACAATCAGGATCAGCGGAAATGTGTTGCCAAAATAGAGTCGACCGCCGTGCGCTTCATGCAGCAGCCACAGAACTCCCACCGTGATCACCACGGCGGGACCCACCAGGCTCCGGATCGTGCAACTCTGGCAGTGACATTTTGACTGGGCAGCCATCCGCGCCTCCGTTTAGTTCTTTCCGCTTACGCGATTCTTCAACATGAAAAATCCGACCCCGATGAGAAGCAGCGGCACAAAAATCTGCCGCACCCGGAAGAATTCGAAGAATCCGAAGTTATTCAGCAAAAACAGCGCGCCAATCCCGATCAGGATAATCGGTCCCAACGGCCGCTGCCCGCTCCAGTTCGCAAAGGGATCCGCCAGCGGCTGGCCGGTCGCTTTGGCCTTGGCGGTGCGCATCGCGTCAACTGCCATGTAAAACGGAAATACGCACAGCGCAAAAATCAGGAGCCCCTGCAGGCTTTCCCCCAGGTCGCTCGCAATCCCAAAAATGATCGCGCCAAAAATCACCACGTGGATAATCGCTTTGTTGTACTCGCCGTTGTAAATCGCCCCGAGCCCCGGGATGAAACCCAGCAAAAACGCCAGCACCGGCGCATTATGCTGCTTCTGCGCAGCCGTCGCGGGAGTCACTAATCCAACCGGCTCCGCGGTTACTCCTGGCGCCGCGCTTCCCACGGCCGGCAATCCCACATGCTGCGCCAGGCAATCCTCGCAATAAAGAACGTCTCTCACCCTGTGGCTGCACGCCGCGCACATCGCCTTGCCGCAATTGCGGCAATACCCCGATGCCTCCGTATCCGCATGCACCGCACAGTTCATCGACCGCTCCTCTCGCTGAGCAAAGGCAATTCCGCCGCCAGCATCTGCAATTGCCGGCTTACTTCATTGGCCCGATTCTGCTGCCGAGGCTGGGACGGCTGGTGCTCGTCCGTCTGTCCGGGATTTTTTCCCGGCGAGGACTTTGGCAACAACTCTTCCGGGGCCGTCTGCAGATTATTTTCGTCCTGCCGCAAGCGAGATTGAATCTCGTATACCACGCGCAAATCACTCACATATTTCACGCTGTGTGCAAGCACCAGGTGAGCCTGCCGGTTCGCACTCTGATAAATCGCCGCTGGCCGCAGATCCGCCAGCTTCGGCTTGCGCAGCGAAAACCCGGACGCGCCAAGTACGATAATCAGTGTCGCCATCACGCTCGCCGCGCCGTAGGCAAACTTCGGCGTCGCCAGCCCGCGAATCGCGTTCAGGAATCCCTGCCACGCCGTTACCGTTTCGCGCGGGCCCAGCGTCTTGTCCAGAATTGAGTACACCAGCCGCGGCGGCGTCTCCAACACTTCCATCGAGTGCATTTCGCCGACCAGGTTGCGTACGCTTGCCACCAGCGGCGCGCAGTCCGCGCACGACTTCGCATGCGCTTCAAACTCCGCGCGCTCCGGCCCTTGCAGCAGGCCTTCCAGGTAATCGCTCAACCGCGCTTCAACCAGATCGCAAGTCCAGGTCATGGCTTGCCCCCTGCGGACGAAGTAACCTTCGTTCGCCCAAATAGAAACTTTTCAAACTTCATTCGCGCTCTCATGCCGGCCGCACTCCCATCTGTTGCAAAATCCGTGCCAGCTCAATTCTTCCGCGGTTGATGCGAGACTTCACCGTGCCCTCCGGCACCGCCAGCACCGTCTGAATCTCCGCGTAGTCCAGTTGCTGCAAATCCCGCAAAATTACCGCCTCGCGCAATTCCGGTGAAAGCCGCGTCAGCGCGCTCTGCACCTGCATGCTCAATTCCCCCAGCAGCGCTTGCTCGTCCGGCCGCCGCCCCGCCGATTCCTTGTTCTCCACTACTGGCATTTTGTCATCCAGCGAGTCCGTGATGCGATCGCGTTTTGTCCGCCGGTAATGATCAATCAACAGGTTTCGCGTAACGCTCGTTGCCCAGGTCGCGAAACCACCGTGCGCCGACCGGTAACTCGCCAGCGTCCGGTATACCCGAAGGAACACATCCTGAGACAGGTCCTCGGCTTCCGTGCGGTTGCCCGTGAACCGGTAACAGATGTTAAAGATCCGACGCGTGTGGCGGCGCACAAGTTCCTCCCAGGCCGAGCCATCGCCCTGGAGACATTGCTGGACCAGTTGGGCATCCTGCTCCAAGCTTCCTCAGCCCCATCTTCCAGACGCCTGCTTTGGCAGCACCCGCAGGTGGGCTTTTCGGCCTGCCACTGTATGGAACGCAAAATGCACCGGAAATGTTCCCGCCTTTGGGCTGTCCCAACCGACCGTTTGGCTGGCATCTTACCTGCTCCCGCGCGCACTTACAACTCCTTCTATTCCAAGCTCTTGGAACCATTTGGCCGGACGTTGCTTGACGGCATCCCGGCTACCCCGTACTCTGCTTGCTCATGGCATTAAAGTCGAGGAAAGTGCTGTTTGCCGCTCTGGGTATCCTTGTGGCCGGATACCTTCTGTATCATTTTCGAGGTAATCTCCACCTTAGCCAGTTCAGTGGCGCCAAGCTTTGGGAAGCTGTGCGGCGCGCGGATTTGGGCTACCTCTTACTGTCCGTTGTTGGAATCTATGGCTGCTACGCCCTGCGCGCTCTCCGCTGGCAGAAATTTCAGGCCCATCTCGGGCCTGCGAACTTCTGGAACATCTATCGCATGACTCTTGCCGGCTTCAGTGCACTCTTCATTTTGGGGCGCGCCGCTGAACCCGTGCGTCCGTTGCTCATCTCGCGAAAAGACAAGATTCCTCTCTCGGATATGTTTGGCATTTACGTGCTAGAACGGATCCTCGACGCCGCCAGTACTGCGGTTCTCGCTGCCGTCGGCCTCCTCATCTTTGAATCCACAGGGCATTTGGACGCGCAAGGCACTGGTCGAGCATTTGAAAAAGGTGCGCGCACCGCGGGCACTTTTTTTGCTCTGTTCGCTATCGTCGCCATCTCCGGATTGATTTATTTGCGGCTCCACGGCTCCGCGCTTCTCGAGCGCCGAATGCAAAACTGGCTCTCCCGGCACGGTTGGCGCGCAGGCGTCGCGCGCAATCTCCTGGGGTTCGTGCGTGGCGTACAGACCGTCCGCACTTGGGGTGACGTCGCCGCCGCGGTAATTTATTCTGGGTTGCACTGGCTTCTAGTCGCCTTCGTCTACTTGCTTGTGCTTCAGAGCTTCGGCGGAAAACTCGCGACGCTTAGATTTCCCGACGCCGTACTCATCCTCGTCTTCAGCGCTGTCGGCTCCGCCGTGCAACTTCCCGGCGTAGGCGGCGGCGCGCAGGCCCTTTCCGTCGTTGCTTTAACTCAGCTCTATGGAGTAGAAAGAGAGCCGGCAGTCGCTGCCGCAATGATCGTGTGGCTGGTGACATTCGCGTCGTGCTCGTTTGCCGGCGTTCCGCTCTTGATTCGCGAAGGTTGGTCGTTTGGGGAACTGAAACGCATGCGCGAACACGAAGGCGAGCAAATCGAAGCCGAACTGGCGCACCACGGAGAAATTTCCAATTGAAGTGCCCTTTCTGCGCGCATCTTGACGACAAGGTGATTGACTCCCGCGAGGGCCGCACCGGCGACACCATTCGCCGCCGGCGCGAATGCCTGAAATGCTCGCGCCGCTTCACCACCTACGAACGCATCGACGAAATTCCCTACATGGTCATCAAGAAAGACGGCCGCCGCGAGCGCTTCGAGCGCCAGAAAATTCTGCAAGGCCTGTTGAAAGCCTGCGAAAAACGGCCCGTTCCCACGCCGAAACTGGAATCCATCGTGGATGAAATTGAAGGTGTGGTCCACGAAGCCACCGAGAGGGAATTGACCACGACCGAAATCGGGGAAATGATCATGCATCGTCTGAAGAAACTCGACAAGGTCGCGTACGTCCGCTTCGCCAGCGTGTACATGGATTTTAAAGACGTGCAGGAATTCATGTCGGAATTGAAAAATCTCCTTAAAGACCGCGCCCTGCCCAAGAAATAAGCCCTTCCCGCGCTTATGGTTTCCTAATAGACCGTTCAGGATTTTCTGAGCGGTCTTTTCCTATGATTTTCAATGACGATTGAGAGGCATGGGGTTTCGCTTGCGCATTCAGAAGTGCCCTCTCGGTTCTCCATCGTCAAGACACTGCTATGGACTGCCAAAGCGACTCCCCTGCCAATTCGATCGATCCGATGTGCTCCGCATCCAGAAATAAATCGCGGTTCATTCGGGGCTAGGGAGAAAGAGAAATGGTCACGGGTCCGAAGGGTACGGAATTTGATTTAAGTGGACGTTGCAGTGTTTGCGGTCATTATGGGGAAATCTTCGATTTGCCGGGAAGATTTGAGAAATATTGCCTGGAATGCAGCGCAGACGTTGCGGCGGTGATTTTGCTGACGACAGAAATCGACGCGGCCACATTGTCTGGCACGAATACCAACGATTTGATCTGCGAATTCACCCTCATCAGCAATCGCATGTTGGGCCGTGCGCAATCCGCCGAACTCGGAAATTTCTAAACTCCCTTCTATGTAGGGGCGGCTTTACGCCGCCCTCTTTCCCTCTTCTCTGCGAATCCTTTGCGCTCTCTGCGTCTCAGCGTTATATTTTTCTCTCCATAACGTAAAGATCAGAGATAGCCAGCACTTTCTCGTTCGCTCATTCTCAGGTATGCTGACGCCATCGGGGTGCTCAAGACCACATCCATCTGCTTCTGCAAATTCCTCCTACCGTTCCAGTCGCCAAGGCCATCCAAACCATAAAAGCCAATTCCTCCAAATGGGCTAACGAGCAAGGTTGGAAATTTACCTGGCAGGAGGGTTACGCCACCTTCAGCGTAAGTGCACCTTTGGTTCCTTCGGTCATGCTGTACATTGAGCGTCAAGAAGAACATCATCGAAGACGAAATTTTCAGGATGAACTCATCGCCCTGCTGAAGAAACACGGCGTGCCGTACGATTTGAAATATATCGGGAGTTGAATCTGCCGCGCCTCCAGCACTTGGAGTATGTTTGGCGGGGTTCCCAGCCCTTACGGGCTGGGCTAGCGTCTGCCGCGCCTCCGGCGCTGGGGTCACCTTTCGGCGAATATTTTGAACTTTAGCCGGGTGTATTGCGACTAATAGTGTTAATTACTTCCGATCGCTCGTTGGGCTGCCCGTTCTCCGAAAGTATTCATTCAGCCTTAATGCGCTCACGTGAAAATGTCGGCGCGCCGACATTTAAAGTATTACTTGAAGGTTATATAGTTATAACTAAATTTTCGAATGGATTCTCGCAAGTGTTGGAGGGGAAGCAGTTGGCATTTGCCATTCGAATGGCCCTCTTCCCAAAATGAAAAAACGTTCGAATGAGTGAACGGGAAGCCCTGCGTGGTGTACTGTTTGACGTCTGCATCATGCTACAGTGGCGGGCGTCAGGTTCAATCACTTCAGGGGAGTCCTTGCATGCGTAAAACCGTCCTGTTGCTTTCTTGCCTGGTGTTGGCTGCCAGCATCCTGCTGGCCGAAAAGACGCACGCTCCGAAAATTGATCCGCAACGCGTGCATGACACCGTGAAATTTCTGTCGAGCGATGAGCTCGAGGGACGCGGCACCGGCCAAAAAGGCGGCGACATGGCTGCCAACTGGATTGCCGACCAATTCAAGGCATATGGGCTGAAGCCCGCCGGAGAAAACGGGACTTACTTTCAGGACGTGCCGATGGTGGGTGTGCGAGCGCTTCCCGCGACTACGTTTACCTTTGTGCCCGCGAATGGCGCGCCCGTGGAGTTGAAAAACCTCGACGACTATGTGACCAGCAATGAGATGCAGAGGGAATCCGCAGACGTGGATGCGCCGATCGTGTTTGTCGGGTACGGCATCACTTCGCCGGAAAACAAATGGGACGATTACAAGGGCTACGATCTGCGCGGCAAGGTGGCGTTGCTTTTTGTCAGCGAGCCGGAGTCCAACGACCCAAATTTCTTTAAAGGCAAGGCGCTCACCTACAACGGCCGCTGGACGTATAAATTTGAAGAGACGGCGCGACGCGGGGCAATCGGAACGCTGATTATTCATCGCACGGATCTCGCCAGTTATCCGTGGGAAGTGGTGCGGAACTCGTGGGGAGCGGAGCGCTCGTATCTGAAGCTTGGGAGCACACCGAAGCTGGAGGCGGCATCCTGGATTCAACTGGAAGTCGCGCGCAAACTGGTGGCGATGGGCGGGCTGAATCTGGACGAGTTGTATAAGCAGGCGCAGTCGCGCGATTTCAAGCCAATCGAATTGCCGGTGCATCTGAAGGCGCACGTGGTGTCATCGATCCGGCCATTTGCTTCGCGTAACGTGGTCGCACTTGTGGAGGGGAGCGACGCAGCGAAGAGAGCAGAAGCGGTTCTCTATTCGGCGCACTACGATCACTTTGGCATCGACCCGGCGCGTACCAAGGGCGATCAGATTTATCACGGCGCCGTGGACAATGCGACGGGCTGCGGCATTCTGCTGGAGCTGGCGCGCGTGTGGGCAGGAACCAAACCCACCCCGCCGCGCTCGATTTTATTCGCGTCCGTCACTGCTGAAGAACAGGGTTTGCTCGGTTCTGAATATCTGGGTAAGCATCTCGACCAGTTGCCTGTGAAACCCATTATCGATTTGAATTACGACGCGCTTTCCCCCATTGGCATTCCGGAAGAGGTGGAAGTCAGCGGAGCAGAACGCACCACGTTTTATCCCGAGGTCGAAAAAATTGCCAAAGAATTCAGTCTTGCGATCAAGGCCGATGCACACCCCGAAGCAGGGCACTACTACCGCTCCGATCACTTCAGTCTCGGCCGCGTCGGCATTCCAGCCTTCTCCATCAGTGAAGGACTGAAGTTCAAGGGGCACGACTTGGCGTGGGGCGAAGCCCAATCCAAGGATTACGTCGAGCACCATTACCACAAGCCTGCGGACGCGTTTGTCGAATCCTGGGATTTTACGGGTGACGCCAAGCTCGCCAACTTCGGCTATGCCCTCGGCCAAGCTGCCGCCGCACAATCCGGCGAAATCAAGTGGCTCCCCGGCGACGAATTCGAGAACGCTCAAAAGAAGCTCCATGCCATGAATAATATGTACATTTGTATGTACAAATGCTAGAATGAGAGTCGGTTGTCATGCTCTTTGAGTGGGACGAAGAAAAGAACCGGCTCAACCTAAAGCGCCATAAGATCAGGTTTGAGACGGCTATCTTGATTTTTGATGACCCCCATGCCGTTACTATCCCGGATAGACTGCACGATGAGGACGAGGAGCGCTTTGTGACCTTGGGACGGTTGGAGGGCAGTTTCGTCTTGTTCGTTGTCAACACTGAGAGAGAAGCCGATGGCGAAGAAGTGATTCGGATTATCTCAGCGCGGAAAGCGACACCTGGTGAGAGGAAAATCTATGAAGAGGCTCAGCAAAGAACAGCGCAAAGATATCGCGGCACTCGCCGCAATGAAAGATTCTGAGATTGATTTGACGGATATGCCGGAAGTGCTCGATTGGAGTGGTGCGCAGATCGGGCGTTACTATCGACCAAAGAAGAAACCCGTGACCATGCGATTAGACGAGGATGTTGTTGCCTGGCTCAAGGGCTATGGCAGGGGCTACCAGACGAAGGCGAACATGCTGCTTCGCCACGCGATGGTTAGCCTGAGAACGACTCGGAGGAGGAAGGCAAGCTAGACAATTATTTAGGCCAGACGCCGGCGGTGAAGGTGCGTACTTTGGAGAAGCCGAGGCGTTCGTAGAGGTGGACTGCGGTGCGATTTTCGGTGGTGACGGTGAGGGTGAGTTCGCTGAACTTTTGGGCGCGGAGAGTTTCGGCGGCGGTGAGCATCAGGATGCGGCCGAGGCCGTGGCCCTGGAAGCCGGGCATGACGCAGATTTGGGTAGTGTGGCCGACGCCGGTGGAGACTTCGCTGGTCAGGATTGCGCCGGCTAGTTCCTCGCTTTCGGGATGATGCAGAACGAAGGAAGCGTGCGGGAGAAACTGGCCGCAACCGGGTAGCAGAATGATGTTTTTCAGGAATTTCAGCGCGCCGTTTCGCGTGCGGTATTGATCGTTGATGTCACCGTCAACGTGATTCGCGTAGGCCAGATAGATCAGTTTGGCGCACGGCTCGAAATAGCGCTCGTGCCAACGGTCGAGCCGTAAGCCGGAGTTCACACTGGGCACTGGGTCGCTCTTCTTGTGCAGATCGAGCAGCATGAACTGGCGGGTGTAGAGGCGGAAGCCCTGGTCGCGTAGCGCGGCGTCGACCGGCCCGCCGAAGGGCATCAGTTGCGCCTCGATGCGGTGCAGTTGAGGCAGTGCGCGCATGCTGAAGAGCATTTCGTCCAGCAGGCGGCGTCCGATCGGTTCCTGTACCTGGCTGGGCGAGACGTATAACCCGCCGATTAAACCTTTGTAATCCTCGAGCACATAAAAGGAGTAGCCGACGGCGTGGCCGCCTTCAAACGCCACGCAACCCGAGAGCGCGTGGGCATCGAGGAAGCGCTTGATCAAGTCCAGCGCGCTGCGGTAATCCCAATGGAGTTCGTCGCGCCAATGGCGGGCTTCCTCAAGCAGCAGCGGCTCAAGCTGACGGACAGTCGTCTGGCGAAGGTCAATGATATTCATCGGAAAGGGCAGTCGCGCTGCACGGCTGCCCACGTGACATGATAGCCGATTCGGGGGAAGCCCTGCCAAATCGACACGCAAAACCCTATACGAATCGGGCACATTGGGCCGAGAACGGCAACGGGAGGCCGCAAACTGCATGTTACGATTCGGTTAGAACGTTTCAGAAGCAAGAAGGAAATTAGACCCGCTGGCGCAGACCAGCCCCTAGCCCATGTCTATCGTTAATGAATTTCATTATCCGAGCCGCTGGTACACGAAACTCCTGATCGTCATTCTGGCGTTCGTTTTCTTTGCGCTGCTGGCCACTGTGGTGATTTCCGGCGTGTTGACGTATTGGATCGTGAAGCCGCAGCGGACCAGTTCCGAGATCAATATGGCGAGTTTTCCGGGGCGTCCGGACGAGGTGGAATTCAGTGTCGCAGGGCTCGGCAGCCGGCGGGGATGGTTTTTCCCGGGATTCCGCGGCGCGCCGACGGTGATATTACTGCACGGATATGAATCGAGCCGAGGGGAATTGTTGACGCTGGTTTCGGCACTGCAGGATCACCAGTACAACGTGTTTGTGTTTGACTTTGCCGCACATGGAGCCAACGCGGGCGTTACGACGTTTGGGTATCGCGAGGCGGATGAAGTGCGGGCGGCGATCGATGTGATAGCAAAGCGGAATGATGTGGATGTGTCGCGGTTCGGATTGTGGGGCTACAACCTGGGCGCCTACGCGGCGCTGCGCGAGGCGGAGAAGGATGGGCGTGTGCGCGCGCTGGCGCTGGATGCGGTCTACGACTATCCGAAGCAGATGGTGAAGATTGGCGTGGAAAAGACGGGCGTAGGCGGATTTCCGTTCATGGTGAAGTCGGCGCAGATGTGCTTTGAGTGGATGAATTACGAGCATAAGAACGATCCGCCGCTCTCGGCGGGGATCTTGAAGCTGGCCGGGGTGCCGACGCTTTTTATCGAGGCCGCGGATGATCCGGAGACCGCTTCGATCACTCGCGAAGTGTTCCGGAAGGCGCCGGAGCCGCGGGAGGAAGCGATTATTCCTCACGGGAACTTTGTGAATCTGCCGGATGATGAGAAGCGCGAGTATGAGAATCGCGTGGTGACGTTTTTCTTAACGCGGCTGCCGGTCACCCAATTTGTTCCCAATGTTCCCGCCGCCAAGCCCGCCAAGTAAAGCGTCGGGCTGCACTCGGAAAATAAACCAACCGCTATTTGGAAGTTCTATGGGCTCGCTACTGCATGTCCACCCTGGCCCCACGAAAGAACTACACCATTTGAAGCGCAGTAGGAGATAGCCTGCTTGCGGATTTGTTTTGTCCCATTCTTTCAATTCATGGTGTAGATAGAAATTAAGACTGAAATATTCTCCTCGGGGAATCGGACCGATCTGCATGTCGATCGGAGTGTGCGTGGACGTAATGTCTGCAGCCAGAGTTTTGCCGGAGGGATCGTATGGGACAAAACCCGGCAGGAGCTTAGGCACATAGCCGAGGAGGAACAGAATTGGCAAAACGCAGCAGGCGGCGGAGGTAGTGCGGTTGTCAAACTTGGTCTTGTGAATGGCCAACACCCAGTTAGCAAAGGCGAACGTTAGCGAGACGAGGGCAGCGTTGCGCGAGGCTGTTGCCGTACTCGGTGAAGTGTGTGTGTGTCCGAGAAATAGATAAAGCAAAATTCCTGCGGCTGCAAAGACAGAACCGAAGAGCACCAGCAGGGAGCGGAAATACTTTGCAAACAGGGGCATCAGCCTTACCAGACATCGCGCCAGCAAGATGCCGATTGCGGGTACGGCAGGTAGGATGTAGCCGGGCAGCTTGGATTTGGAGATGGAAAAGAAGAGTAGGCAGAACAACGACCAACAGAGAAAAAACGTATTGGCTGGACTGAGCTTGCGTTCGCGCCAAACTTTGAGAACGCCAAAGGAAGCGGAGACTATCAGCAATGGTGTCCAAGGTAGAAAAGCAATCAATACGATCGGGAGGTAAAACCAGAAAGGCTGGATGTGCTGGAATTGGGGAGTGAGGAAGCGGCTGAAATTGTGCTCGATGATGAAGATGCGGAAGAAGTCGGGGTTGCGGCGGGCGCAGAGGATGTACCAGGGGAGAGCGGT
>DATHOY010000161.1:0-7121 GCA_035484435.1 Vulcanimicrobiaceae bacterium | reverse complement strand
ACTGAAAGTTTTCCACGCATCGATGCTGCACGACCCGCCGGAGATTCTGGAGCAGGAAAAAGGGTTTGAGCTTCCGCTGGAAAACAACGTCATCCTCACCGGGCGGATGGATCAGGTGAATTCGCTCGGCCGCAAAGACGTCGAAATCGTAGATTACAAAACCGGTAAGCCGAAAAAAGACGCCGACGCACGCAAAGATCTTCAACTGAGCATTTACGCGCTGGCGGCAAAAGAGATTTTCGAGTGGAATCCCACGCGCCTTGTCTTTCACTACTTGCAGAACAACCAGCGCCAGGAAACCACGCGCGACGCCAAGCAGATCGCCGAAGCCGAAGCCACCGTCCAGGAAACCGCGGCCGACATCCGTGCCGGAAGCTTCCCCGCAAAGCCCGGCTTCTTCTGCCGAAGCTGCGCTTACAAGCCAATTTGCCCCGCGTACGAAGAATTACTCGGCGGAGAGTAGTACCGAACCAAACCAGTCGCGGCCGTCGGCTGGCGGAAATCCTGAACCTAAATGCGGGAAGAAAAGAAAAGTCAAAACCCGCACCCTTGAAAACCACAAGGGTGCGGCACCCAATCTTGTCTTAGTAGGTCACGGGTGCGCCACCCGTCGAAAATGTCGGCGCGCCGACATTTAAAGTATTACTTTAAGGTTACTTACTTATAAACAGACATTCGAATGGTCTTTCGGATGTGTTGAAGGGCAAGGGGGTTAGAGCGGCGGCGGACGGGATTACGCCTCGCTCGTTCGAATTGCTTGTTCATTTTTGGGAAAACGGCCGTTCGAATCTTGAACGGTATGACCTGTGTGGCTCTGTTGACATCCTGGCGGAAGAGTTGGCAAAGAAGGAAAAGCAGGTCTCTCCCCCCGCCAAAACCGCCCATCTCGTACTTCGCTCTGGGCAAGCGGGGATTCGGGATGACAGAGGAGGAAGAGGAGAAGGCGCACAGGCTAAAGCCTATGCTACTGGTCGGCCTTCTTGGCTCGGGGTGAACTAGAAGCTGGCGCTAACAATAACGGGGTGAATGTCCGTGATAAAAAAGGCGCCACGGGTGGCCGTGGCGCCTTTGCAAAAGTAAATTTCGGAACGGGCCCAGGTTACTTGCCCTTCTTTGGGGATTTCTTGTCGGCCTTCTTGGCTTTCTTTGCCATGCAATCTCCTTTTGTTGTTCAGACGTTTGCTGCTGGGACAAGCAAAGCGGATGAAACGCAGGCCTGCCCGCTGTCACTCGTATACGGGTGACTGCTGTCAGTGTCAAGAAAATTTCGTACTGAGAATCACGCGCTTGCCGGCAGGATGCCGGCGCTACTCGTATAACGCTAGCATTGGGCGAATTTCTGCGGGCGCCCAGGGGCGACATATCCTCACATGCTACTTGGGCGGTTCGGTGAACGTGCCGCCGTAGTAGCCCTGGCGCGCCAGAATGGTCAAGCCGTCGCGGCGGACGCGCACTTCGATCGAATGGTAGTCGACCGGCCGCTCGCCCTTCGGCGAATAGGTGAGCGTGTACTGGTTGCGGGCCTCTTCGGTGATGCGCGTATAAAACTCCGAAAAGGCGTTTTGCCTGGCGCCGTAGTAGATGTCGCCGCCAGTGTCGCGGGAGTAGCTGACCAGGCGGTTGAACTTCCGCTCAAAATAGGAACTGCCTGTGGCCACGCTGTAGACGCTGATCTCCTGGCGCAGCAACTCTGCCTTGGTTTCGTCATAGCTGTGAGTGTTGAATTTCGCGCCGTTCTGGCCGTCGGAAATCAGGAGGATCACCTTGCGGCGTTTGCGACTGTCGCGATCCTTCAGAAGTTCGGCTGCTTCGAATATGGCGTCGTCGAGCGCCTTCGTCGGCTGGCCCTTGATCGCCTGAAGGCCGGCGGGGTTCGGCGGCGCACCGGGGGCCGGAATGCCGCTAACGGTCGGCCCATTGAACGGACCTCCCGGAGGAGCCACGGAAGGCTCCGACGAGAGATCGGTGCGCTTCAACTGGGTGAGCAGATTGTCCTGGTCCCTGGTGAAACCCTTTCCTTCGTGGAAAAACTGGTCGAAGCGGCAGATGGAGGCTTCATCGCTGGTGCTGAGGCCGCTGACTATTGACGCCAGACTGGGTTCCACCTGCTGCTCGTCTTTGCGTTTCAGGTCGTTGTCAATCAGGATGACCAGGGAGAGCGGCACGGTTTCCACGGAAAGGCTTCTAATCTCCTGCTCCACGTTGTCTTCAAAGACGCGAAATTCATCCCGGCGCAAATCCGGAACCAGATTGCCGCTGCGGTCTTTCACCGTGACGGGGACGACGACGGTGTTGGTGATGATCCGGATCGGGGCCGGACCCTGCTGCTTATCGGCAGGCTTGGTTTCCTGAGGGGCGGTGGGCGCGGACGGCTTTGCGGGCGCCGGGTCCTGGCCGGAGAGCGGCAAAGCCAAAAAGCAAAGCATAGTTGCGGCAGCGAAAAAGGCTCTTTTTCGTGGACAATTCATGTTGTTCAGGCCAAACTTTCCAGGTTAGTGTGATCTCAGGTGCTGCCGAGCATTCGACGCATCCTGCAGGCCAGTTGGTTGCATCTTAACCGTTGGCGCTACCCCAGGCGCGGGGGCACGGGACCAGAATTAGAGTTGCAGCCCCTCGCCGTACCAAGACCTCATTCTAAGGATACCGGGAAACAGTGAAATCCGTGAGCGCGAAGATGCGAGTTTGGAAAAGACTGGCAGCGCAGGCGCTGGCGTGCGGCGCTGCGTTGGCGATGGCTACCCCCGCCGTGCCTCAAGGCCAGGGGCAAGGACAGGCTCAGAACCCGCCAACCATCAAGACCGAAGTCAGCCTGGTGAACCTGTTCGCCACGGTGCGCGACAAGAACAAGCGCGTGGTGACCGACCTGAAGCAGGAGAATTTCAAGATTTCCGAAGACGGCCACGATGAGAAGATCGCTTTTTTCTCCCGTGAAATGATGCTGCCGATTACCCTAGGTCTTTTGCTGGACACCTCTGGCAGCGAACAGAACATGCTCGGCGCCATTCAGGGCGCGGGCAGCCGCTTTATGCGACGCGTTCTCCGCAAGGGCGACGAGGCCATGGTTATTTCCTTCGACACGGACGTGGACCTGCTCTCTGACTTCACCGACGACCGTTCGATTCTCGATCGAGCCATCAATAAGGCACGGATCAATACTCCCGGCGGCGGGTACATCGCGGGGAACCCCGGCCCGGTGCCCTCGGGAAACATGACCGGCACGGCGCTTTACGACGCAATATATCTTGCGTGCGGTGAAAAGCTGAACGGCGAAGCGGGGCGGAAAGCCATCGTGATCGTGACGGACGCGCAAGATGAAGGCAGCAAGGTGAAGCTGGAGGAGGCGATTGAGTCCGCGCAGCGCACCGACACCGTGATCCACGTGCTGCTCGTGGCTGATCCGCGCTACGGCGGGAATGGCGGAGTTGCGCGGCGCCTTGCGGATGATACCGGCGGCCGGGTGATCTACGTGAACTCCGAGAAAAAACTGGAAGAAGCCTTCGATCAGATTTCCGAGGAACTCCGCAGCCAGTACACGCTTGGCTACTACCCGACCAACAATAATCGCGACGGGAAATTCCGCAAAATCAAGCTGGACGTCGACAATCACGACTTCAAAGTGTTGGCCCGCAAAGGCTACTACGCTCCAAGAGGCTAGAACTCAAACTCAACTCATCACATAAATGTGAAGGGTACGGAGAGAAACTCTTCCTCAGGGGCTAAAGCCCATTTTTCTTAGCCCTTGATGTCGGAGCTAAAGCTCCGACCCCCAATCCCTCATTTATGAGATGGCTTCTAGCCTGATCATTCCCGGGGATTCTACTCAACGCTTCGCGGCCACTTGAAAGTGGCCGCTACGGATTCCTTCTCACCGATTGACCGAAAGCAACTGCTTGGCTAACATCACATGGCGGTCAGGGATCGCTTACAACCACCCCAAATGAACCTGGACAAAATTGCCCACTATCGTATCGTCCGCCAACTCGGGGCGGGCGGCATGGGATTGGTCTACGAAGCCGAGGACACCAAGCTGGGCCGGCGCGTCGCCCTGAAATTCCTGAAGGAAAGCGCGGTTCACGACGCAGGCTCGATGGAGCGCTTTCTCCGCGAAGCGCGTTCCGCTTCCGCCCTGAACCACCCCGGCATCTGCACCGTGTATGCGATCGAAGAATGCGACGGCCGGACCTTCATAGCCATGGAACTCCTGGAAGGCGAATCCCTCGACAAGGTTCTTCACCGCGGCACGATGCCTATCACTCACTGCGTCGAAGTCTGCATTGAAATTGCCGACGCCCTCGACGCCGCCCACAAAAAAGGAATCGTCCACCGCGATATCAAGCCCGGGAACATTTTCCTGACCGCACGCGGCGCCACCAAGATTCTGGATTTCGGACTGGCCAAATTGATGGAGGTCGAGGGCGGACCATCCGAGGACACGCTCGCCGAATCCGAGACGATGTTTCAGACCAATCCCGGCACGACCGTAGGCACCGTGGTCTACATGTCGCCGGAGCAGGCACGCGGCGAAGCCCTGGACGCGCGCACCGATCTTTTCTCCCTAGGCTCCGTGATGTATGGCATGGTTACCGGCCGCCACCCGTTTCAGGGTTCGACCAGCGCGGTAATTTTCGGCAATATTCTCCACGCCGCGCCCGTTTCCCCGGTGCAGTTCAACAGCGCCATCCCGGTGGAACTCGAACACATCATCAACAAGCTTCTAGAGAAGGACCGCGAGATGCGCTACCAGGTGGCCGCCGAATTGCGCGCCGACCTGAAACGCCTGCTGCGTGAACTCGAGCCGGGCCGGCCTTCATCGGACTCGAGTGTCGCCGCCAGCCGCGCGAACATGAGTGCCGCGCACGCCGCCACAAAATCCTCCGGTCCCCTGCACAAGCCGATCAGCAGCACGGATCTGGTCGAAGCGGCCAATCAGAACAAACTCGGCACCAGTGTAATTCTCGGAGTGGTTGTGGTGCTGGCATTGGCCGCCGCCTATGGCGCCTACACCTTTTTGCAGAAGGGCAAGCATCTCCCATTTGAGAAATTCAGCATCGAAAATGTTTCGAATAACGGCCATATCTCGCAGGCCGCCATCTCTCCCGACGGGGTATATCTGCTGCAAGCGCTGGACGAAAACGGATTGCAGTCCCTGTGGCTGCACCACATTCCGACCCAGACCAATAAAGAAGTTGTGGAACCCGCCGCTACGATCTATGAAGGGCTGACTTTTTCTCCTGACGGCAACTACATCTATTTCGTGCGGCGCGAGGAAGCCGAAGAAAGTATCTCTGTGCTTTACCGGGCTTCGGTGCTGGGCGGCGAACCGAAGGTGATCATTCGCGACGTTGACAGCCCCATCACCTTTTCGCCCGATGGTTTGCACTTCGCATTTCTGCGCCAGCTCCACGATTCGCCAAAGTGGGACTTGGTCCTGGCCAAGGCCGACGGAACCATCGAACGCCCCATCTTCACGGGCCGCCTGCTTAAGAGCGACAGTTACGTCCCCGCGTGGTCTCCCGACGGAAAAACAATCCTCATCCCGATCGTTCAACCATCCCGTGACGCCATAGGCGGGTTCTCCGCGGTGGACGCGGCCACGGGGAAGGAACAGGTCGTACCCGATCCCTCCGAACATATCTACTACGTTCCCACCTGGCTGCCTGACGGTTCCGGCCTGATCGTAAATAGTTCGCAACTCGACAGCAACCACCGACAGATCCAGCTGGGATTTCTGACGTCGCCCTCCGGCGAGTTCCGGCAGTTGACCGCCGACACAAATAACTATGGGGCGCAAACCATATCGAAAGACGGGAAAACGCTGGCCGCCATTCAAAGCCGAGTGCGCTTCGAAATTGGCGTGGCGCCCGCCGCCGAACCAGACAAAATCGTTCCCGTGCCGCTGGGGTCCCAACTGCCGGTCTGGCGATGGGCCTGGACAACGGACGGCAAGCTGATATTGCCGCAGGCAGGCGACGTGAAAATCGTAAATCCAGCCGGGGGAGAAAAAGTCGTTTTCTCTGACGACAAACACATCCCGGACGAGGTGGCCGTCTGCGGCGATGGGCGCTATATCGTGTTCCGGCAACTGGCGCGCACCACCGCGTCTTCGGCGAATTTGTGGCGCTCCAACTTCGATGGCAGCGACCAGCGGCAGCTTACCTCCGGCTTCAGTGAACAGGCGCCAAGCTGCGCGAAGAACAGCCCGTGGGTCTATTACCTGGATATCAACGACAACGGATACGTGAAGCGGGTCTCGCTGGACGGTGGCTCGCCCGAAACCGTGGTGAACTTTTCGATGGGATCTTACGCGCTTGCGCCCGACGGCAAGAATATCGCGTCGCTTGAAGTCCGCGAACTCGACCACAAGCTGATGCTGCGGCTGGATTCGACCGAAGCGCGTCGAATGGTCTACCACGATATCGACCAGCGGGCTCTTCCGGCCGGCTTGGCCTTTGCACCGGACGGCAAAGCTGTGGTCTTCGTTGTCAGGGAAAAAGGCGTTGATAATTTGTGGAGCCAGCCGCTGGACGGCTCCGCCAGTAGGCAGCTGACGCATTTCACGAAAGAAAAAATAATGAGATTTGCTTATTCCCCGGACGGTTCGCAGCTTGCCATCCAGCGCGGCGAGAAAGAGGCTGACGCCGTCCTACTGAAAGACACCAGCAAGTAGAATCCGAGCAAACCTGTAGCGGCGATTTCCTACTTCACTGTTCCAGCCGGCTTTGCGGTCTCCACGTTTGTGCGGGCGAAATAGCCCTTGCGCGCACGAACCTGGTAGCCTTTGTGCTCCGGGACTTCGATTTTTATTTTGTGATACCGGCCGTCGAGCGAATGGGTGGAAGGGTTGTAGGCGATGGAATACTGGTTGCGCAGTTCGTCGCCAATGTCCTGGAAGGACTGGTCCAGATCATCCACGTGATAGGGATAGAAGGACCGGCCGCCGGTCTCTTCGGCCAGCGCTTGGAGAATCTTGTCGCCGTCGGTGAGGTGATACTTGCGGTTCCCGGTGCGTTCCTTGCTTGGATCGTCCAGCGTTACCCACTGGGTGCTGGTGCTGATCGTGTAGATCACCACGCTGCTGCGCTGGGCCATTTCGATGGCTTCCGCGCGGGTGTGCGTCGATA
>DATHOY010000160.1:0-13793 GCA_035484435.1 Vulcanimicrobiaceae bacterium | reverse complement strand
GAATTCAACATCGCCGTGGCCGGCCCTCTCGCCAGTGGATTCCTTGCCGTACTTTTCTACTCGATAACAATCCTCTTCCAGGGCAATCAGATGGTCAAGGCCGGCGGGACTTTTCTTGGCCTGATGAATTTGATGCTGGCGAGTTTCAATCTTCTGCCAGGCTTTCCGCTGGATGGCGGACGCATCTTCCGCGCCATGGTCTGGGGAGCCACAAAAGATTTTGTGCGCGCCACGGAGGTGGCCGGCACAAGCGGAAAGATGATCGCCTCGGCGATGATCATTGTTGGCATCGGTTCCATCGCCTCGGAGCGCCTGGCAGCTTTACTTGCGGTTGTGGGTATTGGCCGCTGGGATGGCGCGTGGTTCGTCCCGATCGGCTGGTATTTGCTGAACGCGGCGCAGGCCAGCCTCACCCAGGTCACCATCCGTGGAGCGCTGGCGGGTTTGTCCGCCACCGACGTGATGAGCCACGAAGTGCCCACCATTCCCGCGAACATGAACCTGGTGGAATACAGCAACGAAGTGCTGCGCACCGGGCGCCGTATGCACATCGTCACCATGGACGACCGGCTGGTCGGCCTGATGAACGTGGCGGCTTTGAACAAGGTTTCGCGGGAAGAATGGGATATGAACTCGGTTCAGGCCGTGATGGTGCCGCGCGACAAAATCATCTGGGCTTCACCGGAGGAACCGTTGCAGCGCTTGCTGGAGCGCCTGCTGGCGGCCGATGTGAACCAGATGCCAGTGGTAAACCACGGCGAGGACGGCTCCGCGCACATCGTCGGCATCGTCACGCGGGACGCCATTCTGCGTGTCATCCAGACGCGCAGCGAACTTGGCGCGGCTCTAGGCAGTCGCTGACGCCGCTGTCAATTGTTCATTTGCAGGTTCCGCCGTTGCCCTGCGAGCGCTGACGCGATATCCACCGCTGCGGAAATCCACGGACACTTTCGAAAAGCCTGCATTCGTCAAGCGCGCAAACGCGGAGCCCGGCGCCAACGGCGTGAACGTGCTCTTGTAGTGCGCCGCCCGGTGAATCCAACCGTCATTGATTTCGAATGCGAAAAATGAGCCCCCGGGGCGAAGCACGCGATGGACCTCGCGCAGCGCGCGATCCTGCAGATCTCTGGTCTTCAAGTGATGCAACACCAGAATGGCGATCGCGGATGAAAACGTCTGGTCGGCAAAGGGCAGCGCTGCCGCATCGCCGCAGAGCGTAGTCAACGCGGCGCATTGATGCTTCGCTTCAAGTCTTCGTAACAAGCGAGGATCGTATTCCAGCGAAGTGACGCGGGGTGCAAGTTTCAACAGGTGCCCCGTCGCCGCGCCGTAGCCCGCTCCGATTTCGAGAACATGGTCTCCCAGCCGAGCTCCGGATAAGAGCCACGGAAGCAGAGAGCGGTGCGTTATGCGCTGCCACAGCGAAGTGGAGCAGAAGTAGTGTTCCAGATGGTTCATGGTGGTGTTCCGTGGAATCTCTATTGTAGCGCAGGGCCGTTAAGCAATTCGATTTACTTGCTTCCCAGGCCAGCCGCTCTCCAAGCGGTTTTCATCAGTGACAGCTTCCCGATCCTGAGTCCGTAAACGATTTCCCGGCCTCGGGAATGAATTTCCAGTCGTAGCCCGTCGGTTTCAAGGTCAGCTTCAGAACGCCGAATGCGGTGTTGTTGCGCACTTCGCTGTTCGCTTTGTGAATTCCAAACTCGCGATGGTTCTTTCCTCCCGTGCCTACGACGAATTCCCTGATCCCGCGCTTGGGATCCGCGTTTCCATTGGGATCCTGCGGCGCGAACCGTTCATAGTCGTGATCGTGGCCGTTCAGAATCAGCTCTGCGTTGAAGTCATAGAGCGCCTGCCAGAATGCACCGACTTCCGGATCATTCCCGTGGTTGAGCCCGGAACTGAACCGCGGCTTGTGAAAATAAGCCAGCGTGCACCCCACGGGATGCGCGGCAAGGTCCGCGCGCAGCCACTTTTCTTCCGGCGACCCCGCTCCACAGCCCCCAATTTCCAAACACTCCGAATTCAGCACCACGATATGCCACGACCCGAGTTCGTAGCTGTAGTAGCCGGTTTTCGCGTCTCCGGCAGCCGCGCCAAAATATTGGAAGTAGTAGCTTGCGCCTGTGGAATGGAATTCGTGATTGCCCACAGCGGGCCGCGTCCTCGTTTTTACACGACCCCAGGTTTTGTCATAGCACTTGAAATCTTCCGCCGTCCCATTTGGATAGGCCAGGTCGCCTAGCGCCATCACCGTCCCTGGGTTCGCCTCCAATAGCTTCGCAGTCGCTTCAGCGCCCGCAAGATCAGTGCAGTCGGCGATATCCCCAGCTCCAATCAGGACAACTTCTTTTTCCGTCTCACTTTGCGAGAGTGATTCGACCTGGGCAGGCACGAAATCCAGCGGCACAAAAAGCAGGGGAACTGTCAGCAGCAAAATCTTGGGCGAAAACATGATTCCCTTCCCGGAACTCTCGACAGCTATCGCTTCTCAATGCATAGGATACAGCCATTCCGATGAACGGCAGTTAAATCACAACTGAAAAACTTTTCAGGATGCAGCAGCGAAATTGGCTACAGCATGGACCATTCCCAATTTGAAAGGGAGTGAGGCTAGTGCAACATCGGCCGAATACGCCGCAGGGCCGCGGCAAACTGGTCGGCATTGTACGAAGACGGATTCTCCACTTGTTGGAACAGCACGTTGATCGCGCCGCGGATTTCCGCGTCGTTTCCGGGCTTCGTGTCCCTGGCATAGGCTATATACAGCGAATCCATGGCCATCGCGGCTTGCTCGGCAGCGCGTTCGTCGGCAATCGCGATATTTTCTGCGTCGTCCGTGATGCGCTGCATCATTCGCAACGTCACCGCCTGATCGTATGGCATCACGGCCAACCGCTCGGCAATCTGTTGCGCCAGCGGAGCGGCCGCCGAAGCCGCACTCGCCACCGCCGCCCGGTCGGGATTCAGCTTGCTCATCTCGTTCGACACGGCAAGCAGGTGCCGGTCCAACTCCTGCCCGTTCCCCGAATCGATCTGTTTGGCAAGCAAACGAAATACGGCATACCGCGATGAATTCCACGCCGGGTCCCCTGGGCGACGTCCTGCGTAACCATGCTCCTGCCGCCAACTTTCCTTCGCCGGCCCCAGCGAATGGTGGCAGGCAAAGCAGGAAAGCTCCGCATACTCCGGCCAGACATCTTTCTTGTCAAACCGCTCGTTGCGCGCGCGCCACACCAGGCGTTCCATTTCGCCGCGCAATTGCACGGCTTGCCCCGTTCCCCAATCGCGCACGCCGACCCACGCCGCCTCTTCCGCCGGCTTTCCCGGGGCAGATTCGCGCGGCACTTTCCAGTGGCGCGGCATTACGGCCGAAAACGAATCCAGCTCAAAATAGAGATCCGGATGCCCCGCCGCGATCATTTCGTGGTCTACAAACTTGTTCTTTGTCCCCAGATGGCACTCCAGGCACTTTTCCGTCCGGCGAATCACGTTGCGCGTGTCGTGCATCCCCAGCGCAACGGATTTTTCGTGCGGCCAATCCCGGGTGGTATGCGGCCCCAGCCACCCCGACGCCGGCCCGTGGCAGTTTTCGCAGGAGACTCCATCGGCCATCTCAAACGGCCGGCCGCGCTGCCCTGGCGGAGTATAAAGCGCGTGACACGCCAGGCACTTGGACGCCTCTTCCGCCTTGTTGTCCAGCTTCAGGATCCGCGCCATGCGTTCGCCGACGTCGCCGGTCAGCGCGCCGTAAGCCCGGCTGTGCTTGTCCTGCAAAATCCACGTCGAATATTCGTTCTGGTAAATGCGGCTGCCCGCCACCGGTTTTACGCTCCCGTGGCAACTCGTTGCTGCGCAGGAACCCGGGCCAATGTACTTTGAGGGTTCCGGCGTATCGGTCGAAGCGGACTGAGCCGGAAGCAAACAGAAGCACAGAGCCGCAAGGATCAGGGCTGGTTGCGCGATGCCATGCTTGAGATGAATTCCCATTGAGGGCTGCGAGCAGTTCTGATGCTTTATATCGTTCTACAGGCAAGGAAGTCAACGACCACGAATGGATCTGGTTAGCGGCATACCACGAACACACAGGATAGCAGGCATACGTTCCATTTTAGTGCTCTCGCACGTCCCAACGTCGCTATTTACAAGCGGCGGCTTCCCACCTAGTATGCGTGGTAACGAGTGCTGGAAATGCGCCGGCGTTTGCGCACCACGGCGGAGTTTCGCGAGACCTATCAACGTGATCTTTGACGAACTGCGAGCCATCCAACTGCGTTCCGGGTATCTGCCAAAGGCGGAGCTCGAAGCCCTCTCCGAACGCACGCAAACTCCCCTGTACCAACTCCACAGTGTGGCCAGTTTTTATCCGCATTTCCACTTAACACCTCCCGCCAAGGCTGAAGTTCGCCTGTGCGACGACATGAGCTGCCACCTGAATGGGTCTTGTGAACTCCGTGCGGACCTGCTCCGGCGCTTTTCCGGCCTCCGCCCGGAAGATGTGCAGGTGAAAGACGTCAGCTGCCTCGGACGCTGCGATCAAGCGTTGGCCATCGCGGTCAACGACGAGATCCACGTCCATGTGAATGCAGACAAGGTTGAAGACCTGGTGCGTCTCGCAATCCGGGGCGATCACCCGCACGTCGAGTATCCGCACGAAAATCGCGTCGCCTGCGCCTCGGATCCGTACGGTGACGGCGAAAAATACAGTGTTCTGCGCCGCTTCGTCGCCAGCAAGGATTGGGACGGCCTGCTAGCCACGTTGAAAGAAGCCGAACTTAAAGGCATGGGTGGCGCGGGATTTCCCACTTCGATGAAGTGGGACCTGGTTCGCAAGCAGACCGATCCCGTGCGCTACATCGTTTGCAACGCCGACGAGAGCGAACCGGGCACTATCAAGGACCGCTTCATCCTCAGCCACCTTCCGCATCTGGTGATCGAAGGCATGGCCCTCGCCGGGCTTGTCACCGGCTCCAAGCGCGGCATTCTTTACATCCGCCACGAATACCCGTTGCAGGAAGAAATTTTCGGAGAAGAGCTCCGCCGCTGCTATGAATTGAGATTGCTCGGCAAGAAAATCCTCGGCAGCGATCTTGATTTCGATTTGGAAATTTTCGTCAGCCCCGGCGGCTACATCTGCGGTGAAGAAAGCGCCCTGATCGAAGCTATCGAGGGCCATCGCGCCGAGCCCCGCAACAAGCCGCCCTTCCCCGGACAAATGGGGCTTTGGCAAAAGCCAACTGTGATTAATAATGTCGAAACCTTCGCCAACGTGCCACAGATACTGGCGCGTGGCGTCGAGTGGTACAAAGCCGCGGGGGTGAGTGGCTCCCGCGGACTGAAGTTCGTCGGCGTCAGCGGCCAGGTGGAGAATCCCGGAGTCTTCGAAGTTCCCATGGGCACGTCCATGAGCGAAGTGATCTTCGGCCGTGCCGGCGGCATCCGCGGCGGGAAAAAATTGAAAGCCTTCGCTCCTTCCGGCCCGTCCTCGGGTTATCTGCCCGCTTCCATGGTCGAAGTGAAATTGGATTTTAAGGCGCTGGCCGAAGCCGGCTCCATGCTCGGCTCCGGCGCCATCGTCGTTTGCGACGAGACCACTTGCATGCTGGATATGGCCCTGAACGCCGTCAAGTTTTATCGTAACGAATCCTGCGGCAAGTGCGTTCCCTGCCGAATGGGCTCGCAAAAAATGGTGGAGATCCTCACCCGATGGACGCATGGGGGCGTCAGCGAGTCGCAATTCGCCGCGGACATGAAACTTGTCGACGATCTTTCTGCGGCCATGAGCCAGACTTCCATCTGCGGTCTCGGCCAAATCGTTCCCGCACCGATTCAATCCGTCCTGAAACACTTTCGCCCGGAAGTCGATGCCCACGTCATGAAGGGAGAATGCCCCAGCGGCATTTGCTTCTCTGCCGCGAATCGCCTAGCGGAACTTCCGCGCGTGGGGATTCGGCCATGACTCCCGCCGGCATGGTCGAACTCACCATCGACGGGAAAGCCGTCCAGGTGCCCCCGGGTACGACCGTTTTCGATGCCGCGCGCATGAATGGCATCACGATTCCCACCCTGTGCCACTTGCAGAGCCAGACGCCGGTCGGCGTCTGCCGCCTGTGTGTAGTGGATACTGGCGCGCGCGTTCTCGGAGCCGCTTGCGTTCGGCCCGTCGAGCCGAACATGAAGGTGCAGACGAATTCCGAAAAAGTTCTAGCCGCGCGCAAAACACTTCTCGAATTATTAATGTCCGATCACCCTTCCCCTTGCGCGCGCCAGGAAAATTCGGGCGATTGCGAACTGGAAACGCTGGCGAAGGAAGCCGGCGTCGGCACCCCTAGATTCCCGCGTCGCACCATTTCCCGAGGCCACGACGATTCCTCTCTTGCTATCGCCGTCGACCATGACGCCTGCATCCTGTGCGATCGCTGCATCCGCGGCTGCGATGAAATCAAAAACAATTTCGTCCTCGGCCGTATGGGCAAAGGATACGCGGCGGGCATCGCCTTCGACCTGAACGCCCCGATGGGCGACTCTACCTGCATCTCCTGTGGCGAGTGCATGGTTTCGTGTCCCACTGGCGCGCTCACCAATAAAAGTGTCGCGGGCACGGCGCTCGCAGCAGGCGCCGATGCCGGGCTCACCTCCGAAGAACTTCACAAGCTCCCCGTCTTTGCCGGTGTTTCCGGAACTTTCCTGGAACTGAATCACGGCGCCATTGTGAAACGCCGCTTCCGCCGGGGCGACGTCGTCTGCCGCGAAGGCGACTTCGGCTCCACGGCGTTCTACATTCTCGAAGGCAAAGCCCAGGTTTCCATTTCCACACCCATCGCCCATGTGAAAACCGAAGGTGGCGCCCTCGGCCTTTTCAAAAAATTGAAAAGCTCGCTGGTCGGCCGCGAAGACGACAAACGCGCCGAAGAAACCCGCGATCGCACGATTCCGATCGATGCCTCCGTCGACCTCGCCTATGGTAATCCCGTCGCCGAACTCGGCCCGGGCGACCTCTTCGGGGAAATGACCTGCATGAATTTTTACCCGCGCTCCGCCACAGTGCGCGCGGAAACCGATGTCGTCGCGTACGAAATGCTGCGCAACGTCCTCGACATCATGCAGAAGAACAAAACCTTCCGCTCCCAAGTGGACCAGAACTACCGCCGCCGCGCCCTCGAGAACCATCTCCGCGGCGTGCCGATGTTCTCCGAACTCTCCCCCGATTTCATCGCTCACTTGAAAGAAAGCGTGGAACTCGTGCGCTACGCCCCGGGCCAGGCAATCGCGCGCCAGGGCGATCCCGCCGACAGTTTTTATCTGGTCCGCATCGGCTTTGTGAAAATCACAGAAGAATATCCAGGCGGCGAACTTGTCCTGGCGTATCTCTCGCGCGGCGACTATTTCGGTGAAATCGGCCTGCTCGGCGGAGGCGCCCGCACGGCAACCTGCGTTGCCCTCGACCACGTCGAGGTCGTGAAAATCTCCGGCGACGACTTCCGACAGATGGTGGAGCAATTCCCCAACATCCGCGCCGGCCTCGAAAAAGTAGCCGCCGAACGCCGCGCCGCGAACGAACATCGACTGCAGATGGTGGAGCGCGTCCCGCTCGACCAATTCCTCTCGCAAGGCCTGATGGAAGCGCAAAGCCTGCTGATTCTCGACTTGAAAAACTGTACGCGCTGCGACGCGTGCGTGAACGCTTGCGCCGACGCACACGACGGCGTCACCCGCCTGGTGCGCGACGGTTTGCGTTTCGAAAACTATCTCGTTGCCACCTCTTGCCGCCAATGCCGCGACCCGCTCTGCATGGTCGGGTGCCCTGTCGGTTCGATTCGCCGGCGCAATTCGCTCGAAGTGATCATCGAGGACTGGTGCATCGGCTGCGGACTCTGCGCGCGCAACTGCCCTTACGGCAACATCAATTTGCATCCTTTCGAAGTGCTAGCTGATGATCCCGAGCATGCCGGCCGCAAGAAAGCCGTCATCAAACAGAAAGCGACGTCCTGCGATCTCTGCACGCACTTGAAAGAACCGAGTTGCGTCTACGCATGCCCGCACGACGCCGCGCACCGCGTCGATCCGCGAAAATTCTTTGGCGAGATTCTCGGCCAAGGCCACGCAAAATGAGCGCACGCGCATGAGAATGGATCACACACAACGCGGATGGGCGCTCGGATCAATCGCCCTCCTGGCGGTCAGCGCCGTTGCCTACGTCATATATGTCCTGCAATCGCCGACCGGGCCAAGCGGCGGCAGCTTCATGGGATTGGTGTTCGGTATCACCGGCTTCGCTTTCATGATCTTCGCCGCGCTGCTTGGGGCAAGGAAACGCGTTCCCACTTGGAGACTCGGCCGCGCACAAGCCTGGATGCGCGGGCATTTGTGGCTCGGACTGCTGAGCCTGCCGATGATTTTGTTCCATGGGGGATTTCACTTCGGCGGCACGCTGACGCGCGTGCTGATGTGGCTGACGATCGTTACCGTCGGCAGCGGCTTGTATGGCGCGGTGTTGCAGAATTATGTGCCGCGCGTGATGACCAATGACGTGCCGCTTGAAACCATCTACGACGAAATCGGCAACGTCCGCAAAGCCCTGCGAATGGAAGCGGACAAGCTGGTCGAAAGCGTCTGCGGCCGCATGGGACTCGTTAAGGAAATCGACGAAGGCCAGCGCGCCGGCGGCTTCACCGCGCTTCGCCCCATCTCCGCCACCGCTGCCCCGCTGCGAACATCGGCCGCGGTCAGCGCGGGTGCAAGCGCCGCCGTTGCCATGGCTCCCGAAATTCTTCTGTTGACGGAAGAAGAGAGCAAGCCCCTTCGCCTTTTCTACTTTTCCGAAGTGCGAGCGTTTCTTGAAGCGCCCGCCTGGCAACGCCAGCGCCTCGGCGATCCAGAGCTCGCGAAAAGCGCCTTCGCCGCTTTGCGCCGATTGATGCCGCCCGTGGCACATCCCGCTCTCGACGATCTTCTCAGCATCTGCGACGAAACGCGGCAACTTATGCGCCAGGAACTTCTGCATCGCTGGCTGCACGGCTGGCTGTTGGTACACATTCCGCTTTCGCTGGCCCTGATTTTGCTGGGAACCATTCACGCAGTGATGGCGTTGCGATATTAAACGGAACGGTTTGCAGAGTAGCGAGTAGACAGTGCCCAGAACACGCACAACCAAAACGGTCGCCCAGCGCATTGACCTGAACTATTTCAAGCGCTCCACTCCGTTCAAGCGCGCCCGGCTCATCCTGGTCATCCTCATTCCTCTGCTCGCTATCGGTTGGATCGCGTGGCGCGGCTACTCTCGCGATTCCCGTGTTTATTCCAGTGGACGCATGAGCGAACCCCACGCCGTGCTGGAAAAACAGTGCGCCGCCTGCCACGTTCAAAAAGCGGGCGATTTCTCTTTCAAGGCCGCCGACACAGCCTGCCTCTCGTGCCACGATGGGCCGATGCACCACGAAAATCAGTTCCGCGCCGACGTCCCAAATTGCGCCACCTGCCACGTCGAACATCGCGGCCGCGTCAACATCGTTGCCGGAAGCAACATCAGCTGCTCCGAATGCCACTCACATCTGAAAGTTTCCACAGGCAATCCGATTTATGCCACCAACATTCGCACGCTCGAAGACGGTCATCCTGAAATCGCCGCCCTGCGCAAGAACTTCAAAGACCCCGGAACTGTCCTGCTGAACCATTCCATCCACATGAAGCCTATCCGCCGCGGTCCCAACGGCCCGCTTGTCCAGATGGAATGCGCCGATTGCCATCGCCCCGAAGCCGTCAAAGCCTCCTGGCCGTACGCCGATGCAAATTATGTCGACGCCAAAGTTGCCTACGACAGCAAAGATGTCTTGCTGCCAGTGAAATCCGGAACGTTGCAGCCGCGCCACTCTATGGGTCGCGCGTACATGGCTCCCGTGAAATTCTCCACCGCCTGCGCCGCATGCCACTTGCTCGCTTTCGACAAGCGCTTCGACATCGGCGTGCCGCACGACAAGCCGGATGTTGTTCATGCATTTGTAGTGAAGAAATTCCAGGAATATATCGCCGCGCATCCCGCCGACGTGCGCGTGGTGCGTGACCCACAGCGCGATTTAACGGGGAAACCGTTGCCGCCTGAAGTGCGCGTTCTAACTCCGACCCAGTGGGTTGCCGAACGGACGGCCGACGCCGAAGAACTCCTCTGGCGCAAAACCTGTAAACAATGTCACGCGCTGAACGTGCCGAAAGGCGCTTCCCTACCCCACGTAGCCGAAGCTCAACTCACCGAGCGCTGGATGCCGCACGCGCGCTTCGATCACGACGCCCACCGTGGATTTTCCTGCGCGGGCTGCCATCCCGGAGCGCTCACCAGCAAGGAAACTAGCGACGTCCTCGTTCCGCCGCTCGCAAATTGCAAGACCTGCCACGCACCCGGCCCCGACCACGCCGAATCCCGCTGCTTTGAATGCCACACCTATCACGATTGGTCGAAACGTAAGGAAGTGAAACCCACATATCTCTTCCCGGGCTTGCAAACCGGTGGGAAATAATCCAGGAGCAGGCGAAATTTACCCATTCACCCAGGTCATCATCGTCTCGGGATACCTGAGGCCCGCGACTGCGCCCTTCGGCGCCACTTCTTCAATGCGCCGCAAATCCTCCGCGTTCAGTCTCACGCTAAGAGCGCCGGCATTTTCTTCCAGATACTTTCGCCGCTTCGTCCCCGGAATCGGAATGATGTCCTTGCCCTGCGCCAGCAGCCAGGCTAGCGCCAACTGCCCCGGCGTACAGTTCTTCTCTCGCGCAATCTTCTCTACTCGAGCCACCAGGTCGATGTTCTTCTGAAAATTCTCGCCCTGAAAACGCGGCGAATTCCGCCGGTAATCATCCACCTCCAGATCTTCGAATTTCCTGATCTGCCCGGTCAGAAACCCGCGCCCTAGCGGGCTGTACGCGATGAAGACAATCCCAAGCTCACGCGTGGTCCGCAAAACCTCATCCTCCGGATCCCGCGTCCACAAGGAATACTCGGACTGGAGCGCCGCAATCGGATGAACGGCATTTGCGCGGCGAATGGTCGCGACCGAAGCCTCCGAAAGCCCCAAGTATCTCACTTTTCCGAGGCGCACCAGTTCCGCCATCGCGCCAACGGTTTCCTCAATCGGAGTATTAGGATCCACGCGATGCTGGTAGTAAAGATCGATGGTTTCCACGCCTAATCGCTTCAGGCTGGCGTCGCAAGCCGCGCGTACATATTCCGGTTTCCCGCTGACATTGCGCGTCACGGGATTGTTGCGGTCGCGGACGAGGGCAAACTTGGTGGCCAGAAAGACTTTCTCTCGCCGGTCACGTATCGCCTTTCCGACCAGCACCTCGTTGTCGCCAAATCCATAAGCGTCCGCGGTATCCAGAAAGCTCATCCCCAGCTCAATCGAGCGGTGGATCGTGGCAATCGACTCAGCATCATCCCTCGAGCCGTAAAATTCCGACATTCCCATGCAGCCGAGCCCCAACGCCGACACGGTCGGACCCGCTTTTCCAAGCGCCCGAAAATCCATTCGTCACCTCAAATCTTGAATTCAATATTTGGATGTGATGCCGCTGGCCGCAGTTACATAAAAGAGAGTTGCATGATAGAAAGGGCCATGTTCAAACTCGAAGGGGCAAAATAGGCGCATGAAAGCACATTTGGTGGTCATCGTCGTGACGGCTCTGGCCGCCGTCGCCTGCGGTGTTACTTTTCTGTTGGCTCTATTCCACCAGTTCGGTCTGGTGGAAGTTGCGGCCAGCCTGGGCGCCGGCGCGGAAGTTTTCTTCCTGAGTTCCTCGATTGGTGATCTCCTGGAGGACGCTCCAAATCCCAACCGTCGGCGTTTCACAGCCGCAATTGTTCTCGCAGCGGCTATTGTCGCCTATTTCCTGATCATGCTGTTCGTTTCGCCCGCGAGCGCCTGACCCCAGCTGCAGTCCGCCGTTTAAGATTTTGGAAGACCCTACGACCCCGACGCGGCGGCAGGCTTATCCAGATACTTCACCAGCAGCACTTCGTTGCCCTTCTCGTTGTAAATCAGATCGTCCACCAGCTTCGTGGCCATCAGAATGCCGAATCCCCCGGGGCGCTTGCCCTGTGCTTCGCGCGTTTCCATATGCTTGAAGGGATCTTCTTCCGGATTGGCGATCGCGCTGTGCTCCAACTCCTCCAGCGAAAATCCCTGGCCCGGATCTTTCACTCGGCACAAAACCATCCTCCGCGTCCGTACGTAGCTCACTTCCACGTGCTGCGAAGGATCAAACTGACCGCCGTGCTCCATCGCATTCATCAGAATTTCTCGAAACGCGGTGGCCACCTCTTCCGTTTCCGCATCGGGCAAGTCCGAAGCCTCGCGGTAAAACTGCAGCAATCGGTTCGCGGTTGGCAGGTCGCAGCGAACGCAGAGCCGCACCCAATTCGGAGTGCCGGAAAGCACTTCAATCCCGTCGTCCCAGAACGGCTCGGACATCGCGATGCGAATCATCTCCGCGAGCCGCTCCGTCGAAAACGGCCGCGAAAAATAACTGAACGCACGCTCTCGAATCGCGGCCAGTACGTCGCCGGGAATAAATTCCTCCGTCAAAATAATCAACCTCGTGTGCGGCCGGACCATCCGCAGCCGCCGAAGCAGTTCGATGTCTTCTTTTCCCGGCGCCCGCTCTCCGGTAAGGATCACGTCGAATGCCGTATCCTTGGCAAGCCGCAGCGCTTCTGCGTTATTCGCGGCGAATTGCATCTCCCATTTTTCCTGCTGGAAAAGGTTGGTCAACAACTGATCGATCTCCGGGCCGGAGCGCACGATCAGCGCGCGGTGATTCTTGGCGATGGTAGGCGTGGGAGGCGTGGCGTCGGGCATACGAACCCCCTGGAGCAGCAATGGCGGGCATTTGCTGATTGGTGAGCACAGTAAGAATGCAGGAAGAAAGCCGAGCGCGCAAGCGCTTCTGCGCGCCCCGGAAAAGGTTCAGGCTAGTTCGCTGGTCATCAGAAACAACGGCTTCATCTCAAAGCTCTTGAACATGGGACGCAGCCGCTCGATGCTGTAATGCTCCTTGAGGCTAATGATTTTCTTTGTCGCAGTGACTGTTTCGATCGGCATGTTGTCGTAGCGACCGTTTTTCAGAACTACAAGCCGCCCGTGAATGCCGTTGAGCAGCAGATCCAGCGCCAGGTTGCCATACGCCATCGGCACGATGGAATCAATTGCGTCCGGATCGCCGCATCGCACCAGGTAACCCAGCTTCTGGCTGATGCACTCGATTTTCTTCCCATTGTTGTATTTCGGCGAAAGCTCCGTCAGTTCTTCAGCCACCACTTCCCCGATGCCGCCCAACTTCTTGTGGCCAAACGCATCGGCCGAATCTTTCTGGAAAACCATCTCCCCGCCTTCGAACATCGCGCCTTCGGAGACCAGCACAATCGCGTACCGGCTGGGATTCCGATTGCGGTCGTTCACCAGCAGCTCCGTCAACTGATCGATCTTGAATTTGTGTTCTGGAATTACGCAGCGATGCGCCGCGCCTGCCATCGTTGGCAGCATCGCCGTGAATCCCGCGTACCGCCCGAAAACTTCCAGAACCATGAACCGTTCGTGCGAGCCCGCCGAAGTGCGGAGCGCATTGGTCATCTGAATCGTGCGCGTGATGCAGGTGCTGAACCCGATGCAGTAATCCGTGCCAGGCACGTCGTTGTCCATCGTCTTCGGGATTGCCACGACGCGGACACCTTCCTGATACAACCGCACGCCGTAACTCAGCGTGTCGTCGCCGCCGATCGGAATCATGTACTCGATCCCCAGCCA
>DATHOY010000159.1:0-55964 GCA_035484435.1 Vulcanimicrobiaceae bacterium | reverse complement strand
CAGGCGTTCCGTCTCCGCATTGATCAAAACGATGCGTCCATGCCCATCCGCGATGACCATGGCATCCGGCGCCGACTCCAGAATCCCGCGAAACTTCGCTTCGCTGGCGCGCATGGCTTTTTCCGCTCGCTTGCTTGCGGTGACGTCGCGGATGGCGCTCGAGATTAATGTGCCTTCCGGCGTTTCGATCGGGCTCAAGCTGATCTCGACCGGAAACTCCGTTTTGTCTTTCCGCAAGCCCCACAGGTCGCGGCCTTCACCCATCGTTCGTGTGCGCGGATGCGCGGTGTAGCCCTCCCGATGTTGCGGGTGCTTCCCGCGAAATCGGTCCGGCACCAGGATGTCTACAAGCTGTCCGACCAACTCCTCGCGGCCGTAGCCAAACAGGCGTTCCGTCTCTGCATTGATCAAAACGATGCGTCCATGCCCATCCGCGATGACCATGGCATCCGGCGCCGACTCCAGAATCCCGCGGAACTTCGCTTCGCTGGCGCGCACAGCCGCACCCTGCGACGTCAGCGTCTCGTTGACGTCATGCAGTGCATTGACGCTCGGAATCTTGAGTACGCGTGGCACAAGCTGCACCAGAAGTATCGCCGTTCCGATGGACGCCACCGCCGTCACCACCTTCACCCCACCCGCCACCCAATACGTCGCATGCCAAAGGTTCCACACCTCCATCGCGTGCGTCAGGCCGCAAGCCACGATGAATACGCCAAAGCACACGAACATCCAGTTGAAGGGCAGATCCTTCCGTCGCCGCGCAATATGGATCAGGGTGAACGGGATGGTCATGTACGCCAGGAAAATTAAGGAATCGGAGATCACGTGCAACCAGACAAGCCCCGGCACCCAGTTGTAGCAGTAACCGTGTGGCATGAAGTCGCCAGGCGTGGATAGCCATTTCAGGAATTCCATCACAACACCTCGAACTTGCTCGGACCCGCGACACCGGCCAACTGGCGTGGGTCTCGTCCAGCGAACCAGGCCGCTAACAAACTGACGGCGGGAAGAAGGGCGAACGCTTTAGCGCAGCGGACCGAAGAAGAAACTTCGCCCGGGATCGTTCCGTTGCCAGGCGACTTCATCCTTCCCCATCCCTTGCCGGCAGGGCGAAACAGAAGGTCGACCCCTTTGTGAGCTGCGACTCCACCCAGATTCTCCCGCCCAGCCGCTCCAGAATCTTCTTGCAAATGGCCAGCCCGATTCCGCTCCCCTTGAACTCCGTTTGCCCGTGCAATCGCTGGAAAAGGACGAAGATCCGTTCAAAGTACTGCGGCTCGATGCCCATCCCGTTGTCTCGTACCGAAAAAATCCATTCGTTGCCGCCGTTCTTCGTGGCCGAGACATGTATGCGTGGCACTTCGGCACTGCGGTACTTGATGGCGTTTCCTACCAGGTTCTGGAACACCAGCGCCAACTGCCCATCGTCTGTGGTGAGCGCGGGCAGCCCCTCCTGCGTGACCTCCGCGCCGCTTTCCACGATAGTTGCTTGTAAACCGGTAAGCGCTGTTTTGAGCGCGTCTGCACTCGAAATCTCCCGCAGTATCTTTCCGTTGCTCCCTGCGCGTGAATACGTCAGCAGATCCTTGATCAGGCTTTGCATGCGGTTGGACCCATCCACCGCGTAGCCGATGAATTCATCCGCATCGGAGTCCAGCCGGCCCTTGTACCGTTTGGCCAGCAATTGCGTGAAACTGGCCACCATGCGCAATGGCTCCTGAAGATCGTGCGAAGCCACCGAGGCAAATTTCTCCAGGTCGTCATTGGAGCGCTTCAGCTCCGCTACCTTCTCGATCAAATGCTCCTCGGATTTCTTGCGTTCGCTGATGTCCTGGCTGATCTCGGAGAAGCCCACCAGAAGCCCGGAAGAGTCGCGTGCCGCGGTGAGGACGACATTGGCCCAAAACCGTGATCCGTCTTTACGCACGCGCCAATGCTCTAGTTCTGACCGGCCGCTTGTGGCCGCGAGATGCAGCTCTTTTTCCGGCTTGCCTTCATCGATATCCGTCTGCAGATAGAAGCGGGAAAAGTCCTGGCCGATGATCTCCTCGGCTTTGTAGCCCTTGATGCGTTCTGCGCCGGCATTCCAACTGATCACCTTCCCGCCAGGATCGAGCGTGAAAATGGCATAGTCCTGAACGCCATCAATGAGCGAGCGATATTTTTCCTCGCTCTCCCGGAGCTTCTCTACCACGAGCGCTCGGCCGGAACTCTCGCGCCGCACGCTCCAGACCGCGAAGGTGGCGGCAAACAATCCCATGAGGCTGCTAAAAACCAGCGCCGTCTTGGCCTGAGCCATTCGCCGTCTCGCCCCAACACTACGTACCGCCAGCAATCGCAGCTCTTCGTCCTGCATGTCGCGAATTCCCACTTGAAATTCATCCATGAGCCTTTGGCCCGTTCCTTCGCCAATGGTCTCCGCCGCCGCTTGCATTCCCTTGGTCCGGCGCAGGCTGATGACCCCGTCGCTAAATCGAATCAACTGCGCAGCCAGCTTTTCGAGAGCCGGAAGACGCTGCTGTTGTAGGGGGTTATCCACCGTCAATCTGCGGATGGTTAAGTCGTACTGTTCGGTGCTTGCGATGTTGGCATGATAGGAGCCAAGGTAGGATTCCTTGCCGGTTATTACCATTCCGCGAAAGCTGGATTGGACATTCTGCAGTGCCGACATCAGCCTTTCGAGGTTTTCAATAACCTCGTGCGTGTGCCTCACCCACTGCTCAAGTTCACTGGATACGACCAAAGCGTGATAAGAGAGCGTGCCCACGACGACCATGGTGAGAATGGCGGCCCCGAAGGCGACTTGCACCCTGCGATTTATAAGAGACTTCGTCTTCATCAGAGTCCAGATTGTGGGCGGAGATATTAGGCAAGACAGAGTTCCAAGAGGCCGAAAGGGGTCGGCCCGGAAACTTATGCCGGTTGTCTAGGAAGGGAGCTTAAGTCTATCCCGTCTGGATGCCGGTTCCAACCCAGCCTGCAGACTGGTGTCCAAAAGACCAAGAGTGAAGAATGTTCGCATGGGAGGTACAGGAGTCGCTTGAGTATTGTGTGGTTTGCGTGCACGACAATCGGCGTGCAATTGCTTTACGATGACAGCAGTTTGGCAGGAATCTCTAAAGTGAACGTGCTCCCAAGCCTTTCTCCGTCTTTACTGTTTTGCTCGACAAGAGCGGCGGCGAGCCTAATCTTTATTCGCCTTGTCCCGAATCGCTTCGTTACGCAAGCGGTCGCACTCCGTGTTGGCGCAACGCGCCAGCCAAGCGTCTGGGTCTTCGGATCGTTCGTATGAGCGTGCGTGGTCGGCCATGCGCTGCATAAGCGTACCCTCTACGTTGTCAGGTACCGTCCCCGTTCCGAAGTAGCGGATCACTGTGGTACGGATGATTTTCGCGTTATTATCGTGCAGCGACGCCACTGCCATGTCGTCGTGCTGGTTGATGGAGAGCCGCAAGAGAACCTCGTGGTTCGTCATAATTGCGCCTCAACGGGTGGCCTGGACAGAATCCACGCGCGCAACTCGGATGCTTCGCGAAACGTCTTCGAGTTTATCTTCCACGGAATCGTCGCCCAGTATACGGTCGCACTGTTCGTCAGGCTGTCGAGGCAAATGCGATCTTCGGCATCGACAGTCGCTTTCCTCAGCCACAGGACCGTGCCTCCCTCGGATTCTCCGGTCGCCACGAACCCGCCTTCGGAAGCGGCAGCTTGAAATGCTTGAAGTTTTTCCATAGTGCTTCCAGTATAGGCTCATTCCCACCCAGTGGCGGCCGCATCGGAGTCCGTGGACTTTTTCCAACCCACAACCCACCCCACAAAGCGCGCTATCGCATACGACTTCCGCGTAGTTTGGCAGTCCCCGCGGCCTTGTAAGTTGTTGTAAGACATACCACGCTGCCCTGATAAGGGCGAGGTCGGTGGTTCAAGCCCACCCAGGCACCCGACGCGACCGGGTTAATGCGCTTTGTAGACGCGGACGTAGTCCACGAGCATGGCCTGTGGGAAAACAGTGGTTGAGTCCGGGAGACCGGGCCAAAGGCCACCGACAGCGACGTTCAATACGATAAAGAATGGATGGTCGAAAACCCATTTCCTTCCAGCGGGAAGCCGCGATGGCGTGAACGTCGAATAGAGTTCCTGGTCAACGTAGAAACGAACGGTTCCCGGTTCCCATTCGATGGCGAACACGTGGAAGTCGTCGAAGAAATTGACGCCGCCGGGGAGCTTGTACACCGATGTGAAGTCGAAGTCGCCCGAATATCCGGGTCCGTGCATCGAGCCATGTATTGTTGATGGCTCTTTCCCGATATTCTCCATGATGTCGATCTCGCCGCAGGCGGGCCATCCGACCTTCCCGAAGTCATTTCCGAGAAGCCAGAACGCCGGCCAAATGCCTTGTCCGCGCGGAACCTTGACGCGCGCTTCGAAACGCCCGTAGGCTTGCTCGAAAAGCCCTTGTGTCGTCATTCGCGCGGACGTGTAATTGCGCGCCACGCGGTCGGTGCCGGCAAAGTTTTCCTGCAGCGTCTGAATCACAAGGTTGCCGCCGCGAATGAAGGAATTTTCGGGCCGGGTGGTGTAGTACTGGAGTTCTTGATTGCCCCACCCGTTGCCGCCGACCTCGAATTTCCACTTTGCTGCGTCGGGACGAGAACCGTCGGGGCCGTTAAATTCATCGCTCCATACCAGAGTCCACCGGGATTCTGCCGCTTGCGGAGAAAGATCTCGCCCTGTGCCCCGGCAGATGCCGAGCGTCGCCAGCAAGACCACGGATACGAAGGCAATCCCTTGGGTCTTCAAGTCCAAATCCTTCTTGCATAGAAAACGCTGCCAATCTTACACCCGTCCCGCTATTTGCCGGCAGTGCGAAACTCCGTTCACCCAGCCCAATGTAACGATCCCCAGACGGCGCTCTAATCCGAGGTGGTCGGAAGGGCGTTCCGAAATTGAACTCCCTCCGCCACAGTGGAACTCGTCCCCGCGGATATTTCGTTTCTTCGACAAAAATAAAGAAGTTAAGTTGGTTCTCATCTTTTTAACCGTGGAATCTGGCGTGCCTTAGAGGTTTGGGGAGTTGTGTCAGGACAATTATGGCGGAATTGGGAAGCCAGGAACTCTACAGGATGGTTCTGGATTCGCTGCCGGTGGCGGTGTGCGCAGTGGATCGCGAAGGAAAAGTGATCTTGTGGAACGACGGGGCTGAACGTGTAACCGGCTATCTACGGCAAGACGTGCTGGGCCATTTGTGCACAGACGCGTTCCTGGAGCACGCGGATGCGGAAAACAATCCGTTGGAGGGAAGCGCAATCCCGTTGCTGGAGACGATGCGGGACGGAAAATGCTTGACAGTGCAGGCGTCGCTGCGGAAGAAGTCCGGCCAGTCGGTGGGCGTGCATGTGCGGACGGTGCCGCTGCGTGGAGATGACGGGCGGATGCATGGAGCGGCGGAACTTTTCGAGGAGATGATCGCCCGGACGGCGACCGACCGGCGGCACGACAAACTGGCGGTCGCGGGGGCCATGGACCAACTGACGGGGATCCTGAATCACAGCATGATTCTGGCGCACCTGCAGGAGGCGCTGAGCCTGCATAAGGTGTATCCGGTGCCGTTCTGTGCGATGTGCATCTCGATCGATGGAGCCGCGAAGATTCGAGAACGATTCGGGCAGGCGGCGGTGGACGCCACACTGAACGTGGTGGCACAAACGCTGCAGAGCGCGCTGCGGCCCACGGACTTCCTGGGACGATGGCGGGAGCAGGAATTCCTGGCGGTGCTGACGGAATGCAACGAGAGCGACGTGGCGAGAGTGGGAGAACGGTTGCGAAAGATGACGCAACGCGCACAGGTGAGTTGGTGGGGAGACACGTGGGGCGCAACCATTTCCATCGGAGCGACACAGGTGCAGGACATGGATACGTCGGGTGGAATCGTGGGCCGCGCGGAAGAAGGGTTGCGAAAGAGCAGCGACGGCGGCGGGAACCAGATTGTGGTGGTTGCACACTAAATTGCGGCGGCCAGGCGAGGGGCGTTTGACATGTTCGTGATCATTGGGATCGTGGTGGTGATCGGGGCCATTCTGGGCGGCTACCTGATGGAGCACGGGAATATTCGCGTGCTGCTTCAGCCGGCGGAACTGGTGATCATCGGTGGCGCCGCGCTGGGGACGGTGTTGATCGCCAATCCGCTTTATATTCTGAAGAAAATTATCGCGGGAGTTTTGGGAACATTCGGGAGTTCGAAATATGGGAAAGCGCAGTACCTGGAAAGTCTGAAGATGCTGTACGAGCTGTTTTCGCGGGCGCGCAAGGAAGGGTTGATGGCGTTGGAAGCGGACAGCGACAATCCCGAGCAGAGTCCGGTACTTTCGAAATACCCGAAATTCCTGAAAGACCACCACGCGCTGCCGTTTGTGTGCGACACGATTCGCATGGCGGCGGGCGGAGGGATTGAACCGTTCGATGTAGACCAGATGATCGAAAGTGACATGGATACACACCATCACGATGCGTCGCAGCCTGTCGCGGCCCTTTCGACGATGGCGGATGCACTGCCGGGGCTAGGAATTGTGGCGGCGGTACTGGGCGTGGTGATCACCATGGGGGCCCTGGGTGGTCCGCCGGAAGAGATCGGGCATAAGGTGGCAGCGGCATTGGTGGGAACGTTCCTGGGTATTCTGCTTTGTTACGGATTCCTCGGACCGATTGCGGCGAACATGCTGAAGGCGACAGAAGAGGAGCACGCCTACTATCAGGTTCTGCGGGTGATCATCGTGAGCTTTATAAAGGGATCGCCGCCGACGGTTGCGGTGGAGTTCGGGCGGCGGTCGATTCCAGGCAACGTGCGGCCGACGTTTCAAGAAACGGAAAAATACATCAAGGACAAAGGCGGCGACGCACCCGCTGCACCTCCCGCTGAGAAACCGGCATAGCGATGCCCGGACCACCACCAATCATTATCAAGAAGAAAGTCATCCACGGCGGCCACCACGGCGGAGCGTGGAAGGTGGCGTACGCGGATTTTGTGACTGCGATGATGGCGTTGTTCATCGTGCTTTGGCTGCTGAACAGCAGCGTCAAGGTCCAGAAAGCGGTGGGGGGATATTTCAAGGACCCGACCGGAACTTCCAAGATGGTCGGCACCGATATGGTCGGCGCCGGCGAAAACTTTGTGGTGAACAAGGACAACATGGAGCAGTTGAAGGAACAACTGCAGAAATCCATCCGTGAAGTGCCGAAATTCGACAAGCTGCAAAATCATATCGATATGACGGTGACCAACGAAGGTTTGCGTATTGAGTTGACGGAATCGGCGGCGGGCACATTTTTCGACAGCGGCAGTGCACGGATGAGTGGAGACGGAGGCGACCTGTTGAAGATGCTGGCGCAGGAACTGGGTAAGCTGCCGAACCACATCGCGATGGAGGGGCACACGGATTCGAAACCGTACCCGGCAGGAGCGGCGTACGGCAACTGGGAACTTTCGGCGGACCGGGCAAATGCGGCGCGTCGCCTGATGCAGATGAACGGAATTCGGGAGGACCAGGTGACGCAGGTGCGCGGATTTGCGGATCAGCGATTGCGGAAAGCGGATGCGCCGCTGGATCCTTCGAACCGGCGAATCTCTCTGATCGTGCAGTATCTGGAGAAAAAGCCGGCGATCGAGGCCGAGGGTGGAAAAAAAGCCGAGGGAGAAGGCGGCAAGGAAGCGGGCGAGAAGAAGAAAGAATAGCGCAGCTTACAGATCGCGGGTTGGGTGGGAACCTTTATCTCCATTTAAAAAGCTCGATCGGCTGGTGGCCAAAGGTAACGCGACTCCTCGGTAAGTGATTCCATCCAATAGACATGAAGGAGAGGCGTGGGCCTCGGTTCCGCGAAACTTCAGGCGCGACTTGGGGTTAATACCAGGGGATCGCAGACCCCTTCTGGAGCAGTGTCTGCCGTTGCACGCCGCGGGGGTAAATGGTCTCGGGGTATCCAGCGTATGATTCCCCTGAACTGATCATCGGCAGGACCTTTATGTGTTGGTGGCGTGCGAGGTCCGGCGCAATTTATTTTAAGGAGCGGCATCAGCATGAACTATCGAACAGTTTGTTTTGGGCTGTTGACGTTTTTCACCGCGGGGAGTGTTTCGACCAGCGCGCAGGGACGATTTGAAGTCTCCCCATTTGTGGGCTACGAAACGAGCGGGTCGTATCCGGTGAACCTGAGTTCCACCGGCCCGATCACCAATCCGATCGACAAGCTGCGAGTAAATGAGGCCACTTCTTACGGAACGTTTTTGGGCTATAACCTGACGGAGAATCTTCAGACCGAATTCATGTGGGACCGCAACAATACTTCCTACAGCGCGCGCCAGATCATCGATGGAACGTACTTTAAGGCGTACAACTCGGACATCGATCAATATCAGTTTGGATTTCAATATACGTTCCGCGACAGCAGCCACAGGTTGCGCCCTTACGCGGCGGCGAGCGTGGGCTTCACGCACGATTCTAATGGTGGTGGAAATCCGAACCGGACGGAGTTCAGTTACAGCCTGGGTGGCGGCGTGAAATATTATTTGAGCCGGCATTTCGGCTTGCGAGGAGACATCCGGTATCTGCCGACGTACGGCAGTTCTTCGTACGGTGTGTATTGCGACCCATTCGGGTTCTGTTACAACGCGAAGGTGGCGAACTTCCTGAACAGGGGAAATTTTGTGGGGGGATTGATTTTTAAGTTTTGAGTCAAAACGCGGTCCTGACCGGGTCGGGGCCGTTACATGGGCCGAAGAAAGCTTCGGCCCTATTTTTTTGCGGAGGATTTAAGGATGGGGAGCTTCCGGGATTGTGGGCATGACAAAAAGTTTCTCGTCGATTGGCACGTTTTGCTGGACGGAGGCAATGCGGATGGTGAAGCTGCCGTTGGTGCGGGTCAACGTCCACTGGTAGGGAATTTTGAGACCGCCGGCGTCGCGATAGTCGGCGTAGTCGACTTCGAGGGGATTGCGGCCGAGCGGCGTTTCGGTGTACCGGACAAGGCGGAGCAGCAGACCACTCTGCTGGTCGAAGTAGAGACGCAGGGGAGGAGTGTTGGCGCCGCTGGCGGTGACGAGAAACGTGGCGTGGCCGTCGATGGTTTCCCCGGGAAGGACTTTGAACTCCTGATAAAGCTCGCGGAGACGCACGGGGAAATATAGTTGCGCATCGATGCGGGCAGACTGGCGCTCGCTTGGACTCATCGGATGGACGCCGTGGGGCGTGCTAAGCCAGCCGGCCTGGCCGTTGAAGGCCGTGACGCTTTCGCCGAACGATGCGTGAGAGATGGAGAGGCGCTTCTCCGGGCCTTCGGAATAAATTTCGATCGGATACTGCTCGCCGCCGGTGTCCACAGTTCCCTTCTGCACGCGCGTTTTGAATTTGTGAAAGGCTTCGGCGCCTCCGGCCGCAGCCAAATATTTGTCGAGAATCTGCTCGGCGGAGGGCAAGGTTTCCTGGGCGCTGATTTCGTGGTGCTCGCGCTCGGGCATTTTAGCGGCGTTGACGGCAAGAATGGGAACGCCGACAGGATGCGGCGAGCCACGATGGCAGGTGTAGCAGGTGACCTCGATTTCGTTCTTGAAATGGGACTTGTTGATGGCAAGTTCCATCTCGATCATTTTTCGCGCGGTCTGCTTTTCCTTTTTGTCGTCCTTGTCCCTATCGTGCTCAAGGTGGCAAAACTCGCAATCGACGCCAAGGGCTCCGGAGATGAATTGCATGGTGGGGATCAGCTGGTCCGCCGGAATGTCTTTGAGGACTTGAACATTTTTGAACTGCTGGGCGGCGGTCTTGAGGGCAGGCGGTTCCTGGGCGACGGTTAAGAACGAGTTCGTGAGAAAAGCGCCGAGTAGAAGAATAGCCGCTCTGCAAACTTGTCGCGGGATAATGAAGGCCATCCGTGAATCTCCTGTGAAATGTGCAGGGATTGATTGTGCAGGAAATTGGAGAATGTGCAAGGTGGTTTGGGAGAGTTTTGAGTGCGGGAGCATAGCTCCCGCTTTTACGGCGCAAGGGCGGAGGCGAATTCGAATTAGGCGGCAGGGGTTCACGCCCAAAAAGCGGCAACTCCGCTGCCGCACTCAAAGGTGGATCTTCCCAGGCTACGCGGAAATTTCGCCGCGCTTGGCGAGCGCGGTGATGCGGTCCGCGGCGCGGTAGGCGAGCGCCTGGATGGTCATGGTCGGCTGGCCGCGGCCGGAAGTGACCAGGCTGCTGCCGTCGCAGAGGAAAAGATTTTTGACATCGTGGGTGCGATGGTCGGAATTGATTACTGATTTCTTAGGGTCATCGCCCATGCGGCAGGTGCCGAGCAGGTGCACGGCAAACTGCTGCTCCTCGACCGGAAAGCTCCATTTGGGTTTCGCGCCGGCCGCGTCAAGAATTTCCATGGCGCGCGCTCTCATCCACTCCATCATTTTCAAATCGTTCGGGTGATCCCGGAACGTCATGCGGAGCGCGGGAAGCCCCCAGGCGTCTTTGACGTCGGGATCGAGGGAAAAGCTGTTGGCCTCAACGGGGAGCGAAGTGCCGTGGCAGAAAATCTGCATCGTGCGTGTGAAATTGTGGACCAGCGCTTGTTTGAAACCGGTTCCCCATTTCGGGGTGTCCGGAGGGAGCCCGTTTAGCGCAAAGCTGATGGGCGTGAAGTCGAATCGGGCATCCAATCCGCCGCCACCGTAAAGGCCGAGCTTTGGATCGAGCTCGTAGAAATCGTGCATGATGCGGCTGACGGCGGGGCCTTTGTAATCGTTCAACTGCTCGTCGAAAGTGCCGTAGGCGAGCGCGCTGCTGTTGGGCATGAAATTTTTGCCAACATAGCCGCTGGAATTGGCGAGTCCGGCGGGAAACTGGTTCGAAGCGGAGAGCAGCAGCAGCCGCGGAGTCTCGGCGCCGTTGGCCGCAAGAATCACGGCCTTGGCTTTTTGCAGGTGGCTGTTGCGCTGGGCATCGAAATAGACGGCGCCAACGGTGCGGCCGTTCTTGTCGGTCTCGATGCGGCTGACGTAACAGTTGGGACGAATTTCGCAGCGGCCGGTTTTTTCGGCCATGGGAATGACGCTGGAGAGCGAAGTGGACTTCGCGCCAACTTCGCAGCCGAAGCCTAGGCAGAAGCCGCAGTTCATGCAAGCGGCACGGCCGGCGCGAGGCTTCGAAAGGATCGCCAGCGGCGCGGGATACGCGTGATAGCCGAGCTTGCGGCAACCACGTTCGAAGATGACGCCGTTTCCTTTCACCGGAAGCGGGGGCATCGGATAGGGCTTGGAGCGCGGCGGATCGAATGGGCTGGAGCCGGCGAGGCCGGAAACGCCAACTTCCCACTCAACTTTGGTGTAGTAGGGCTCGAGGTCGGCGTACGAGATCGGCCAATCGGCAAAGTTCGCGCCCGGAATGTCGCCGACCTTGCTGTGCTCCTTGAAATCAATTTCGTGGAAGCGCCAGAAGTTGGCGGTGAAGTGCACGCTGCTGCCGCCGACGCAACTGCCGTAAAGGACGGCCTGCTGTTTCCTGGCGGTTTCACTCGCCGATTTCCGGAAGGTGATGGGATGGGTGTTGACTTTGTTGGTGAGCAGGCTTTGGACGAAGATTTTCGTTTCGTCGTGGGTGAAATCTTTTTCGCGGAGATATTCGCCTTGTTCGAGGACGACGACGCGGAAGCCGTTGGTGGAAAGTTCTTTTGCCAGGACGCCGCCGGCCGCGCCGGAGCCGACGATGACGAAATCCACTTCGTCGGAGGGTTTATAAGTGACCATGGGCCGGCTCATTTTTTCTCCGTTTCGCCGGACACAGGTTGCCAGCCGGGATAGTCCTTGTCGTAGAAGCCGAACGGCGCGGAAAAGCTATGGGACGGGTCGCGGCCGATAGCTTTCCAGCCCACGAAGTCGCGGTTGCCGCCGCCCTCCGGGTCGACAAGAAATCCGAAAATGGTATGGATGCGCAGGGTCTGGAAGAAATCCGGAGAGGCGCCGGGGGCCAGGCGGCGGGCGCCGCTTTCCGGCCGTTCGGACTCCTGCACGATGTGCGAGAAAATTTTCAGTTTCTGTTCTTCGGTGGCGGCGGAGAAGCGGGCAATGCCGGGAAAAAGCTCGGCGGTGGTTTTCTGCACGGCCTCGAGCCCTTTTTGATAGGCGGGCAACGCTTCGCTGAAAAAGGTCTTCAGGGCGCGATCGATGAAATAGACGACGCCGGCTTCGCGCGCGCCGGCGGTTTCATCGGAGGGGATGATGCAGGCGGCGAGGGCTTCGACTTCGCGCGCCTGGTCAGCAGTGAAAATTTCGAGCGCGGGATTGCCGGACTTGGCGGCTTGGTGGGCGTGTTCGGCGGCGGAAACCAGCGCGGGCCAGTTGGCGGTGAGCCAGGCTGCGCTTGCGGTGCCTCCAAGAAGTTGCAGAAAATCGCGACGTGCGGAATAGAATGAATTCATGTTCCCCCGGTGGTTTAACCAATTTACGAATTGCGCGTGATGGCGTCAACCCGAAAACTGGCCGCGCTGCTGCTAATATGGCCTGTATGAAAAATTTGGACGCGTTGTTGGAGCTTTCACAGGAAAAGGCGCGGGAACTGGGGCACGCGCTTGTAGAGCATCTGGTCGAGTACCAGGCGCGGGTAGCGTCGCTACCGGTGGTGAAGGTGGAGAGCTCGGCGGCGTTGCGCGCGGCGATTTGGGAAGAGTTGCCGGCGCGCGGCAGCGATCCACTGGTGGTGCTGGAGCGGGTCGAGAAAAGTGTTTTTTCGAGCACGAACCACGAGACGCATCCTCGGTTTTTTGCGTTTGTGCCGGGACCGAGCAACCTGGTGGGGGCGTATGCGGATTTTCTCCGCACCGGCTACAACATTTTTGCGGGGAGCTGGTTGGAGGGCTCTGGCCCGGCAATGGTGGAGTTGGTGACGCTCGACTGGATCCGGAAGCTGGCGGGGTATCCAGAAACGGCAGGAGGGATTTTCTTGAGCGGCGGGTCGCTGGCGAATCTGTCGGCGCTGGTGACGGCGCGCGATGCGGTGCTGAAGCCGGAGCAATTTTCGCGGGCGGTGGTGTACGGATCGGATCAGACGCATTCGTCGCTCTTGCGAGCGATGCGAATTTTGGGCTGGCAGAAGAATCAGTTTCGGCGGCTGGAATCGGACGCGGCGTTTCAGGTGAGGCCGGAAGAGGTGCGGCGGGCGATTCGAGAGGATCGCGCGGCGGGGCTTGCTCCATTTTGCGTGATTGCGAATGCCGCGACGACGAATACAGGCGCAATCGATCCGATGGTGGAGTTAGCGGAGATTTGCGCGGAAGAAAAGGTCTGGCTGCACGCGGATGGCGCCTACGGAGCGGCGGCGCTCTTTTGCAATCGGGGCAGGAAGTTGCTAAGCGGGATCGAACGCGCGGACTCGTTCACGCTGGACCCGCACAAGTGGCTCTTCCAGCCGTTTGATTGCGCCCTGCTGATGGTGCGGAACCGCGCGACGCTGCGACATGCATTCCATGTGCGCGAGGATGAAGCGGAATATCTGCAAGACGCGAGGGGCGGCGAGGAAGAAGTGAACCTGTGGGACTATTCGCCGGAGCTGACGCGACCCTTCCGCGCGCTGAAGCTGTGGATGTCTCTGCAGGTGTTCGGTGCGGATGCATTTGCGGCGGCGCTGGAGCGGACATTTTATCTGGCAGAGTTCGCGGAGAAGGAACTGCGGGCGCGCGCCAATTGGGAGGTCACCTCGAACGCGCAAATGGCTGTGGTGACGTTCCGCTATGTCCCGAAGGGATACCAGGATGGTTCAACGATAAGTGCACGGCGAATCGATGCCCTGAACCGTGCGATTGCCGCGCGAATGCAGGAACAAGGCTTTGCTCTAGTGCTGACCACAGAACTGCGCGGGCAAACCGTGTTGCGTCTCTGCACCATCAATCCGCGCACGACAGAAGAAGACATTGCCAAAACGGTGGAAGCACTGGACGAACATGCTATTCATGAAACGGGCTCGGGCATAGTTCCCAGGTAGCCCTATAGGGACTTTGCCTGTATACATAGAGCTATGACCTTCCCACGACACACCGCAATGTTTTCTCGCAGCCGCAAGTTTGGCCGGTATCCTCAGGCCAGATGGGGGAATTGCATCCTCGGGGCGATTCCGGGGGCCATCGCTTTGCTCGTGCTGTTCTCGCTGGTGCATCCATCGCGGGCCTCTGCGGCGAAGCCCGACCAGGACCCGGCGCTGACTGCCTCGCGCGAACGAATCGAGAAATTGGACTACCGCATGAGCGGGCGGCTCACACGCGTGGAAGGCGATGGCAAGCGCACAAACTACAAGTTTGTCGCCAAGGGCCACTGGTTCCCGGATGGCCTGCGCCTGCTGTGCGAAATCTCTGGGCCAGGCTCAGAGAAGACGAGCCTACTTTTGCGTATGAGCGTGACAGGGCAAGTCACCATCGAGGCGGCACTTCCCGGCCAGAAGACCGCCAGCGTGTTGCCATTCGAACGTTGGAACGACCCACTGCTGGGAACGGACTTCTCCTATGAAGACATGGTGGAGAACCAGTTCTTTTGGAAAAATCAGGAATCCTTGCCGCCGGCGAAATACGGCGCGAGAGATTGCTTTGTCCTCAAGAGCAAGCCCGGCTCGCAAGACCGGACTTACTATGATTCGGTAACAACCTGGATTGACCGCGGAATTTTGTTTCCTGTGCATGTGGTGAAGACGGTTCGCGGGACGGGACAGCAGAAGGAATTCCTTTACTTTGGGCTGCGGCAGGTCGGCGGCCTTTGGTCTGCATCGCAAGTGGAGGCAAAGCAGCAGGGCAAGCCCGGGTCCTCCATGCTTGTAATTGAAGGAGGCTCGGGGAAGGCAAAGCTCGCACGCAAGGATTTTGAACTCAGCCAGTTCAGCGCCCAAGACGAGAAAGCGAAATAAACTGAAGCGGTCACTTAGGTTGTGGCAAGACCCCCTGCCGTCACTGGAGCATCCAGAGGTTCGCCGTCATGGAATGGGTTTCTTTTCAGTAGCAGCTGGCGCCCCATACAGGCCAAGCGGCCACCAGTTCCAGTCGCCCGCCAGTTTCAACAGCGCCGGCCCGACAATCATCCGCACGACAGTCGCATCAATGAACACTGCCGCAGCGAGCGTAAAGCCGAGCATTTGCACGACGAGGAATCCTCCCAAAGTGAATGCGGTAAACACGGCAATCATAATTGCCGCGGCGCTGGTGATAAGACCGGCCGTGCGCGCGAGGCCCTCGATTACCGCTGATTTCTCGCACAGCCCGCGCCGCCGTTCTTCCAGGACACGGGCGACCAGGAAGACCTCATAGTCCATGCTCAATCCAAAGACGATGGCGAAGGAGAGAATCGGCACGATCGGGTATACGGTGCCGGTCGGTCCGTCGAGCCCGAAGAGTTTGCTACCGTGGCCCTCTTGAAAAACGACAACCAACGCGCCGAATGAAGCGCCGACTGAGAGCAGATTCAGCAAAATCGCTTTGACAGCGGCGAATAAGGAACGCAACCCGATCAGGAGCGCCAGCAAACTCCCCAATACAACGCCGAGGACTACACCCTTCAGCCGCGCTTTTACGACCGAGTCATAATCCGCGTCGAGTGCGGCTATACCGCCGACGCGCAGCACCGCGCCGGGCACGCCGGTTATCGCCGCGACGTCCGAAGAACGCACCTCTCGGACCCATCGGATCTGTTCATTGGGCGGAAGATTTGCGGTGGGCAGCAACTCAATCAAGGTGGCCTGGCCATCGCTGCGAATAAAACTTTCGCGGATTGCCTGCGGCACATCGTCGACTGCATCCACCGTATCGGACATTCCCGTGAGAGTTGGAAGTGACAAGATCTCTTCCGCTCTGGGATCGCTCTGGAAGCGTTTCGTCAAGCGGCTGACGGCCAGCCAGCCAGCGGGCGAGAGTGGCGGAGTCTGCGGCGGCAACTCCAGGACCACCCGGAGGGATTGTACGATACCCGATCGCCCCATGGCCTGCAGCGTTCGCAGTGCTTGCACCGACTCGGCCGCGGCAGGGAGCGAATCGTGGTCAGGAATTCCGGGAGAGATTCTCCTTGCCTGAAGTGCAAGGATCAATAGCGGAACCCCGGCAACAAGTAGAGCTGTCCAGGGTCGGTTTGTTATGAGGCAGCCCCACCGTACCCAGCGCTCACTCGCGGCGCAGAGGCTTTCGGGCGGTTTGATTTGTCTGCTCGGAAGACGCACTCTGGCAGCATTGATGCGATGCCCGAGCAGGCCAAGCACCCAGGGCAGAATGAAAGTACACAACATTACGCTCAAAATGGTGACCAGCAGGCCAGCTATCCCGATGGAACGCAGTTCGCTGATGGGCACAGTCAACAGCGCGGAAAATCCGATCGCCACCGTCGTGGCGGAGATCAGCAGTGTCTTCCCCGCTTGCGCGGCCGCAATATCAGCAGCCCGGCCGGGATCATATCCTTCGGCCAATGCCTCGCGAAACCGGCTCACGATCAGCAATGCGTAGTCGATGCCCAAGCCAAGACCCAGCATCGTCGCCAGATTCTGCACCAGAATCGACAGGTGGAGATAGTGCGCGAGCAGCGCAGCCGCACCCAGCGCCATCGAGATGGAGAGGACACCAATCCCCAGCGGCAATACAGCCGCCACAAGGCTCCCGAAAGCCAGGAACAGCAGCAATAGCGTTACCGGCATCGCCCGTTCTTCGGCATGCCTGACGTCATCGGCGCTGACCTTTCGAAGGTCAAAGGTCAGGGGTGTTTCACCCGTAATCTCCAAATTGATATTGGGGTATTGTGACCTGAGCTGACCTTCCATCCAGTCTGCTTTCGCCCTCAATACCGGCACCAACGCCTCGACAGCTTTATCGTGCGGGTCCAACCCGACGATGATTAACCCACCGCCATTTTTCCCAGTGAACAGTGGATCCGGCCAATCAAGGCTCGAGACTGCACCCGACACGCCGGGCACGCCGCGCAATGAAGTAGTAAGAAAGCCCAATGTATCCGCGCTCTCTGCGGAATCGAGATTGGGAATACCGCTGATCACCACAATCAGGCGGTGGGCGTAGACAGAATGGAAACGCTGCGCCAGTTCCCTATCCACTTTTTCGGATTCTCCGCCCCTGATGTGAGCGGCAGTCTCCAGCCGACGTTCGACTTTGTAGGAAAATGGCATCAGCGCAAGCGCCATAGCAAACCCGGACATCGCCAACCAGAATCGACGACGGGCGGCACCGCTTCCAGACTTTAGGCTTGAGATTTCCATCGAAGGTTCGCGTCGTCTCCTGGTCCGCCCGAGAGCAATGAAACAAGTTCGGTGATCGGCTACATCTATAATATAGGTTTATGCCGGATATCCACTGGAGTTCGGCCCTGTAAGTTGCCGAGAGAGCAATCAAGCGGCGTGGTGGACGAAGGCTGAACCACTTGACTCCACGATTGCCAAAAAAGCAGCGGGATTTGGTTCACGGGGCGGGGTGAAGTATCATTTCGATTGGCTTAAAACATGGCGACAGTTACAGGCGCAATTGGAACCGGCTCAAAATGGCTGCTGGACCGCATTGTGGGCGCAATCGCGGCCACGGGGATCAACCCCAACCTGCTGACATTTCTGGGGCTAGTGGTGAATTTCGGCGCGGCGGCGAGCTTCGCGGTAGGGAATTTCCGCACCGGCGCCATTATTATTTTCATCGCGGGATTCCTGGACATGCTGGACGGGCAGGTGGCGCGGCGGCAGAACCGCGTGACCGCATTCGGCGCGTTTTACGATTCGACGCTGGACCGCTATGCCGACATGGCGCTGTACATGGGCCTACTGGTGTATTACTCCGTGAGCGGGCGGACGCCGTATGTGATTCTGGCGGCGGTGGCGACGGCGGGCTCGGTGATGGTGAGCTACGCGCGGGCGCGGGCGGAATCGCTGATACCGCTGTGCAAGGTGGGCTTCATGGAGCGCCCGGAGCGGCTGGTGCTGCTGATTATCGGCGGGATGTTCAACCGCATGGCGCAGGTCCTCTGGGTGATCGCGGTGATTTCGACGATCACGGTGATTCACAGGATTTTTTATACGTGGCAGGAGACGCGCGCGGGTCGGGTGTTGCCGGGGCTTAAGGGCGCGTGAGCGGCGGCCAGCGCCCAGTGGGCAGTGAAGAGAAATACCGAGGATAGAAAAAGCAAACCTAACAGGCTGGCTTAAAATCCAGCGCTACAGGAAAGAATCAAGAAATTCGGAGCGGCCCGCCTCATATGGCGGGCTCTACGTTTTTAGGAGGGACTCTTCGACAGGGGGAGCGATGGCGTCGCGGACTCGTTGTTTCAGGGCGGGGATGTCTTCCTTGGTGAGGCCGGCGGTTTCGATGGTGTCGTGAATGTGGACGGTGATGGTCGTGGGGCGGAGAAGCCAGTGGCCGGTGCGGAGATGATGGAAGGAGCCGACGAGACTGACGGGGACGATGGGCACGCCCAATTGCTGTGCAAGCCGGAAGCCGCCTTCTTCGAAGTCGTTGATGTGGCCGTCTCGGGTGCGCTTGGCTTCGGGAAAAATAATCAGGCTGACTCCGCTCTTGATGGCCTCCTGGGTGAGGCGCCAGAGACGCTTCAGATCTTTGGGGCCGCGGATGCTGGGCACGGGGACGTTGCCGAATCGCTTCATCAGCCAGCCGTACACCGGGATGCGGAAGTGGGATTCGAGTTCCCAGCCGCGGACCAGCTGCGGAATCGCGCAATAGAGGATGAAAGGATCGAACAGGTTGACGTGGTTCACCATGAAGAAAGAGGTGCGCGCGGGGTCGAACCCGGGCGATTGCTTGGCGACCACTTTTGCGCCTGAGAAAAAGGCGATGCGGCGGCAAAGGCCTCGCTGGAGGTAGTCATGCTTGCGCGGATCGAGAACGACGGCTAGCGCGATCAGGACAGGCACGACGATCAAGAAGTGCAGCCAGCTCATGCCCCAGAGAAACGCGCTGACCAAGATTTCCCAGAGGCGCTTCATACGTACACATCCATCGCGCCGGGAAGGACGTCGATTCCCCGAAGGATGACGGTCACGATTTCACCGTCGATCATCACGTCAACGGGCTCGTCGAGGGCAAAGTGCACCTGCTTGACGCGGCGGGTTTCGGAGAGCGGGTGCTGCGTGTGGGTGCCGTCATAAAGGCGCGGCAGCATTTTCAGCAGGCCCAGGCGGCCGATGGGGCCCCAACGAACAAACTCGATGAAGCCGTCGGTGGGATCGGCAGTGGGAGCAATCATCATGGTCCCGCCGGTGTATTTGCTGTTGTTAAAGGTTAGGAAGAGGCAGCGGCGGTCGTCCCAGGAATTCTCGGCGTCGCTCCGGAGCTTGAAGGCGCGTCGCTTAAGCTGCAGGACGCACACGAACACACCGAAAAGATACCCCAGATGCCCGAAAGCCTTGAAGCGGCGGTTGGCAAGCGCCCCGACATCGGCGGTGAAGCCAACGCTAAGGAGATTAAAGGAAAAGATCGTGCCGGTGGTATGACAGAGGCGGAGTACATCCACCGCTCGCTTGCGTCCGGCAAGCAACGCTTCGACGGATGATTCAGCTCCTTTTTTGGTGAAATCGCGCAGGAAAGAATTGCCTGTCCCCATTGGCAGAAAGCCTAGCTCGACGCGGTCGGGCTGGCCTTCGCGGGAAAAAATACCATTGATGATTTCGTGCGCGGTGCCGTCGCCTCCAACAGCGAGAAAGCGGCGATAGCCCTGATCGTAGGCTTCGCGCGCCAGTTGGACGGCGTGGCCCGGAGACATGGAGGCGATTGCGTCGATGCGGAGCCCTTCCGCCTTGAGGCGGGCCAGTTGCGCGCCGGCGAACTTTGCGGAGCGTCCTCCGCCCGCCGCCGGATTGACAATGGCTAGAAATTTATCGTTCACAGTTGAGCCGGATTGGGCATTCTACATGTTCCGCGCCTAAATCGGCAGAATGGATTGCTCTCGATCCAGCGCGGCGAGGCGCTGGGCCAGTTCGTTGCGCTTGATTTTGAGCGAAGCGGTCAGCGGAAAATCCTCCTGATAGATCACCAGGCCGTGAACGCGCTTGTAATTCGTCAGCCAGGCATTGCGCGCGGAAATTTCGGATTTGAGCTCGGGCGTGAATGCCTGGCCGTGCTCGAGGTGAATTACAAGAAGCAACTTTTCATTCCCCATGGCGCGCTTCGGCCATATGAAGTTGGCGGCAAAGACGCAGAACTCTTTCACATGCAGACCTTCGAAGGCTTGCTCGACGTCCTCAGCATAGACGTTTTTACCTTCTTCGGTGACGATCATGTTTTTCTTTCGGCCGAGAAGCTGCAGGTGGCCGGTGGAATCGAAGCGGCCCATGTCGCCGGTGTACAGCCAGCCGTCCACGATGGTTTCGGCGGTGAGTTGCGGCTCGTTCAGATAGCCGGACATGACCGTTTTGCTGCGGACGGTGACTTCGCCGATGCCGTCATTATCGGAATTGCGGATTTGCACTTCCATGCCGGGCAGCGGTTTGCCGACGGTGTCCGCGCGGAATGGTTTCAGATCGTTGACGGTGACGGCGGTACCGGCTTCCGTAAGGCCGTAGCCATTGGCGACAGGAATTCCCAAATCGTAAAAAAATTGCAGCGTTTGCGGCTCGGTAAAGGCGCCGCCGACGATGATGGCTTCGAGCTTGCCTCCAAAGCCCGCGTGGACTTCGCCGAGTAATTTGCGGCTGAGCCAGGGACGCGGGCGGTCTTTGGTGAGCGCGCGATTGATGCTGCGGATGGCGTCCAGCGCTTTGCGCTTGGAGTCGGGAAGCGCGTCGAAGCGGGCTTGCAAACCTTTCTGCAAGTTTTTCAGGACCAGCGGCACCAGGCTGACGTAAGTGATTTCGTATTTCGGAAAAGCTTCGCGGACATATTCCGGGCGCAATGTGCGGAGATGGACGACGGCGGCGCCGCAGGTAAACGGCCCGAAAAAGCCGACCATGAAATCGATAGCGTGATTCGTGGGAAGAATGCTGAGGTAGCGCACCCCGGGCCAGAAGGGATATAACGAAGTCAGCGCGACGCACTGCTCGAGATAATTTTCGTGCGTCATCATGCAGCCCTTGGGAATGCCGCCGGTGCCGGAGGAATAGACGATGCAGGCGATGTCCTGCCGTTTTTGCGCAACGAACACGGGCGGGTTTGCGCCCTTAACTTTTTCCCAGCGTTCCGCTCCGGACAGCTCGGCGTCTTCCGGCGCCTCGGTGACCAGCACGGTCTTCACATTTGCGGCCGCGGCACGCGCGGGAGAAACGCAGAGCTGCCTCCAGATCCCGTATTCGGTGATCAGCACTTTCGCGCCGGAATGCTTCAAGAGCTGCCACTGTTCTTCGGGCTTAAGTTTGAAATCGAGAGGCACCAGCGTTGCGCCGCAGAAAAAAATCGCGTAGGCGGAGATCAGCCACTTGGACTGATTGGTCATGATGATGGCGACGCGGTCGCCGGGGCCGATGGCCAGATCCTGCAGCGACTTCGCCAGCGGCTGGGATTTGTCTTTGAAATTGCGATAGGTGAGACGCTGCTTTTCTTCGCCGCGGTCCGATTCGATCAGGCAGACTTCGGTCGGCCACGTCTCCAAAGCATCGCGGAGCGCTTCGCCGACGGAATTATATTTTCTCAAATCGAGCATCAGAGGCGGGCTTGGATGCGCTGGGCGAGTGTCTTGAAGTCGCTGACGCCCTGAACTTCATAGTCGGGCAGCTCGATGCGGAAATGATTTTCCAGGCGGGAGAGCATTTCGAGGGCCTGCAGGCTGTCGATGCCGAGTTTTTTGTAAAAATCGTCGTCGGCCGCCAGGGAGCCCGCGGGGACCTTGAATTGCACACTGGCGAGATCCAGGATCTCCTGCGTCGTCTGTTCGATGGTGCGCATACACATTCAATTTATCATCCCCGGGTCGGGAAGGAAAACAGCAGCGAGAAGAAGAGGCAAGATTTCACCACAGAGAACACAGAGGGCACAGAGAACAAGAGAGGAAGCGCTATCCCGTGGGGCCAAGGGTTACAACAGGATCAGGCCATTGCGCATGCCGATGGAGACTGCTTCGGCACGGGAGGCGGCGCCAAGTTTTCCCAGGATGGAAGCAACGTGGAATTTGGCGGTGTGTTCGGAGATTTTCAGTTTCGCGGCGATTTCCTTGTTGCCCAGGCCGGATGCGAGCAGTCGCAGCACTTCCCTTTCGCGGGGAGTGAGCGGCTCGGCCAATTCGTCCACATGAGTTGACCGGCCGGCGGCGGGACGCGTCGGAGCACCTGATTCGGAGCCGAGCACGACCAACTCGCGAACGACGGCTTCGAGAGCGGCTGCGAGCTGCCAAGGATCGGGCGACGATGCGAGGACTCCACGCACACCGAGACGCAAGGCTTGGGAAACTGCTCCGGACGTAGCGTCAGAGAGCAAAAGGATTACCGGTGTTTCGCGCGCAACACCGGTTTCCTGCAATGATCCGAGGAGTTCCTCAACGGGGAGATCGCCTGCGTCAACGACAATCGCGTCGAGACCTTTTTCCCCGAACTCGTCCACTGCGTCTTTAAGCGCGGCGAAGGCGCCCACAACCTCGAAACCTTGCGCTTGCAGCAGGGATTCCAGCGCGCGCCGGGCGCGGACTGCGGCCGCGACGATGTGCACGCGGATCACGCCGCGGCGGCTCCCGTACGATTATTCCAGGCGCGGAGCTGCACGCTGACTTTGCGTATGCGGGTATAGTCTCCGCGCAGGAAAGCCAGGCGTAACACGTCTCCGCTGTTGTTATCGAGCGTATCGGCCAGATCGTCGGCCGAACGAAAGACCTTCCTTTCGGACCCAAGGAGAATATCTCCTGGCAACAGCGACGCCAAAGAAGCAGGACCGGATGGCTCAATGCCAAGAACGAGCAGGCCAACTTCCTGCCGGCTGGCGCCAGGAAGTCGAACCGGCGTAAGCGTAACGCCGAGCCAATTTCTACCCGACTGACCCTGCAGAAAACGGCGCACGTCGTTGCTCGGGATGGCCAGCGCCAGGCGGCCCGCAACCATGGAGTTGATTCCGATGACGCATCCCTGCACATCCGTGAGCGGACCGCCAGAATTTCCGGGCGCGAGCCGGACATCGGACTGTACCCAATTTCTGTTGCCGAGTCCCCGCAACGGACCAACCGCGTGGACGACACCCGTAGTAAGCGCGCCCAGAAAGCCAAGCGGATTGCCTACAGCAAGGGCAATTTCTCCGGCCCGAACTTCCGAGGAGTCTCGAGAGGTTACGGACGCGAGTCCCGTTGCGTCAACGCGGAGGGCGGCAAGGTCCCGGCGGGAATCTTTGGCTGTGACTTCGCCCTGAAATTCGCGGCCATCCCAAAGGGAAATTCTTGCACGTGGCCCGCGCACAACATGGGCATTGGTGATGATCAATCCGTCGTCTGACCAAATCACGCCGGAGCCACTGCCGCGGCCACCGGGCTGAACAAGTACGGTGGAACGCCGCACGTGTTCGGCAATCTCTCCGAGTCCCCGGATGCTCATCTCACTCCCTCCCGTTGGGGCGTTCAGCGACCGTGATGTTGACGTCGCGCGGCGCGCCACCGCGCAGAAAGAGGGCCGCAACGGATTTGCCGATGTTCTCACCATGCAGATACACCTGGACATCCTCGAGGCGAGTGACGGGTTTGGTGGCGAGCGAAATCAGAATGTCGCCGATCACCACGCCGGCATTATGAGCGGGGCCGCCGGGCTCGACTTCCAGCACAATCGCGGCGGTTTTTTCCCGGCGTTGCAGCGTATCGCGGATATTCTCGGGCAGACGAATCGGTTGCAGCCCGACGCCGAGGTAGCCACGAGGAATGCGGCCTTGCGCCAGAAGCCCGTCCGCGACGCGATTCACGGTGGCCACCGGCAGAGCGAGTGCGCCAGCGGGAGCGAATTTCGGCGTGGCGATGCCGGCGATGCGGCCTTCGGAATCGACCACAGCTCCGCCGACAGCGGTATGAGGTAGAGCGACGTCGAGACGAACGTAGGGTGAGAGTGTGAGCCCGCCCCACAGGCGGCGCTCGTCGGCAACCATGCTGACGAACGCCAGCGCGGCGATCGGACCGCTGGCGCGGGTACGCCCCACAACCAGGGTGACATTACCGGGGTGCAGCGTGGTCGTGTCGCTGAACGACGGAACCGCGGAATTCGCCTCCTCACATTTCAGCACGGCGACGTCGGTGGAAGCATCGCGGCCGACTAGTTTTGCGGAGGCAACACTGCCGTCGGGCAGCGTCAGTTGAATATCTTCGTCGCGTTGCAGCGCGTGCTCCGCAGTTACCACGATGCCGGGGCGCCAGATTACACCGCTGGACGATCCGCGCGACTCAGTGTGAACCGCGACGGCATGCGCGCCGGCTTTCGCAGTGGTCTCGGCTAGTTCTTTCGAAAGTGTTGCCCATTCGGATGACATGTTCCTACCTCCATCATTAGAGTGGCAGAGGCAGAAATTCGGGACATCCGCCATTTGGCTAGGTGGAAGTGAAAAGATTTCACCACGGAGAACGCTGAGAGCACAAAGATGCAGAGGAGCAGGCTAGGACTGGGCCACTGGGAGGTGCTTCATCGGATCGTCGGACTCGACGAAACGGCGGAGGCTCTCCATAACCTGAGGGCGGTTGAAAAGTTTGCAGAAGAGTTCGACCTCTTCACGGAGTTCCTGGTAGGGGATGGGCTTGATGAATTTTTTGGCGGCGACGCGGGCTTCGGAGTCGAACTTGGTGATTTGCTGGGCCATGGAACGGGCGACCTGCAGCGCGTAGCCTTCGCCGGCAAGGTGCGTCACGAGTCCGGCCTGATGCGCGGCCTCGGCTTTGACTGTGCGGCCGGTGAAGAGCAGATCGCGGATGAAACTGTTGCCGACGTCGCGACGGAGGCGCGGAATGCCGCCAAAGCCGGGGATAAAACCGAGTCGAAGCTCGGGAAAGCCGAAGCGCGCCATTTTGTCGGCGACGATCAGATCGCAGAGCAGCGCGAGCTCGAGGCCCCCGCCCATGCACAGGCCGTGAACGGCGGCGAGCGTGATGAATGGCGCCGCGTCGATGGCGTTGGCGACGCGATGAATGCGCTGGATGAAAGTGCGCAGGCCGGCGACGCGTTTCTTTGGCGAAAGATGCAACGCGTTGGTGTAAAGCTCCTTCAGATCGCCGCCGACACTGAAGCCGCCGGGGCGGGCGCTGGTGATAATGCAGGCGCTGGTGATCGGCGCTAGCGTGTCGATGGCGGCGGCAAATTGTTCGAGTTCACCGAGCAGCAGCGTCCCGATTTCGTTGAGGGGTTCGTGGTCGAGCGTGAGTTCGACGACACCATCGCGCCATTCCCAGCGCAGGCCTTTGCCGCGGAATTCTTTAACGGGGAGCAGGTTGCGGCGTCTTTTTTTCATGAGTTGCTTCCCGCAGCCACTGCGTGCTTGCTGTACATCTGATCGATTTCCTGCTGAAAACGTTTGTTGATGGCGTCGCGCTTCAGCTTGCCATTAGCGGTGAGCAGCGCGCTTTCGGGAGTGAAGACTTCCTGAAGATTCGTGAAGTTACGGACTTGGCGGTAGTGCGGCAATTCGGAATTGACCACGTCCAACGCGGATTGAATTGCGTTCGATTCGACCACGCCAGTGACGAGGGCACAGAGATAGCCGCGGCCGTTGCCGACGATAACCACTTGCTGCGCGCCGGGAAGATGTTGGGCGATTTTTTCTTCGATCGGTTCAGGCGCGATGTTGTGTCCGGAATTGAGAATGATCAGGTTCTTGATGCGGCCGCTGATGCGCCAGTTCCCGCGGGAATTTACTTCGCCCTGATCGCCGGTGTGGAACCATCCGCCTTGCAAGACACGCGCGGTTTCTTCCGTGCGATTCCAGTAACCGGGAAAAATATTCGGGCCGCTGACAAGAATTTCGTTGTTCTCACCGGTTTTCATATCGATGCCAGGGACGGATTGGCCAACGCGCCCGGGTTCGGAGGTCATGCGCGGGTCGTCCATGGTGCAGATGCCACAGGTTTCCGTGAGGCCGTAAACCTGCCAGATGGGAATGCCGAGCATGGCAAAGAAATCCTGCGTTTCAGGAGCAAGCGGCGCGGAGCCGCAGACGAGGCCGCGCAGGTTGGAGCCGAAGCGTTCGCGTATTTTTCCGAAGATAAGTTTTTGAGCGGCGAAGAGCCAGATGCCGCCGGATGCACCCTCGTTTTTCTTATGCCATGCGTCACGGCCTTTTTTGTAGATGGCCTGGATGAGGGAGCCGCGTTTCGAGAGGGCGTCCTCGACGCCTCGCTTCACGCGCTCAAGCAGCGTGGGCACATTAAAAAAATAGTTGGGGGCAGATAAGCGGATTTCGTCGGCGAGATTGTTGAGGTCGGTGGAGAGCGTGAGGACCGTTTCGCGCGTGAGGCAGGACATCATGACGATCCACGACGCGGCAAAATTGAAGGGCAGGTATTGGAACACGCGCAACGGCTCGCGGGCGTTTTTGTCGAGGCGGTCGATCCAGCCGGTGGTGCAGCAAAGCATGTGGTCGAGATTCTTGGTGTTGAGGCAGACACCTTTTGGTTCGCCCGAAGTTCCGGAGGTATAGATGATGGTGACGAGATCTTCGCTCCGGCGAGAGTTGGGCGGGCCGGCAATTCCCTTTTGCGATGGAGGGGCCTGAAGAATTTCGTCGAACGTGGCGCGGGCCGGTGCTTCGGGCCAGGCTTGCGCGACACTTTCGCCAATGGCGGCATCGCTCGCGATCAGCATACGCGGGGAGCAGTCCTTCATCATGGCGGCGAGTTCGGCGGGCGCCTGACGGGAATACAAAGGAACAACAACGAGACCTTCGGCCATCAATGCAAGATCGATCGCTGTCCAGCGGATGGAGTTGGGGCCAAGCAAAGCACACCGATCGCCTGCTCGTAGACCGGCGCCACGAAAATAGGCACGCGCGCGCGCAACCTGATCGAGAAGTTCCGCGCCGGAGACGCTGACAAACCCCGTGCCGCGGATTTCACGCAGTACGACGCGGCCTGATGCCTGTTGCAGTTGCGCGAACGTGTTTTCCAGAAAATTGGGCATGGCTTCAGCGGCCCGCCGCCAGTACCGCGGGCGAGGAATCGTATTCTTCGACGAGCTTACGCAAATTTTGGCTGAACGGCGGCAAGTTGTCTTCCCAACTCAACACGCCCTTGCGTAGCGGAAATTCGGGATAGGTCTTACGAAGTTCGTCTTCGAAAAAAATGGCCATGCGCGACATCGCTTTCAGATTGGAAACGACAGTGCGGCCAATGGAACCGCGGATTTCATCGGCCTCGACTACGAGTTTTTCCATGATGTCGAGAAGTTTGGGGCCGAGATCCGCGTCGTCAACATCGAGCACCAGGTGCTGGTGGCCGCGTTCTCGCATGAGGTTGCGGATGCGCTCGTCCATCGTGACGCCGGCGGAGACGACACCCGCTGGCATGCAGGTGACGATGCCGTGATAACGCGAAGAGACCACATAAGTGCACGCGCGCAAGATGGAGACGAGTTCGAACATGTCGTACTCATCGGAGGTAAAGATAGGCGTGCCGGGAATTTCTTTTTCGATGGCGCGGCAGGCCACGGCGTCCAGGCGTTCCATGGCGACGAGGATCGGAAACACTTTGTGGCGTTGCAAGAAGGCTTTGGCGGCTTGCGCATAGCCGGCGACGTAGTGATTGAACTTGCGATCGACTTCGGCGCCCGATTCGAAGAAATAGACAGTGCGGTACTGGCTGTCCTTGTAAGCACCCGTTGTGGCCGCGGCAATGTATTTCACGATGGACGCGCGAACGGGCCAGACAAAAGGATGAATAGGGCATAGAACCAGGATGGGAGTTTTTTCGTCCCAGCCGGCTTTGCGCAGGGCGTTGCGCGCGTAGTCCGGCGGACGAGGCTCAAAGGTCCAAGCAGTGTCGGCGCCCAGTTCGTTGGGCACGCCGAGGCCGGAGAGAAGTTGCTGCGATTCCAAGCTGCGCGTTATGACCAGCGATTCGCGGGTGTAGCGCGCGCACATCCACTCGATCAGGTCGTCCATGTGGCCGGCATCGCCAGCATAGGCGACGGAAAGTTTGTTTTCGGCGGAGGCGAGGCCGAGCGAGCCGATCATCATCGTGGTCAGCGCGTTGGCGAATTTGCTTTTGAACATCGACCCTTCACACGCGACGACGCCGTGATTGGCGTGGACTTCGCGGAAAAGAAACGGTGGATACACATCGGGGAGATGCACCTGGCGCGAGCCGTCGAAATAACCCTGCGTGCGCTCGAAATTCTGGGTCATCACGCTGAAGTCGACATTTTCCGCCCCCAGCACGTGTCGGATCTGCCGCAGCGTCTCCTGCACGCGAACGTCGCTGCCGGTGTTGCGCGTGCCGTTGTAACCCGCAAAGAGCAGCTTGAGTTTTTCGCCGGGCGTCCAGCGCTTGCCAATGCCGAACTTCCACGCGAAGCAGCGGAGTTCAATCAGGGCGCTGACCCAGGCGACGAGAAGGAAATCGGTCATGCGCCGGCTCCGGTAGCGGTTACGATGGCGTTTTGGGCCGCATCAGCCGGCCAGGGCTTTGCGGGATACTTGAAATTGTTGGCGCGGCTGAACTGCAGCAGCGGATATGCATACGTCGAAAACTTCGCCGGCGCTTCACCCATTTCCTGCACCACGCGGGAATTATCGAATACCGTGTTCCAATCGAGATACGGCCAGAAAACTTTCAGCAACGAAGCTCCATAGCCAACTGCGCCGCCCTTGAATGCCAGCCAGTTCACGGTTTTGGAAAACGGCCCGCCAAGCCACGGCTGGTAGCTGGGCTTCGACCACCCGCCAACTTCGGCCAGCGCATCGGTCAGTTCCTTATAGGTCTGCGCGCCGGTCCCCGAAGATAAATGATAAATAGCGTAATTCGGTTTTTCCATCTGGTGGATCTTGACGATGGCCGCGCCGACGTAGTTCGCGGGCACGATGTCGATTTTGTCGCTGGGCCGCAGCGGAAGGACCGGAAAGCGCGCAAGAGTGTCGAAAGCTTGCACCATGTCGAATTGCGAAGTCTCCGCGCGCCGCGAATCGCCCAGAACGATGGCGGGGCGGAAAATCGTGCGCGTGACATCGGGCAAAAGCTGGTGGACCATGTGCTCGCTGAATTTTTTCGTGCGGGCGTAGGGGTCATAGTCGGAACGGTTCCAGTCGATGGAGGCGTCTTCGGTGACGACTTCATTCTGGCGTTTTCCGGCGACGGCGACGGTGGAAACGTGCGAATAGCGGCGCAGGCCGTGATGATTCTGGGCGCGGCGAGCCAGTTGGATGACTTCGAGCGAGCCCCGCAGGTTTACGTTGAGGCACTGCTTTTCGGATTTGCGGTTCAGGGAGGCAGCACAGTGGAGGATCGAGTCGGTGGAATCGACGAGCGCATGATACTCGTCATCGCTGAGGCCGAATCGTTCGCCGGTCAGGTCTCCACGGAAGATGCGCACGCGCGAGTTCACATATTCGAGAAATTCGGGGAAAGTGAAATGGAGCTGCAGCGATTGCCACAGGCGCTCGCGGGCCTCCTGCTCGGTTTTCGCGCGAACCAGGAGATTCAGCCGATCGGCATGGCCGGTGAAGAGACCCGCCGCAAGGTAGCTGCCGAGATATCCGGTGGAACCTGTCAGGAAAATAGCCATAGTAAGGATGCCGGCGCTTCAGCGAATCGCCGCGGAAGCAGCTTCCTCCGGTGGCGCCGACCAGTTGAGAGCGCGCGGCTCGCGTGCCTCCAGCGGCCTCCCTTCCATCAGGGGGTAGCACCAGCGGCGAAGGGCCGGTATGTGGATGTTAATCCAGTAGTCCCACCAGTCAATGGCTTCCGGCGAAAAGTCGAACATCTTTTGTTCTTCAGGCGGCAGCGCGGCGGATAGCAGCCGCGCGTTTTCGCATTCGAAGACGTGTTCGTTGTGCAGGATGAAGGGTTCGTAGAGTTCGATGAGCTTTTCCGCGCGAACCAAATCTCGTTCCGTCTTGGCCAGCGGCGGCTTGCTGATATTCAGCGACGTGGCGACTTTGTTGATGCGGGAGACAACAGCTTTCTGCATGGGAATGGAGAGGCGTTCGTAGCGCTGCTTGGAAACGGGGATGGTTTCGAACTTTACCTTCAGCCAATGCTCGATGCCCTGCTGCGTTTTGTAATGCTTGCGATGCGCGAGGCCGGTGAGTTCGATAGAGCGGGCCATGTTGACGGGATTGATGGCGGATGTGGCCAATTGATAGAGTCGCGCGTGCTTCCGTTGAACAAGCGCAGCGGCGATCAGCGTCATCCCGCGCGTGACCATATCGACGGGGATGACGTCGAGACACTTGCGCTCATTCGAAGGAAGCTGCCGGAAATTGGTGCCGAGGAGATACGACAGCGGGCCGGAAGTATTGATGCCTTCATTCCACCCGGTGAAGGGCGTGCGCTCAGAACTTTCGACGATCGAGGGGCGCACGATGGCTATGGAAAGTTCGCGGCCCTGCTGCGCGAGGATGGATTCGCCCAGGCTTTTTGTGAACGTGTACGTATTCGGCCAGCCGAGGTGCTGGGCGCGCTTCATGCCCGCGCGCACCAGGCGGTTGCGGACCCATCGCGCTCGATTGCGTTTGGTGACGGCGTCGAGTTCATCTGCCGCGACTTTCGAAGGATCGCCGGCGCGGCCCAGGGCCTGGCGGCGGAGGGCTTTCGCGAGTTCCGGACTTGCGGCGCGCTCTTCGATGCGCTGGACCATTTCGAGCAGCGAGGCGATCTCCTTCTCGGCGTCGAATTCGGGGTGACCGCCAGGATTGTAATTGGCCCGAAGTTCTTCGTTAACCCGGCCGTCGCGCATGCCGACGACGTAGCAGGTGGAAAGATGCATCAATCCGGCGTGATCGCACTTGCGCAGGAAATCGAGAAGGTAGCGAGTGGAATCGACGTTGGACGAGAGCGCGTCGCGCAGATCGGGATTGAAATCGGTGAGGCCGGCGCTGTTGGCGATGACGTCGAGTGAGCGCTGCAGGCGCGCTTGTGTGGCGGTATCCAAACCGAGGCCGGGCTGGCTGACATCGCCTTCGACCACTTCAATTTTTTCGCGGAGAAACACGGCCAATTTCGCGCCGTGAATTTCCTGCAGGCGATCAAGTGTGGGCGATTCCTCAACGATCTTTTCGAACCGCCGTTGGGCGGAAGTGGTGCGATTGCGGCGAATGAGCAGCGTGATTTTCGCTATATCGGGGATTTTTTCCAGCAGGTCCACGAGCCAGACCTTACCGATGAAGCCGGTGACGCCGATCAGCAGAAGGTGCTTGCCGGCGAGCGATTCGCGGACAGACAAGCGAGCCACTTCCGGCGTGCTGCTGAGTCGTTCAACAGAGGTGCGCACAGGAAGATGTGAGCGGAGCGCGGGTTGCGCGGCGGAATCGATCAGCTGGGGGTTCCCAGCCCAGCCGAGTTGCGAGAGAAGTCTCTCTTTGGCGATGCGACCGTCGGCGGAGCCGCTGGCGAGCCAGGCGAATGGGCCGCGAGGGTGGATGACCGGTTGGCGCAGGCGCCCGGTGGTTTCACCATCGCGAAATTCCAGGCGATTGGCGATGAAACCCTCAGCGCCGAAATATTCCGTCATTGGGCGGACGATGTGTTCCAGCAGTTGGCTGACAAGGACCACACGCTCGCCACTGCGGACCGCGTCAATCAGCTTATCAACGGCTTCGCGACGCATTTTGGGCTTCAGTTCGTACTGAAAATACTCTTCACCGAGCAGATCAAGCCGATCGCGGGTAATGCCGCTAAGCACGCTGTGAAGCAGGCGCGTGGCAAACGTGCGGCTGGCGAAATACGCCGGCGGACGCAGCACTCCCATGGCGAGTGTTCCGGCGCGGCGCACCCAGCGCTCCAGAAAACTCTGGCTGTTCCAATTGAAGAAGCCGACGCTCCGCAGTGCGCTTATTTCCACCAGCGAACCTTCCACGCGCCAATACGTTACACCGGGCACACGCCCGGATTCACCGCGACCCTGATTGGAAGAAGGCGTCTGCATTTTTCAGATGAACAATGAATTCCGGCCAAACTGGGGGAAGGGTAACCCGTATGACTGGAAAAAGGCTCCCTTAGGAATAGCTGCTATGAAAACTGGAATACCCCGGCTGACCTCATGATATCCGGCCCCCAACCCTTGTCTCCGGGAAACTTCGAATCATCAAAATTATCATCCCCAACGGGTTCTAGCAACCGAGTTGGCAGTAGCTTCAATTCTAGGCGACCGCTGCACCTAACAGGTAGCGCCGGCATCTTGCCGGCAAGCGCTTGCCGCCAGGATGGCGGCGCTACACAACCTTCACCGTTTGCCGCTGTTGTACCAGTGATCGATGGATTGCATGGCGGGTTTGTTCCAGGGGGTGTGAGAGGCGTCGGTGGCGCCACCATAGCCGTTGGTGCCGACTTTCCACCAGTAGACGCCGGCGAACCAGGGCTTTTCGTAGAAGGCGGAGAGAAGCGCATCGTAACTTTTGGCCTGGATGATGAGATCGACGGGACGGCTTGGCTCGTCCCAGGGGGCGCGATTGGCTTCGGCGACGCTGGGGAAACCGGCTTCGGTGAAAAGGACCGGCTTTTGAAAGCGCGACTGAACGGCGGAAATTTTCTGGACGACGGCCGCGGTGGAGAGGTCGTCGGGCAGCGGGTAGTATTCATCGATCCCGATGTAGTCGACCGCGTCCCAGAATTTGATGGATTCGAATTCCGCGCCAAAATTGGCGGCGTAGGTAAGCGGCCCGGGATAAATTTTGCGGGCGCGGGCGATCAGATTGCGCCACGCGGCATCGTTGCCTGACATTTTTTCGAGCTCGACCCCGATGCAGAAAACATCGGCATGAATCGCTGTTGCCAATTGCGCATAGTGCTCCAGAAACGGCTGGTATTGCGCGAACCACTGTGAATTCTCCGCGACGCCGGGGAAATCAATGTCCGCGGGATTGCCGCCGCGCATCCACAGCTGCGGTTTGAGCAAAACTTTCATGCCCTGTGAATGCGCGATGCGCGCAAGCTGCGTGACGCCCGCGTCGCCCTCCCAACGTGTGTTCCAACCCCGGACCTTCGGCTCCTTAGTGGAAGCAAAGCCGTACGGCACAAGCGCAATGGAATTGATTCCGTGCGCGGGCAGTTTCCGCAGCATCTCCACCGCGGCGTCTTCGCCATAAAAAGCCGGAAACTCGGCGGTGAAATTCACCCCGCGCTGAAAAAAGAATTTGGGGTAAGGCGTGTTCGCAGCGGGATCAGGAAGCGTAGCCAGGCGCGAATCGAGATCGCGCGCGTGCTTGCGGGCGACACCACGCAGGGCATAAAAAGCGCCGAACAGAATGACAATTGCGATAAAGCAAAGGATGCCGAGGAGTCGGAGCCAGCGCATGGGTACCGGGGAATTGTGAAGTGTCTCGAAATGGCTGGCAAGAGGAAGCGGTACGGAAGTTTCTGCCGCTAGTACTTCCGGACCATTTTCTCCGGACAGTCGCAGTGGGACACTGATATCTCTAGATTCGCCCGCCCTGACTCACCCTATGCCGACTTTAACCAGTCGCTACGAAGTCATCGAAACCCTGGGAACAGGTGCGACCAGCCGTGTGGATAAAGCGCTGGATACGCTGATCGGCCGCACTGTCGCCTTGAAGACCTTCCAGAGCGGCTTCGGCTCACGCCTGCTCCAGGAGCAGTTCCTCCGCGAAGCACAAATCGTCGGCAAACTTGCGCATGCCTCGATCATCAGCCTTTACGACGTCGGCACGGACCACAACGGCTACCCATATTTCGTGATGGAGTATGTGGAAGGGGAAACTCTGGAGAAGGCCCTGGAAACAGCGCCGCTCCCCCTGGAAAAAGCCGCGGCATGGGGAGGCGACCTGGCCACCGCACTGTTCCAGGCCCATCAGGCTAAAATCATCCACGGCGACGTGAAACCCGCGAATATCCTGATCACCAGGGAGGGTCGACCAAAGCTGGGCGATTTCGGTATCGCCCGCTACGCAACACAGAAATCCTCCTCCGGCACGCTCAACGGCACTCCCGCATTTCTTTCGCCTGAACAGATTTTGGACCAGGCCCAGGACGCTCGCTCGGACCTTTTTTCCCTGGGAATTGTCCTCTATCAAATGACCACGGGCGTCCACCCGTTCGACGGCAGCTCCGTTTCTGCGGTGTGCGGGCAAATCATCAACTCGACGCCCGCGCCGCCCTCGCAACTGAACCCCGCGCTGCCGCCCGAATTCGATCGAATTGTGATGTGTTGCCTGGCCAAGAGTCCTGACGCGCGCTTTGCAACAGCCCAGGACGTGGCGGTTGCGCTCTACCCACTCGCGCGAAACAAAAATGCGCAGGCGTCAGCCGCGACGGGAACCGTGGTGGCAACCCCGTCCGGGGTATCGTTGCAGAAGAAATCAGCGCCGACCACTGAACTCCGCAGGCCCCTCCGTCAACCAACCCAAAGTACCGCATGGCGCAGCATGACTTCCTGGTGGACACGTCCGCTACGGGGCACAGAAGTTTGGCTTGCCGGCGCGAGCGCGGGAATCCTGTTTCTCACATTTGTTCTACTCGTACAGCTGCGGGCTCACCGCGCGGCCTTGGGCGCCGGGGCCGCCTCCGCGGTTAGGCCAGCTGCCGCGAGGTCTCCGGCTGCAACGCCTGCCGTGATTCCATCCCTTCCGTCCGAACCTGGGGTTTCACCCATTCCGCCGGAACAAAACATCTCCGCTGCTTTGAGTTCGGATACCCAGGCTCTTCCGACAAGCGGCGCCGTGGGGCCATCCACAACCACATCTTTTCGCCCGCAGCCTTCTGACGTGGATATTCCGCAAAGAAAAGGTGGGCACAAGGCAACTGGACCGCTCGCAGCGGCTCACAAACCATCAGTTGCGAGCGACGCCGGAACGAAAAGTCCGAACAAAACAGCCACGGCCGGAAAGTCCTCGACGGATGCCACCCCCTCAGCCGCGCGCCAAACTTCTCTGAACATTGCCGTCGTCTCCGATGTGGGAGAAGAGACACTGGCGATCTACTCCGATGACAACCTACTGCTGACAACCCCGCTGGATTCTGCGCATCGCGGGGATACTTTGCGTTTCAACTGTCCTATTGAAGCGGGAGGCCATGTTCTGCGTGTCACAGTTTTCCGCGGAGCCAAGGAAGTCGTCGCCCAAAAAGAGAACAATTCCGAACTGTCCGCCGATAGCAGCAACACGATAGAAGTCCGCATCAACCGGCGTTCCCGGATGCTGGTGAAACATCAAATTGCCCTGGAAATTGTCTGGCCAAGCCGCAGCTTGTCTTCCGCGCTGCATCATGGCGCAACTCCTGAGCCTGCCAATGCGGCGTTGACTCGATAAACTTTACTTAAAGTTGAAAGCGGTAAACTAGACGCCCCAACCGTATTTTTCGGCGTGTTCGAAGGTGCGCTGCATTTCGTCGTGGAGCATGTCGTTGAAGACGGAGCAGGCGACGGTTTTCTTGCCGGGTTCGGCGATGTCGGCGGTGCGGACACCGGTATTGAGGACGCGGACAAGGGATTGCTCTGCCCAATCGGCTTCAAGGCCAAGGCCGAAGGTGTCGCGGAGCATCATCGTGGCGCTGAGGATGGAGCCGATGGGATTGGCCATGTCTTTTCCGGCAAGGGTGGGCGCGGAGCCGTGAATCGGCTCGAACATCGGCGCGCTGGTGCCGAAGCTGGCGGAGGGAATCAAGCCGATGGAGCCGACGAGCGCGGCGGCGGCATCGCTCAAAATATCCCCGAACATATTCGTGCTCAAAATCACGTCGAACTGCGTGGGCTTCAGCGTCAGTTGCATGGCGGCGTTGTCCACGTACATGTGCTCAAGCTTCACGTTGGGATAAACCGTGCCCATCGCACTGACGGTGCGGCGCCAGAGCTGCGAGCTGATGAGGACGTTGTGCTTGTCCACGGAGCAGAGGCGGCGCGAACGGGCTTCGGCGCGCGTGAACGCAAACGCAGCAATGCGCTCGATTTCCGGCGTCGAATAGGATTCGGTGTCGAATGCACGCTCGACGCCGTTTTCCTTGACGTTGCCCCTCTCGCCGAAATACATGCCACCGGCAAGTTCGCGGACGATTTCCAGATCCAGGTCGCCGAGCCGCTCCGGTTTCAGCGGAGAAATTCCGCGCAGGGGTTCGATAACCTTCACCGGGCGCAGATTGACGTACAGGCCGAGCCCTTTGCGAAGATCGAGCAGACCGGTTTCCGGCCGCTTGCCAACGGGCAGCGAATCCCACTTTGGTCCGCCGACCGCGCCGAGGAAAACGGCGTCAGCTTTCCTGCAGGCATCCAGGGTCTCGTTCGGCAGAGGTGTGCCGGTCTTGTCGATCGCGGCCCCGCCAACGGGCATCTCGATGAACGTGAACTGGTGGTGAAATTCGCGCGCGCATTCCTGCAAAACGTTGGCGGCGGAGCGCGTGACTTCCGGACCGATGCCGTCACCGGGAAGAAGGACAATCGTCTTTTTCAACTTCATGGCCTGGCCACCCCGAGAAAAATTCAATGCATTGTAGCTCAGGCCTTCAGGCCTGAGGCTTTCCCCTACGGCGGCGCGATCTCGCCCTCGCTCTGAAAACCCTCGCCCCTAAAGGGGCGAGCTACACAACTACGCGGCGGATGACGCTTCGCCCGCCACGGCAACGGCTTTGCGGCGAATCACCTGATGCGCAATGGCCATCAAGTCTCGCGCGCGGACATTTTTGGACTCATCGGCGAGCGACGTGACGCGACGATAGCACTCCGCGAGCTCGGCGTCGGAGGCCTCGTAGCCGAGTTCTTTGAGCGACTGGCGCAACGCATTGCGGCCGGAGTGTTTGCCCAAAACGAGCGAACGCGACGGCACGCCGACGGCTTCCGGAGAAATAATCTCGTACGTCAGCGGGTTCTTGATGATCCCGTCCTGGTGGATTCCGGCTTCGTGGGCAAAAGCGTTGGCCCCGACGACAGCTTTGTTCGGAGCAATCACCGCGCCGGTGATCTCGCTAAGCAAGCGGCTGGATTTGTACAGTTCCTTCAGGTTGAGTTTCGTGGCCACGCCAAAACTATCCTTGCGCACGGCCAGGGCGACGGCGATCTCTTCCAGCGCAGCGTTTCCCGCGCGTTCGCCAATGCCGTTGACGGTGCACTCAATCTGCCGCACCCCGGCGCGAACGGCCGCCAGCGAATTGGCAACCGCGAGGCCCAGGTCATCGTGGCAATGCGCGCTTAAAGTAATGTGCACCGGATCGCCAAGGTACTCGCGAACTTTCAGGAACATCGCGCCATACTCTTCCGGCACGGCGTAGCCCACGGTGTCCGGCAAATTCAGCACAGTAGCTCCCGCTTCGACGGCCACCTGGCAAGCCTTGCAGAGATATTCAATCTCGGTGCGCCCGGCATCTTCGGCGGAAAATTCGATCTCTTCCACGTAATTCCGCGCCAGCTTGATCATGGAGCCGATGGCTTCGAGCGCCTGCTCGCGCGTAAGGTGCAACTTGGCCTGCAGATGCAAATCAGAGGTAGCGAGAAAAACGTGCATCCGCGGAGACTTCGCGGGTTTCAATGCTTCGACGGCGGCAAGAATGTCGTCTTTGCGGGCGCGAGCCAGCGCGGCGATGGGAACGTCGCGCACTTCCTTCGCAACCGCTTGCACCGCTTCCAGATCGCCGCGGGAGGCGATGGGAAAGCCGGCTTCAATGATGTCCACGCCCAGTGCCGCAAGCTGCCGCGCCATACGGATCTTTTCCTCGGTGTTCATGGAAAAGCCCGGTGATTGTTCGCCGTCGCGGAGGGTAGTATCAAAAATTTGTACGTGGCTCATGGCTACTCCAGAGACCTGAGCTACCAGTAACGCACGCTAGGGGGTTCTAGTCCAATTTATCTTCATTCTGTAATTGATAATTCTATCTTATACTAGGGTTTAGGGTAGCCACGGCCCGCATACCCCGCTGGGCCTGCCGGCGCCCTGAAATCCACCCCCGCAGAGGGTTTGACCGACTTACCCTCCGAACCGAGGCTTGCGCATGGATCTTGGCGAATTACAGGTCTTTTTGATGGTTGCGAAGGAAGGCAGCTTCTCCCGGGCGGCGGAGCGTCTCTACAGGACGCAACCCGCGGTCAGCCTGACCATCCGGAAACTGGAAGATTCGCTGGAGCAACCTCTGTTTGTGCGCGGGGCGCGGCCGGTACGGCTGACAGATGCGGGGACGCTGCTGCGGGAGTATGCCGAACGGCTGCTGAACCTGCGCGACGAGGTGAAAAAGGGCCTGCTAGAGTTGGAAGGGCTAAAACGCGGGGAGCTTTCCCTGGGCGTCAATGAGAGTTCGATTCACGCCCTGCTTCCGGCGCTGGCCGCTTTTCGCGAAGCGCATCCCGGCGTGCAGGTTCGCGTGCACCGCATGTTTTCGCGCGACATCCCGCACGAAGTGGTGAACTACCGGCTGGACCTGGGCGCGGTTTCCTTTATCCCGCGCGACGCACAATTGCAGGCCACGGAAATCCTGAAAGACGAACTGACCCTGGTCGTGCCACCAAAGCATCCGCTGGCCAAGCGCAAGGAAGTGGAGATCGAGGAGCTCGGCAAAGAAGCATTTATCGCGCATATTGTGGAATCGCCGTTCCGCCGCAAGGTGATTGAACTGTTTGCCCGGCACCGCACGGCGCTGGATATGCCGATGGAAATGCCCACGATCGAAAGCATCAAGCGATTCGTGCAGATGGGCATGGGCGTGGCGATTGTGCCGCGCATGTGCGTGGCCTGGGAGATAGAGCATGGCTGGATGAAGGAAGTGCACGTGAAGCAGTTGAGCATCCCGCGGCACCTTTACATCATTTCGCGGCGCGGGGCGCGCCTGCCGCACACGGCCGCTGAGTTTATGCGTTTGCTGAAGAAAACCTGATTCCTGTAGCTCACCCCTTCAGCGGTGAGGCTTTTCGCCACGCTGGCAAAATCGTGCCACAGTGACCGAAATCCCTCGGACCTAAAAGGCCTGAGCTACAGGCTTTTTGCATCAAATCTATTCTGGGAATTGTCAAAGATAGCAAAACGGAGGGCAATCTCTTCCTTACAAGAGGATTGCAGTGTGCCACGAATCACTCGCACCGTTGCAAAAGCTCCAGTATCCTTGTGATTTGAAGGAGGGGCGGAGATAGCCCCCATCTAAATATGATCAGCGGATTGACCATACTGGCGATCGGCTTTTTTCTGGGGATGCGGCACGCGACGGACCCGGATCATGTCATCGCGGTTTCCACGATCATCAGCCGCGAGCCATCGATTGGCCGGGCGGGTTGGATTGGCGCGCTCTGGGGCCTGGGACATACCCTGACGATTCTGCTGGTCGGCGCGGCGATTATTCTTTTTAACGTGGCGATTCCGACGCGCGTCGGCCTGACGATGGAATTCGCGGTCGGGCTGATGCTGATCCTGCTGGGTATTCTGAACCTGACCGGCGTTACGCGCTGGTTGAGCGAAAAGTTCTCTCCTGCGCATCCACGGGTCATCGGGGAACACCTGCATGTCCACGGACACGGCTCGCACGTGCACTACCATTGGCATTCGCACCAACCTGCGGCTCAGCATCATGGCGAAGCGCTGGCGGCGCCGGGATGGTTGCGCGGCCCGTTCGCGAAGCTGGGAATTTTCCATTCGCTGCGGCCGCTGCTGATCGGCATCGTGCATGGACTGGCAGGTTCAGCGGCGGTGGCGCTGCTGGTGCTGACAACAATTCACGACCCACGCTGGGGCGTTTTCTACCTGCTGATTTTTGGCGTCGGGACGATTGCCGGGATGATGCTGATTACCGTGGCGCTGGCGCTGCCCTTTTCCTACGCAGGCACGCGCTTTGCCTGGGTGAATCGCGGGCTGGTCACCGCGTCGGGAGTGCTGAGCCTCTGCTTCGGACTCTTCGTTTCCTACCAGATCGGCTTTGTGGACGGGCTATTCACCAGCCATCCGAAATGGACCCCGCAGTAAAACCAATCGTCCCCAAATTTGTAGCTCAGGCCTTCAGGCCTGAGGCCTTCCCTGCGGCGGCACAATCTCGCCCGCGTCACGAAAACCCTTGCCCCTAAAGGGGTGAGCTACAGGCCTCGTCACACTTTCTTCGCGGCGGCGTCTTCCACCGTTTTGTAAATGGGGAGCAGGTTCTGCAGGCCCGCGACCGTTACCACGGCAACGGCCTGCGGCGGCAACGCTGCCAGGCCAAACTCTTTGCCCTGACTGCGCCGGCTGACGAACAGCGAAACCAGCGCGCCTACCCCGGCGGAATCCAGAAAGCTCACTCCATTCAGATCCAGAATGACTCGCTGCGCGCCTTCCGCGCGAAGCTTCGGCAGGAATTCGTTGACGGTCTCAATGCTCAATTTCCCGCTGGCCGTGTAAATCGAGAGCGCTTCGGTGCTGCTGGAGAGTTTTTCAAGGTCAAGTTTAAATGGCGGCATAAGCGTTTAAATTTATCCGAAAGTCCGTTGGGCCCGCATTAACATCCATTCACAGACATTAACTCCAGAGTTTTCATTTGAAAAGGGGGATGTGGAGGCCGGGAAGGGGGAAGAGCAAGGGGCTAGTTCCATTTTGGAACGCTCCCCAAAAAGCTCTCATTGCGACCTGTTCCAATTTGGAACATAGCTGCCATACTATTTACCATCTCTTTTATACACTTTTGATTGACGCTCCTACCTCCGCACGCTAGTCTCGCTGCTGGTTTCCCTCTTATCTCGTTTACAAGCCGAACCTCGCGGTCGGCACAAGGAAGTTTGGAATGAACTCATGCCCTTCCGGCGGCAAATGCCGCCGCAGTGTTATTGCGTTTTCATTTGTCGTCGCGCTAGCTTTCAGCCTGGGAAGTTTCCGCGCCTCCGCCCAGACGCCGCAACCGTGGCTGTTCGTCGAAACCATCGCCAATACAAAACCCACCGGCAACGTGACTTTTCTGCGCGACGATTCCAGTGGCGCGTTGACGCTCCTTGCCGGGTCGCAAACCACCTTCGCGAATCCGTGCGGACCGGCCACAATCGACCCCAAGGGACGTTTTCTTTACGGGTATTGCGCCGACGGACTTTCGATGTACGCGCTGAACACAACGACGGGCGCGGCGACGGAGGTTGCCACTTCCCCGTTCCAGGCTTCTACAGGACAGTTCGGGGTCCTGGTTGTCGCGGAGAGTTCGGGGCAGTTCGTTTATCTGGTGAAGTCCGACCTGCTGCCGGCGACGGCGACGAGCACGCTGACTCTGGACACGTTTCATGTCGATGCGGCGACTCCGGCGCTGGTGCCGGTGGGCAGTCAGACCTTGCCGATCGCAGGCGCGTGGGTAGACGGCGGCGCCGTGGGAGATCCGAACGGCCACGGCATCGCGATCCTGATCAACCAGTTCCCTTCTCCGCCCACGCAATTTCCGAATGCGCTGCTCTACTTGATCACTTTTGATCCGCTGAGCGGCGCAGTCACCTTGGATCCGACGGGTGGAACAGTCGTGGGCAGTCGCGGCTTGGGCATTCGCATCAGCGCGCGGGGAAATTTCCTGGCGCTCGGATATGGCTCAGGCCGCGCTTCGCTTTCGATGTACCAGGTAAATCCCGTGAATTTTGCGCTGACGCCGTTGGGCACGGAAGACCTGGGCAGCGAGCAAAGCCCCTCAGGTACCGATCAGATGTTTCCAAACTCTATTTTTTTCGATCCCACGGGACAGGTGACGTATGTGCAGGTGCCACTCTCCGGAACTTCGAATTGCGTCAACTGTTTCGAACTGCTGGATACCAGCACCTTTCTGGTGCTGCCGTCGTCGCCATTGCCCGTGTCGGACGCAGGTTTTTTGACCTCGGTGCAAAATCCGCAGGCTCCATTCACCTATGCTGCCACTTCAGCAAACGGCGTTTTCGCTATCAGCGCGTATGAAGTTGATCCTGGCACCGGGCTGCCGAGCCAGCCGGGCGCGATCAGCCAACCGTTTTTCCAGCAGTCGATGCAAGTTCTGCCCGTGGTTGCATCGCTGGGCCCCGCTGGCGGACAAGGTACAGTGGGCCCGGTGTTGTCACCGAGCGCTCTGGACCTGAGCTTCCCCGATACGGTGACCGGACAGAAGAGTGCGTCGCAATCGATCACACTGACCAGCAGCGGCGATCAAGCCGTTAGTTTCCAATCCGTTTCGGTAACCGGAGCGAACGCCGCCGATTTCGAGGAGAGCGACAACTGCGTTTCAACGGTGGTTCTGCAGCCCAAACATTCGTGCACGATTTTCATCGTTTACGCGCCGACGAGCGTTGGTCCAAGCCTGGCGACACTAAATGTTCTGGATAGCGCGGTGGGAAATCCGCAGCAATATGGATTGAGCGGCGCTGGCGTTGCCCCACCGCCCCAGGCGCCTGTGGTTACCCTGGATCCCACGGGAACATTCAATCTGGCGGGAACGACGACCCAGGGCACAACCGCCGTGCCGCAGAACCTGACCGTTTCGAACACCGGCACGGGGCCACTACATGTAACTACAATCGGAGTGAGCGGGCTGAACGCGGGCGATTTTTCCATCTCGGGATCGAATTGCCTGGCGACGGCGGTTGCGGCCGGCGCCAGTTGCGCCATCCCAGTGACCTTCGCGCCATTGGCGTCTGGAATTCGAACCACGACCCTGTCCATCACGGACGACGCAGCGAATTCGCCGCAGATGGTGACGTTGAACGCCACCGCCGCGCCCGCCGCCACGATCGTTGCCGCCGCGGGAGCCACTTTGAACGCTTCCGTCACCGCAGGGCAGACAGCTACGTTCAATCTGCAAGCCACGCCGGGCGCGGGTTTCAGCGGCACGCTGGCGTTCGCGTGTTCGGGAATGCCGTTGGGAACAACTTGCATCGCGCCGAGCGTGACCGTGACAAGCGGCGCAACCGTGAGTTTCACGGTGTCCGTGACAACAAGTGGCAACGCCCCCGCCGTATCCAGCGCGCCACGAAGTTTCCCCGGTCTGCCGCGAATGCCTCTTGTGGCCTCGGTCCTGCCGCTGGTTTTGCTGGTGCTAGTCCTGTCTCTGAAGAAGCGCGAGCGGGGCAAAATCTCCGCTATCACATTCGATTGGAAGAGCGTCGCCGCGCTCGTCTGCTTGGCGTTCCTGGCGAATGGCTGCGGAGGCGGAGGAAGCGCGACTTCTGAGCAACTGCCACCACCGATCATCACTCCGACGGGAACCTATATTTTAATGGCGACCCCGTCGGCCACACCCACGGGTTCTTCGAAGAGCTTCCCGCTTCCGGCGATTCCCCTCACCCTGGTCGTCAAGTAGCGGCTCAAACAGCACGGTGCGTATTGAGACGCTGATAGGCATGAAACCCGTGATTCTGGCCGGAATTCAGAGTATAAGATGCAGTGTAACTTCCCCTGGGGCGTCCCACTCTAACCCTGTGGATGCCAAAGCGCGGCCCCTTTCCCGAATTGCAGGATTGCCGAGAAGCACAAATCCTTTGGGCGGCATCCAACAAGGAATATAGCTGTGAAACCGGCACGCCGCAAAAAGCGGCCAAGCCGGCCGGGAGCAAGATGATGCGGAGCGGGATTCGAGTTTTGACTTTTGGAGCCGTAGCTGCAGGGCTGGTGATGTTTGCGGCGTTTAACTCGCGGGCAAAGGCGCCGCGCGCGAACACTTCTTTCCCGAGGCCGGCGCTGGACCAGCCGGTGGCCGCGACCAAGGGCAAGGAAGTGGCCGTGATTTCCGGAGGCTGCTTCTGGGGCATCCAAGCCGTCTATGAGCACACTAAGGGCGTGATTTCGGCGACGTCCGGCTACGCGGGCGGAACGGCCGACACCGCGCAATACGAGACGGTGAGCAGCGGCAAGACCGCTCACGCGGAAAGCGTAAGAGTTGTCTTTGACCCTTCGGAGATTACCTACGGCCAGGTCCTGATGATTTTCTTTTCCGTGGCGCACAATCCGACCGAGCTGAACAAGCAAGGCCCCGACTGGGGAACGCAATACCGCTCGTCGATCTTTTATGGAAACGCGGACCAAAAGAAAATCGCCGAGGCGTACATCACCCAGCTGAATGCGGCGAAGGTTTATTCCAACAAAATCATGACCCAGGTGGTGCCGCTGAACAACGCGTTCTATCCCGCCGAGGGCTATCACCAGGACTACCTGAAACACCACACCGACAATCCCTACATCGTCATCAACGACCTGCCGAAGATTCAGAACCTGAAAAAGCAGTTCCCCGAACTCTACCGGGAATATTAATCCTGTAGCTCACCCCTTCAGGGGTGAGGGTTTTCACAGCGCTGCCGAGCCGTAATGTGAATATGGATCTCCTCAGGTGCAAGGGTTTTCCCCAGCGCTGCCCAAGCCATAATGTGGCAACGAAACCCTCAGGCCTGAAAGGCCTAAGCTACAGCTTTGGGCGCTCCGTGATGGGTTTGCCTTGCGGGCCGCGCATCGGACTCTTGTGCGCGCTGGCCGGCAGATCGCGCAGCAATTCGTCGAGTCCCGGGTAGGCGTAGGTAGTTGGCGCGTGATCCTGCATTAGCCCGCCGGTGTCCGCTGTAGGGCCATAGTTACTGTGCAGATCCCGCGCCAGCATCCGCAGCATGGCCATCTGCTGGCCGCGATGATGCGCCGTGTGCGCGATCCGGCGGGTCATCACCCAGGCCACGGAGCGCTTCACGCCAAAAAAAGTGGTTTCGCTTTCCCACCAGGCTTCGTCGCGCGTCTGCATCACGGCCAGGCGTTTCGCGCTGTCTTCCGCATAGCGGCGGATGAATTCAACCCGCGTTTCCCGCGCGGGCAATGGCGGCGCGGCGACATCCACCGCAAGCATGGTCCGCAGCCAGACATCCTCGCTGACACATTGATGGACCATCTGCTCGTGCACGCTGCGCCCGCGCGGATCGCCTGCGTTCGGGCGAACTTCCAGGTCCGTGTCGCGAAATTCGCTCCAGACGCTCAGGACCTTGATGCGTTCCGTGGCATACGTTTCCAGCAAGAACTCATAACGCACGAAGCACCTCCGACAGAATTGCCGCTGATTGGATGCTCCAGAGTACAGCGCAGGGCAGATTTTACTCCATCATGAAAATTGGAATTCCTTCTTGACTTGCCCACCACCGCGGAGTATTCAGAAATTCCACGCGCAGAGTGAACTGTGAAGTTCCCTCCCGTTGCTTCAACCTCCCTGCGCGCCCAACCCAATAAGACCTAAGGAGGAACTATGTGCGCCGTAAAATCTATTCCTGAAGGATTCCATTCCATTACTCCCGCAATCGTCTGCAAGGGTGCGGCCCGGGCAATCGAATATTACAAGGAGGTCTTCCACGCCCAGGAAAGAGTGCGCATGCCCGGACCGGGCGGCGTAATCATGCACGCCGAACTGGCCATTGGCGATTCGATCCTGATGTTGAGCGACGAATTTCCCGGGATGACCAGTGCGCCGCCCGCGGATGCCCCAAACTCCATCAACCTCTTCCTTTATACGGAAGACGTCGACACCGTCTTCAGCCGGGCGGTGAAAGCCGGCGCGAAGGTAGAAATGCCGCTCGAAAACCAGTTCTGGGGGGATCGCTACGGAAAGATTCGCGATCCCTTCGGGCATCGCTGGGGGCTCGCCCAACACATCGAAGATGTGGCGCCGGACGAGATGAAGAAGCGCTCGGAGGCGTTCACCGCCAAGCTGAGCAAGGCGGCTGGGAAGTAAAATGAGGCCAAACGGGAGGCCAGTAGACTAGACCTGCTGGCCTCCCCCTCTTGGAAGGGCTAGGCTGAAATCGAGTTTTAGTACCTGATCACTAGAACCCATAGTACCGATATGTGTTTTGTTATGATTACCTTAAGAGGAGAATTGCACAGCAAAGTACCTACTAGGGAAGAGATTTTCACACCCTTCGTGAATCCTTCTCCTGAAACGATATAATCCCTTTGTTTTCAATCCTCCTCATCCTCCGCCGTTTGGAATGTGACTTGCAGATTACAAAGACGCAGGGCCCGCAGCCTTGCTTTAGGAACCACGGGAGACACGGATGAAATTTGCCAGGCTGCTTGGGCTATTAGTGGTTGCGATGATTCTGGTGCCGTTCGCTTATGCGGATGGCCCGGTGACAATGGTTTTCCAAGGCGTGAACGGGGCCAACGACGGTCAGTATTATGTCAGCCCGTACTACGGGACGCTGAACGGCCAGACGGTTACGCTGTTCTGCGACGACATCCTCAACGAAGTGAACTTTGGGCAGACTTGGCAGGCGAACGTTACAAATCTCGCCACGGCCGTCAACACCAACAATTTTTCCCAGACGCGCTACGGCAGCGTGCCGGGGTCGTTGGTTCTGGGTAACCCGACGCTGGCTTATGAAGAGGCGGCTTGGTTGACAACCCAATTTGCCTCCAATCCCGGAGACCTCGTGAATCTGCAATACGCCCTTTGGGACATCATGAATCCCGGCATACGTGGCAGCGGCAACACCGACGTGCAGAACTGGCTGCTCTTGGCCAGCCAGAATTACGGCTCGATCAATCTCAGCAATTTTGAAATCGTCACCAACGTGGGACCGCTGACGCTGACCGGGCAGGTACAGGAATTCATCGTGCCCACCCCTGAACCCGGAACGCTGGCTCTGCTGCTTTGCGGGATGCTGGCGCTCTGCATGCGGTTGATGCGGCGCGGGCAGTTGACCACGTAATTCAATTCACACTTTTCTTCGGAACGCCTTCGGCTGATGCCGGGGGCGTTTTTTTTTGCTGTAGCTCAGGCCTTCAGGCCTGAGGGTTTTCGTTGAAAGGGCGCAATTTTCTACGGAAATCCTAACCCCTGAAGAGCTGAACTACAGTTTTGCGCGTGCACCAGTTTCCAGTGGCCACAGCCAGGCAGCCCCGCGGACACCGCTGGCGTCGCCGTGTTTGGATACCACAATGGGAGTGTCGGCTTCACGCCCGAAGACGTGCTCCTTCAAACGCGACGGAACGTTGCGATACAGGCGCGGCACCTGGGAAACGCCGCCGCCCAGAACGATGATGTCGGGGTCGAGAATGTCCACCATTTGCGCCAGGCTGCGCGTCAGGCGGTCTTCGTAGCGCTCCAGGCAGGCCAGCGCCTCGGCTTCACCGGATTCGGAACGCGCAACGATTTCTTTGCCGAGAATTTTTATTTTTGTGGCGCGCTCATAGTCGGCTTCGAGGCCCGTTCCGGAGATCCACGTTTCCACGCACCCATTGTGCCCGCAGTAGCAGGGCGAACCGGGATATTCGTCAGGCTTCATCCACGGTAGCGAAGTGTGTCCCCATTCGCCGGCGACGCCGTTGCGTCCATTTTGCACCCGGCCATCCACGGCGATCCCTCCGCCGCAGCCTGTGCCGAGAATCACGGCAAAAACAATGTGATGGCCTGCCCCGGATCCGTCGGTGGCCTCGGAAACGGCCAAGCAGTTGGCGTCGTTGGCGCAGCGCACTTCGCGCACAAGCGCGGCGCTCAGGTCCTTGTCAAACGGTTTGCCGTTCATCCAGATGGAGTTGGCGTTTTTGACCGTGTGCGTGATGCCGGAGATGGTGCCGGGAATCCCCACTCCGACCGTGGCGCTGCGCTTCAGTTCCGTTTCGATTTTTAGGGCGCCGTCGCGAACGGCTTTCACCGTGGCGTCGTAGTCGCCGCGCGGAGTCGGCACCCGGAATCGCTGCAGTTCCCGCCCGTCCGCCTCAAGGGCAACGAATTCAATCTTCGTACCTCCCAGGTCCACGCCAATTCTTAATTTGTTTTCCGAACGTTCCGGCGATGAACCGCTCATCAGATCTTTCCTTTTGACTGTTCCACGAGGGAATTCTTCTGCAGCAGGCAGACGCCAGCCCAGGGCCGATTCGCTTTCCAACTGCGCACGTCGAAAAGTTTTGCGAATAAACGCAAGAGAAGCGGCGGCCGTCCAAATCGCGCCGCTGTGTGCAGCATGCCTTCGATCTGGATCGGTGTCCAGCCGTGAGGACGAAAGAAATCCGGCCCTTCGGCGGGGCCAAATTTGAACGGCGCGCCCACTTTTTCGAGCGCTTTGCCGGTGTTGCGCTGCATCATGGCCAGCAAACGCGGCGAATGCATGTCCAGAATCCAGCGCTGGAGAGAAGCCACGCCGGAAAGATCTTTCGCGAATTGCCCAACTTCCTCCGTGGAGAGGTAGATCAACAAGCCTTCGGTGAGCACCAGGCCGCGTTTGCCACGATTGGCGATTGCGTCGAAGAAGCGACGCCGTTCCCCTACTTCGGCAAGGTTTACAGCGATTCGCTCCAGTTGGCAGGTCGGTTTGTCGCTCGCAAGCAGTTCTTTTTTGTAAACGAGGATACCCGGCAAGTCAGCTTCGATCCACAGCAGTGAGGAGGGGAGTTGCATGCGATACGGCCGCGCATCCAGCCCCGCGGCGCAATTCACGATCAGATCCGTGCCATCCGCGATTTCTTTTTGCAGAATCTGGTCGAACAGATAGGTGCGCGCGACCCAGGCCCAGGCATGGCTCAATCCCTGCGGCAACGCGCCGGCCATTTCGCCGCCGCGCCGCGCGCCAAGTTTCTCCGCGTAAGGATCACGGAAAAGCGCGTCGGGACGCCGCGACTCCTCTGCGCGGAAATGGGCGGCCCACAAGGCGGTGTCGGAAACGTTGCGGACCTGCGCGGGAGCGCTGCTCATCGGACTCTGCCCTCCGGCGGACAGAGTAGCAGATATCCAGTGGGCCGTGGAATTCGGACCAGGCAAAGAGGTGCCCTGCAAGAGTGTGTTACCGGCTCCTGCAGGGCCCCGAATGGAATTCCGGGTTGCTAGAAGTGGAAGCCGAGTTCGACCGTTTCGGCACGCGGTGTAACGTAATGCGTCCCGCTGAAGGTGGACAGGAAATTGTACAGCGCCGTTTTGTTGGTCACGTTGATGGCGGTGAACTGCAGGCTCCAGCGGAAACGGTCTCCGTGGAAAAGATTGTCGTGGCCCACCGATACGTCGAAGAGATTCCGCGGCTGGATGCGTGGCGGATTCTTGTCGTCGTTCTCCGTGCCGGGTGAGGGAATTTTGACCAGCGTCGAGCCAAACTGATTCCCCGGGCATGTCGTCAACGGCGAGTTGAGCGTTGGAACCACGCCGCCGCAGAAAAGGCCCGCCTGAATTTGTTGGTCGGCGGAAAGCCCGGTGAGATTCACCTGGAATCCCGGATCGAGTGGATTCGCGCTGGTAGCAAACGGCACGGCGCCCGCAACCAGGCCGCTGTCATACCTCCAGTTGAAACCCATCCACGGCCCGCGCTTCCACGGCTGGTATTGCAGGTGCGTGGTCTGGTTGAAAAGTTCGTCGTGGTCGATGCGAAACACTCCGGTGCCGCCTTGCCCGACCGGGGTTACGCCAATGCCGCTGACCTGCGGCTGAAAAAATCGCGCGGCAACGCTGGAAGCAACGAAGTAAGCCGATAGCCCGTGGAAGTTCGGCACCGTAGCGCGCAACAAATAACCGGGGACCTTCGACCGCTGCCATTCAATGGGAAACGTAATCGGCGTGTTGCCGAAAACGCTGAAGTCATACGCGAGGTGCGTGTACTTCCAAAGGTATTCGCCTTCGACCATCAGGTATTTTCCGAACGCCTGCTGGAAGCCGGCATGAAATTCATTGCGCCAGCCGGGGCTGAGTGCATTGGTAATGCACGGAGCCCCCTGAATGGCTGCCTGCAAAGCGTTCACGACGAGATCGTTGCATCCCACGCTGGCAAGCACCAGGTTTTCGTTGAACGGCGTTTCGAGCGTTCGCGCGTAGGAGACTCGCAGAACCGTGTTGGTCGCCTTGATGTTGTAGGCAATGCCCAGGCGCGGCTCGGCCTGTGTCGCGTGCGTCAAGCCGCGATACAGGTCGCCGCGAATCCCGAGATTGATACTCCAGTTGCCCTTCGTGATGGTGTCTTGCAAGTAGAGGCCGGTTTCCTTGACGTCGGTGTGGCCACGGAAGAAGTGCGAAGAACTGGCGGTATTGACGCAACCGCTCGAAGCGGCCGGCACCGGACGAGTGAGGTCAATGCATGCAAGCACCGTGGAGAAATTCGGATTCGCCATCGTTCCGGGGCTCATCGGGCCCCCGCATTGCGCCGGGCTGGTGACAAACGCATTGGTGTCTGGAGAAGTGGAAAGATCAGGGTTCGTGAGGAGGCATGGGGAGTTTAACCCGGGATCCACGATGCCGAAGGCGTCGTTCTCGGTGAGGAACTCGTGTTGCACGGTGGCGCCCGCCTTGATGTTGTGCTTGCCGTGCACATAGGAGATGTCGGCGTGCAGTCCGGCATTGGTGAGACGGCGGGCCTGCGAAATGGTGTCGCTCTGAAGATTCGGAGTCAGGTCGGCGAAAGGATTAGGACTCGGATAGTAATTAAACTGGTCTTGGCGAAAAAAAGCGCCAACGGTGAAAACGGCTGAATTGTTGATCAGATGCACAAACGTCGGCGCTATGTTGAGGGTATTGATTTTGGCCCGCTGATCCTGAGGGCCGACGGGCAAGCCGTTAGGACCAAACCCTCCGCAGGAAACAGATTGCCCCGGCGGACATGTGGCTGGAACGACGAGGCCCGACCAGCCGGCGGCATTCTGCCCATCGAACGAATTTGGCGTCTGGAACCAGGAGCGCGAGTAACCGAAATTAAGTTGCACTGTGTTGGCGTCAGAAAATTTATAGTCCACGCGGTCGAACACATTTTCTTCGTTGCCTTTATCGTGCAGCGCGACAGTTTCCGGCGGATCCAGAAAGCGGCCCGAACGCAGCCCGCTGACCGCGACGAAATTCCCCCAGGTTTTCCCGCCGTAGGCCAGATCCGCGGAAGTGCTTGCCGTGCCAAAGCTGCCGTACGAAGTGTTCACGCTGCCATGCGGTTGATCCACGCCAAGGCCGGAGCGCGTGGTTACTTTAATCACCAGGCTGGTCTTGTCCCCGAACTCCGCGGGCGGCGCGCCGGAGATCACTTCGAGCGACTGAATCGATTCCGACGGAATTTGGTTCGAAAATACCTTGCTCTGCTGGTCGGAGATAGGCTGGCCGTCCACGGAAAAGGAGTTCGATGCGTGGTCACCAAGTCCGTGAAAGAGGCCGTTTGAATCGGCCGCGACACCAGGCGTGGTCAGCGTAACCAGCGAACTGACCGAGGAGGAGCTGCTTTCGAGAGGAACTTTTTCGAACAGCCCGCGGTCCACGTCCGTGTGAAACGTGGAGTCGTTTTCAACCAGGTCGCCGCCGTTTTCGGTTACGTTGACAGTTGTAGCCGCCGCACCGAGCTTAAGTTCGATAGCAACTTTTGTCGGAACGCCGGACCGCACTTCCACATCCAGCGAACTAGAAACGAATCCCGCGCTACTGACGGTGAGATGGTAGGGATTAAACGGCACGTTGGTGAACCGGAATGCGCCCTCGGCGTCGGTGACGGCGGAACGCATCAGACCACTAACCGGATTAGCGAGCTGCACATTAGCGCCGGGCACGACCGCGCCGGAGGGATCCTTCACCACGCCTTCGATTGATCCCGAATTGCCGAGCTGGGCGTTGGCAACCACGGCAAATAAGACAACTTGAGCTAACAGAATAAATAGACTTCGAAATACCAAGCGCATAAATCCTCCGAGCCGCATCGGGGCTTTGTTGTAGGTGGGGTAGTAGACCCGCCAGATACGGCGGTGGCGCGGCCCAGTAGGGCCGTGCGCCTGCGATTAAAAAGCAATGAAGCTTAGGCGATCAGGGCAGGCGGCGCGCGGGAGGGAGAATGCGTGGAAAACGGCTCGGCGAAGTGCGGGCAAAGCGGTACGAGAATTTCGCCGAAGAACAGCAGAATCAGGCTGAGTAGTGTGACGGAAACTGTGGGCGCAACGCCCAGGTGGGCCACCTGGCAGAGACGGCAATTCGGCTCATCGTGCCCGCTGGAGTGGGAGTGCGGCACGACCTGCAGCAAAAAGAAAACGGAAACCAGCGCCAGTGAAAAGACGGCACACGCGGCCAGCCGACGATTTCGCCGTGCATCCGTTAGCCGAGTTATGCGGCCTGTAAGCAAGTACGACCTTTCCGGAGACCGTCGCGCCGAAGCGCGCGTCGGCCCATCAATTCATTGTCATCTACAAAAAGCACCGGCGCAAGAACAGACTTACACCGGTGCTCTGGGAATATAGACGCTTAGAACAGCAAAAAAGATGAACTTTTGAATAGGATTTATTGGGAAAAAGCGTTGGGATTGGCGGTCAGAAGAGCCGTCAGGCTGGCGGCAATCTGCGCGCAAATTTTCCGGACATCTTCCTCGTTCGGGTTCTTGTCGAGTTCGTACTTCGCCAAGGGAATGTAGGTGTTGAGAGTGATGACCGGCCCGTACTGGCTGTTGGTTGGCTGCTCCGACGCGGGTTGGTAAAGCGGTTGGTCAGGCCGAGCCAGATTAAAAATACCCACATACAGGAAAAATCGAGTGTTGCTGGAAGCGCCTCCCCAAACCGAACGGCGGATGCGATTTTTTGCATCTGTTTCTGCAAAGACGCCGCGGATTATCGCCCCGTTGGAAGGATTTTGACCGCTTGCCCGGGCAGCGTTGTAACCCTTTTTCTGAAGAATCTGCAGCAGAGTCTCGCTGAAGAAATCGGTCAGCCGGCGGGCTTGCAGAGACGGCAAGTCGGCGTCTCCGTTGACGAGCGGCAGCGGGGGTTTTTGCCTGCTGGCCGCGGCAGCCGGAGTGGCAGGAGGAGTATCAGTCGGAGTGACCGAAGCAGTCTCGATGGGTGCGGGGGGAACAGCGTTAATCGGAGTAGCGGGAGGGGTGGCGATAGGCGTAGTGGAAGCAGAGGCGATGGGTGTGGCGGAGGGAGTAGCAATGGCTGTAGCCGGGGTAGTGGCTACCGGAGCGGCGGAAGGAGTTGCAATGGGTCTGGCCGAAGAAGTGGCGACAGGACCGCCAGGGGAAGCGGTTCGGGGGACCACGGAGAACAACTCAAAATCGGTCACGAGAATTGGAATCGAGGTTACGGGAGATTCCGTGACCTGCGGCTGAGCGAAGCTTGGGAAAATTCCGAAAGCAGAGGTCAGGACAAAAAGGAGGAAGAATCGAATAGCCCGGATGAATTCTCCGTTCCACGCGGGTGAGGAAAACATGAGAGGCTCCCTCGGGCGGGGTATACCAGAATACGCGAGGCTCGGGAGGAAAAGGAATGAAATCGTTCGGATTGCTTTGACCTTCCGGCTGCTCCTCCAGTTTGAATGCGTCCGGTCCTCTCGCGGAGTGGACCCAGGTACAAAACAAATCGCCCGGGGCGGGCCATGTCGCGCCGGGCGATTCTCTGAACGAAGAAAAAACTCCCGATCGTTATTTGTGGCGGTTTGCGGCTTCCGCGGCCAGTTTCAATTCGTTGTTCACCTGGTCAAGAAGCTCCTTGGCCTTGGCTGCGTGGCCGTCCATGTCCCATTCGTTGGCTTCCTGCGCGGCAGTGACTTTCTCCCATGCCTGGCGCGAGAGGTGTTGCGCCGCCGCCAGGTTCGGATGTTTGTGGCCACTCACGTTGTCCTTCGGCATCTGGGCTACGGCCAGGCCGCCGCAGACGAGTGCGAGAGAAAGTACACCGCCCAGGGCCATTCTTGTTTTTGTCATTTTTCCAGGTCTCCTTATTTTTTTGATCGAATTTCCACCGCGAGGCGCATGACCCGGAAGCGGTGGTGCCAATTGTAAATACAGATTGAAACTTCAAGCAGCGGCGGGCAAGAACAATGGCGAGAGTTGACGCGAAAGAGTCAAAGCGCGAACGGATTGTACCGCGAGCGGAAAGTATCAGCCGAGCGTGCCGGCCAGCATCTCGTAACGAACCGGCAATTCGACGCCGAACTGTTCCAGCAGGCCGAGACCGTCCCAGATGACCGTGGACTCGATAATTTTGCCGTTGCGGATCTGGTTGATCGTGATTCCGCTGAAGGAAACCCGCTTATGCGTTGCCGGGACGCCCAGAAACTCTCCCAGATGCGTGCCGGTGATGGTCCAGTAGACGACCAGTTTGTCCCCTTCGCTGATGGTCTCGTGGACGTCGAACTTCAGGTCCGGCAAGCCGGTGAGGAAGCGCTCCACCTGACGGCGATAAGCGGACGGTCCGGTGGCTCCCCCGGCAACGGTGGGATCACCAAGCGCATGCGTGTCCGCTATCACCTGTTCGATGAATTCCATTCGCCGCTCATTCCAGATGGAATGGTAGAGCCGGCCGAACAATTCTTTGTGAGCTTGGGAGATCGACATTGTGCTTTCCTCCCCCGGACCGAAGGAGTTCCGGATTTACCATTCGCTGTTGCCGCGAGGGATTGGCGCGGGCGGGAGGCCGGCAACGCTTGCGCAGAGCGTACTCCCAAACGCCCAAGCGTGCAATGACGCAACGTGAGGCCGAAGGCACGCCATCCGGGTTTCAGTGAGGCCAGAGCCAACCGAAAGTGCCCGCTGTCAGCAGCGCGTAGACGAGTCCATCGACGGCTTCTTTGATGACATTGGCCCAGGGCTGGCCTTTCCAGATCCCGTTGCTCAGAACCCCCACGCCGTAGGCGAGGAATGCCGCCGTGCCCACCACGCGAAAAACATGCCGGTACGGTGCGCCGGGTGTGACGGTGTGCCAAGTGAGATACGCAACAAACAATCCGATAATCAGGCAATAGGCGAACCACAATCCCAGAAATTTCGGCATCGCCGGCGGCCCGCTAGGAAATATCGTCATGAATCCAACCGGGCCCTGCTTGTATTTTTCCTGGATTTCGGGCGACTTCATGTTCTGGTGCGTGCAATACGGAAACACATACAGCCCCTTCTGCAGATTCGCTGGGCGCAAGGCGGCAAGAATCTTGTCCTCATCTGGCAGTTGGCGATAGTCCGATTTATGGTACGGCAAAACCATGTGCATGATCGAACTGGCGATAAACACAATAACAGCGGACAGCAGTATCGGAAGCCAAAGCGCGGCAAGAAATTGCATCGGCAGCCTCTTTCCGTCAAACAGGATGGATAAATTACCCGCGAGGCTATCCTGTTCCGGTCAGAGGGTCAAGGGTGAGACAAGATCGTTAGGGACCTGCGAATCAGAGCCGATCCCCGAGGACTTGCTCAATGTCACGCCGTCCGTGGAGGATCGCAACGATCTGCAGGGGCGTCGTCGCCGGCCGATAGACTATCAAGTAAGAATAGACGGGAAAGAATTTAACTTCTTCATCTGTGAGATTTATTCGGTGATGGCCGGCTTCCGGGGAGCGCGCAAGGAAGGCGAACTTTTCACGAATGACTGCTTCGACATGATCCGCCATACCCACACTGCTTCGTTCGGTTATGTACCGCCAGATGTCGGCAAGATCGGCCACAGCTTGGGGCGCAAGAACAAAACGCGCCTTCATTCACTCTTTGCTCTCAATTTGGCTAGATGAGAATCCAGTTGGTCGTCCGGAATGCCTTCGCCGCGCTCCAGTTGCTCGATGCCGCGCCGTATTTTTGCGTTGATGGTTTCGCGATTTTCGGAAAGCCAGCGATCTTGCTCCTCTTGCGCTTCCAATAGCCGGAGCAAAACTTCTTCAACGGTGGCCGACCCGGTCGCCTGGAGCTGCTTTTTGATCCTAGCCTCCAGGTTTGCATCTCGAATTTCGATGGTCATCGTCTGTACCTCAGGCCGAATCTCCACGGTTCTTTTCTCATCGTAGCCGACGGGCGGACAATGTCAAGAATCCAATCCGCTTGTGGGAAATTCAATTTCGATTGTTGTGGAGGAAGGAATCCAAAACAAAAAGGGCCGTCTGCCAATGGCGGACGGCCCTTCGTTCGTATATTTTGCTCTCGTGACAACTAAGATGGATGAGCCAGAATCTGTCCGTCCTGACGGCCGAAGCCGACAGGGATTTGCGTGATTTGAGTCTAGCGAAGCACTAAGCCCGTGAGAGCCGCACTTCGCACTGGAGAACATCTCCCGCACACCAGAGCGGGATAGATCTCTCTTATTTAGAAAGGAGGTGATCCAGCCGCAGGTTCTCCTACGGCTACCTTGTTACG
>DATHOY010000158.1:0-5898 GCA_035484435.1 Vulcanimicrobiaceae bacterium | reverse complement strand
AACATCGTATTCGAATTCCTGATGGCGCTCCTCCCGGACTTGAAATCCAGCTCGCTCATGGAGCAACCGCAACGAGCGGCGGCCGTAATGATAAAGGTGCCGCGGCACATCCAGGTGCAGCCAATCCTGCCCGAACGATCTTGCCTGCCATCCTCCGGCGTCCGGAACCGCCACAAACAGCCAGCCATCCGACTTCAACAGCCGATAAATAGATTGAAAGGTCTCGAGAGGGTTTCGCAGATGCTCCAGGCTGTGCCACATGGTGATGCAATCAAATTCCCTGGTACCCTCGAATGCAGCAAGTTCTGCGAGCACTTCCAACCCGAGGGTCCGCGCGGAATCTGGATTCATCTCTGTGCCCGATGGGATCCAGCCCTCTTCACGCGCAGCGAGCAGAAACGTCCCTTCGCCGCACCCCACGTCGAGCAGAGTTCGCCCGGTTATGCCTTTCGTTTTCTTGCGAACGAGGCCGAGGCGCTGCTTGGCCCGGAAGTTGGCGGTGAAACCGTGCCGTCCGCCGTAGTAAGCGCGATAGTAAGGTGCCAGATCCTGCGGCTGAGGATCGGTGACACCAATTGCACATTGGGAGCACCGCAAAATCCCGAAGTGCTCACCTGTAACGTGGTCGTTTACACGCGCGAGATAGGGTTGCAATGGCCCGCCGCAAAGAAAGCAGGTTTGCTGGACGGCGTGGGATTGCGTCATGGCGTACTTTCAGCCTATACGCGGCAATCGTCCGGGCGCCACTCGTTCCAATGGGATAATTGCGAAAGACTCACCTGCCGCCCAGTCCGGATCTCCGCGCAAACAAAAGGCCCGCCCCGTATTAGGGGGCGGGCCGAGCAAATCATGCGGAGGCGGGAGCTTAACTCTTGGCTTCGACGGCTTCTTCGACCTTGCTCTTCTCTTTCTTTTCCTTCTTCTTGAACTCATAACCGACGAGCTCGAGGATCGCCACTTTCGCGCCATCGCCCACGCGAGTGCCGCCGTGAATAATGCGCGTGTATCCGCCCGCGCGGTCTGCAAACTTCGGCGCGATTTCGCTGAACAACTTTTGCGTCATGGCCGGGGTCATCAGGTAAGCGGCGGCCTGGCGGCGAGAGGCAAGCGTATCGCGCTTGCCGAGCGTGATGATTTTCTCGGCGACGGGGCGCGTGGCCTTGGCGCGCGTCAGCGTGGTGGTGATGCGGCCGTGTTCAAACAGATTGGTAACCAGGTTGCGCAGCGTCGCGCGGCGGTGCCACGGGTTGCGTCCCAGCTTTGATCCCGACTTCAAATGTCGCATGTCTTCTTTTCCCTTTATCGATTACAGACTTCCCGCTTGCTTCTGATTTTTCAGGAGGCCGAGGCATTCGCCCCGGCCTTCCGGTTGTTAAGAATTACAGGCCAATGGTTTCGTCGCTGGTTGGCGGCGCGGTCTGGCTCGGCAGCGGCGGCCAGATGATGCGGCCGTGCTCGTCAAACTTCATGCCCAGGCTGAGGCCCATCTTCACCAGTATATCCTTGATCTCGTTGAGCGATTTCCGGCCGAAGTTCTTGGTCTTCAGCATTTCGTTTTCGCTCTTTTGCACGAGCTCGCGGATGGTCTGGATGTTCGCGTTCTTCAGGCAGTTGTAGCTGCGCACGGAAAGCTCCAGCTCTTCGACGGAGCGGTCCAGGTGCTCGAGCCGCGGATCATGAACGGTGTCTTGCGGCATTTCGACGTTTTCGGGTGGCTCGTCGATGTTGATGAAGATAATCATGTGATCCTTCACCAGCTTCGCCGCCAGTCCGATGGCGTCCTGCGGGGTAATCGCGCCGTTGGTCCAGACTTCGATCATCAGCTTTTCGTAGTCGGTCATCTGTCCGAGACGCGCCGATTCGACGGAATAATTGACCTTGCGCACCGGCGAGTGAACGCTGTCGACCGGGATGTACCCGATCGGCAGGTCTTCGTCGTAGTTGCGGTCCGCGGCCACGTAACCGCGGCCGTTCTTGACGCGCATTTCGATCTGCAGCTTGCCGCCTTCGCTGACAGTCGCGATGTATACGCTCTTGTCGAGGACGGCGAAGTCCGCGTCTTCCTCAATGTGCGCGCTGGTAACCACGCCCGGCTGCTCCACGTTCAGGTAAATCGTCTTCGGCAGGTCGTTGTTCAGCTTGATGGGCACCTGCTTCAGGTTCAGGATGATGTCGGTCGCATCCTCAACCACACCGGGGATCGAAGAGAACTCGTGCAACACGCCCTCGATCTTCACCGCGGTGATGGCCGCGCCCTCGATGGAGCTGAGCAGCGCGCGACGCAGTGCGTTTCCTACCGTGGTGCCCCAGCCGCGTTCAAACGGCTGGGCCGAAAACCGGCCATACCGTTCGGTCAGCGATTCGAGCTCCGGCGCGAGACGCTTCGGTTTCTGAAATCCCTTCCACATCGTGTTCCTTCCTTCTGGCCCGAATACATCGGGCCCAATGCCTTTGCTGCTTTGTGCGACGGCCGGTCCAAAGACCGGCCGCTACACGGTGTTTACTTCGAATAGAGTTCGACGATCAGCTGCTCGTTGATCGGCGGCGTCTGCATGTCTTCGCGCTTCGGCAGAGCCACGACCCGCGCCTTGAACTGCTCGCGTTCCTGCTCGAGCCACGGCACGGAATTCTGGCTTTGCGCAACGTTGCGCGCTTCCAGCACCATGGCGTTCTGGTGCATTTTGTCCTTGATCGCGACTTCCTCGCCCACGTTCACCTGATACGACGGGATGTTCACCTTCTTCCCGTTGATCCGGACGTGGCCGTGGAGGACCAGCTGCCGGGCCTGGGCCCGCGAGGACGCAAGTCCCGAGCGCCATACCACGTTGTCGAGGCGGCGCTCCAGCATGATGATCAGGTTTTCGCCCGTTGGCCCCTTGGCCCGCTCCGCTTTGTGAAAATAGTTGCGGAACTGGCGTTCAAGCAGCCCGTACGTGCGCTTGGCTTTCTGTTTCTCGCGCAGCTGCAAGCCGTAGCCCGCAACTTTCGCTCGCCGTGACTGCCCATGCTGACCCGGTACAAAGTTGCGCTTCTCAATCGCGCACTTGTCCGTGAAGCATCGCAGCCCCTTCAAAAACAGCTTCTGCCCTTCCCGACGGCACAGGCGGCAGACTGCATCTCGGTGTCTTGCCAACTTCTGTTCTCCCTTCCCAAAACTTCTCTAGCTACCAAACTCTTAATGTGGCACGGGCTTCAGCCTGTGCTTTTTTCCGCATCGGAGTCACAGGCTGAAGCCTGTGCTACCGGCGGAGCGTCAAACGCGCCGGCGCTTTGGCGGACGGCAGCCGTTGTGCGGAATAGGCGTGATGTCGCGGATGGCCACGATGTGCAGGCCGGCGGCAGCCAGCGCGCGCACCGCGGATTCCCGGCCCGAGCCCGGACCCTTTACTTTCACTTCCACGCTCTTCATGCCGAACTGGTCGCGCGCCGCGCTTGCAGCGGTTAGCCCAGCCTGCTGGGCGGCGTACGGCGTGCCCTTGCGCGAACCCTTGAAGCCGATCGAACCGGCCGAAGAATTGCATATCACGCGGCCATCGGGATCGGTGATGGTGATCTGCGTGTTGTTGAAGGAAGCGGCGATGTGCACCAGCCCATGCGGAACGGTGCGGCGCTCCTTCTTCTTCTTGAATTCCTTCTTCTTTTTGTCTTTGCCGGTTGCCGCCGGTTTTGCCGGCTGGGCGTCTGGCGCTGTGTTCTGCTGCTCTTTTGCCACGATTGACTCCAGTTCTCAAAAATCAGTAATCCAATGCCGCTCAAACTGGCAGGCTAAAACCTGCCGCTACTTAGCCCTTCTTGCCCTTGATCTGCTTCTTGCCGGCAACCGCGCCGCGGCGTGGACCCTTGCGGGTGCGCGCGTTGGTGTGCGTGCGCTGCCCGTGAACAGGCAGGTTGCGCCGGTGACGAATCCCCCGGTACGCCTGAATTTCAATCAGGCGCCGGATATTCATTTGGATCTCTTTGCGAAGATCCCCTTCCACGCGGCCTTCCTGCTCGATGATCGTGCGGATGCGGTTCACTTCGTCTTCCGTCAGCTCGCGGATCTTTTTCGTCGGATCCACATTCGCCTTTTCAGCGATTGTTTTCGCGCGCACCTGTCCGATGCCATAGATCGAGGTCAACCCGACCCAAAGGCGCTTCTGCGGCGGAAGATCAACACCTGCGATACGTGCCATAATTTCTCCTCAATTCCCCTGGTTATCCCTGGCGCTGCTTGTGCTTCGGATTGGTGCAGATTACCCGAACCACCCCGCGGCGATGGATCACCTTGCACTTGTCACAAATCTTTTTAACGCTTGCCCGTACTTTCATGCTGACTGCTCCTCTTCTTGCCAAAAGCGCCCGCTTCTTACAGCGGCCGCTACAAAATCTTCGTCTCGCGTTGCCACCTGAAGGTGGCCGCTACCTTACTTGTAGCGGTAGACGATCCGTCCGCGGGTCAGGTCGTACGGCGAAAGCTCCACCGCGACCTTGTCTCCCGCCAGAATGCGGATGAAATTCTTGCGCATCTTGCCGGAGACGTGCGCCAGCACGAGGTGTTTGGTCTCCAGTTGGACGCGGAACATCGCGTTTGGCAGCGGCTCGATCACCGTCGCCATTACTTCAATTGCGTCCTCCTTGGAATTCCCGGAGTCGCCTTTCTTTTTTTCTTCAAACGGCTGCTTCGCCATATGCTCCCGTGTTATCCAGACCGCTTACCACGATGGCCCGGTCATCTCTTTCGGCCGGGTCAAAATCCATGGGCCGTTGCTTGTGACGGCTACGGTGTGCTCGAAATGCGCTGACGGACTGCCATCGGCTGTTTCCGCAACCCACTCGCCCCGCATCTGCACTTCCGGCCGGCCGGCATTCACCATCGGTTCGCCGGCGATCACCATGCCTTCCTGCAAACGCGCCCCGCGTCCCGGCTCTCCATAGTTCGGAAGGTTGGGTTCATCGTGCATCTTCGTTCCGATGCCGTGCCCCACAAACTCCCGCACCACCGAGAAACCGTTCTGCTCGACCCAGCTCTGCACCGCGTGCCCGACATCGCCCAGCCGGTTGCCCGGGCGCATCTTCTCGATCGCGCGATCCAGCGACTCGCGGGTCACATCCAGAAGCTTCTGCAGCTCTGGGCTGATTTTCCCCACGGGCACGGTGACGGCCGAATCCGCGTAATAGCCGTCAACCTCCATGCCGAAGTCGATCGAAACCACTTCGCCTTCGCGCAACTTGCGCTTCGGCGACGGAATCCCGTGAACGATCTCGCTGTTCACCGACGTGCACAACACGCAGGGATACCCGCGATACCCCTTGAACGCGGCCTTGCCTGGCCGCCCGGCGATAAGCCCCTCGGCAATTCGTTCGAGGTCCATCGTCGTCACCCCGGGCTTTACTTCCGCCCGAAGCTTGTTCAAGACTTCATGCACCACCTGGCCCGCGTGGTACATCTTCTCGAGTTCAGTGGCGCTGCGTAATTGAATCGCCATCTCCTCACCGCGTCCCGCGCATGCCCGAAACCAACTGGCCAATCTCCCGCCGCACTTCTTCCACGCTGCGGTTCGCGTCCACATCGTGCAGCGCGCCAAGCCGCCGGTAATACTGCACCAGGGGCGCCGTCAGCTTCTCGTACGCGTTCAACCTCGGCGCCACAACTTCTTCGCGATCGTCCGCCCGGTGCACCAACTCGCCGCCGTCCGTATCGCAAACCCCTTCGACCTTCGGTGGGCGCTCGTAAATATTATAAATCTCGCCGCCCAGCTTGCAGGTCCTTCGTCCGGTCAACCGCTTCATCAGGACCGAAGTCGGAATCACCATGTGAATCACGAACGGCTGCTTGAAACCCTGCCTTCTCAGCAGCTCGCCCAGATACTTCGCCTGGGCGACCGTTCGCGGAAACCCGTCGAACACGAATCCATGCTC
>DATHOY010000157.1:0-9684 GCA_035484435.1 Vulcanimicrobiaceae bacterium | reverse complement strand
ACGTTCGTTCCAGGTTCCCTTCTTCAACTTGTACGGCGCGAACTGGAAGTACGCAGAAAGCACGTGCTTGCCTTCCGGCGCGAGCGACGGATCGAGAATCGTGGGAATCGTTACGTCGAGAACCGGCGCGGCGGAAATCTCGCCATACTTCGACGCGTCGAACGCTTTCTCCAGGTAATCGATTTCGTGGCCAATGTGAATGCGGCCGGAAAGCGCTTCGCGGAAGCTGTCCGGCGAAACCGTATCCGAGAGCGAGGTGAAGTGGGGCAATTCGCCGAGCGCGAGATGGACTTTGGCGACGCTGCCGGAAACGCGGAAGTTCTTCATGCGCATGGCGAAAACGGGATCGAGATTCGCGGGATCGAGAAGCTGGAAGAAGGTGCGCTTCGGATCGACGCCGGAAACGACGGCTTCGCAGGCGATTTCCTCGCAGTCGGCAAGAACGACGCCAGAAACGGCGCCGGATTTGGTGCGGATCTGCTGCACTTCCGCGTTGGTGCGGATTTCGGCGCCGGCGGCTTTAGCGGCTTCGCCGAGAGCGCGAGAGAATTCGCCAAGCCCGCCGCGCGGGAAAGCCGCGGAGCCAACAGGATGCGGATCAGCGGCCGCGCGCAACAGCAGCAGCGCCGTGGAACCCGCGGACCACGGACCGAGATTGGCGCCGAAGATGCCGCGAGCGGCGATGGCGGCGCGCAGCGACTCCGTGTCGAAGAACTCCGCCACGAAATCGGCAACGGCCATCGGACCCCAACGCAGGAGGTCGAATATGCCGGTTTTGCCGAGGCCGCGAACGGCGCGGCCGGTGGTGAACAGGTTCCAGAAGTCCTCCGGCGAAGGATGATCGATGGCCGGCGGAGTGATGGAAGCGATCTGGCCGAAGACCTGGGACATTTCCTCGAGGGCGGCGGCAAATTCGGTGTAGCTCGCGCCTTCTTTCACGGGAAGATGCGAAAGCGCGGCGGCGGTTTTGGCGTGGTCGTTGTAGAAGAGCAGGCCGCGGCCGTCGTGCGAAGGAGCGAAGAGGCGAGGCTCCGGCTGAATGATGTGGAGATTGAAACGTTCGAGTTGCAGGTCGCGAGCGATATCTGCGCGTAGAGGCCCGAGCGTGTGCGAAAGCGTGGAGGCCCGGAAGCCGGGATGAAATTCCTCCGTGATGGCGCCGCCGCCGAGATGCTCGCGGCGCTCGAGGACGGTGGGCTTGAAGCCGCCTTTGGCCAGGTAGAAAGCGGTGATTAGCGCGTTGTGACCGCCGCCGATGAGAACTACTTTTTGTCCGAGGGGCATGGTCAGTTGGCCGCTTTCTTCCAATTTTTCAGGATAACCTGGCTGGCGATGCGGCCGTTGGCGCCCATGATGCCGCCGCCGGGATGCGTGGCGGAGCCGCACATGTAGAGATTGTCGATGGGGGTGCGGTAGTAGGCCCAGCCGGGGACGGGGCGGAGGAAGAAGAGTTGTTCGAGGGAGAGTTCGCCCTGGAAAATGTTGCCTTGGGTGAGGCCGAATTCGCGTTCGAGATCGAGCGGAGTGAGGACTTGCTTGTCGATGATGATGTCTTTGATGTTGGGAGCGTGCTCGGCGATGGTGTTGATGACGTTGTTGCCGAAGGCTTCGCGATGGTCGTCCCAGGTGCCTTGGGCGAGTTTGTAGGGCGCGTACTGGACGAAGCAGGAGAGAACGTGCTTGCCCGGCGGCGCGACGCTGGGATCGGTGAGGCTGGGGATGACCATGTCGACGTAGGGACGCTGCGAGTAGCGGCCGTATTTGGCGTCGTCGTAGGCGCGCTCCATGTACTCCATGCCGGGGGAGATGGAGATTGCGCCGCGGAGGTGGGGGCCGGTGCCGGGAAGGGCTTTGAAATTTGGCAGCGCGCTGAGGGCCATGTTGACTTTGCCGGAGGAGCCGCGGAATTTGTAGCGCTTGATGCTGGCGACGAAATCGCTAGGAAGATCTTTGGCGTCCATAAAGGAGAGAAACGTGTGATGGGGATCGACACTGGAGGAGACGACATTGCAGCGAAGCTCTTCGCCGGATTGGAGGACGACGCCGGTGGCGCGGCCGTTTTTGTTGAGGATTTTTCCGACAGGGGCGTTGGTGCGGATTTCGACGCCCAATTCGCGGGCAGCGGCAGCGATGGAGTTGGAGATTTGGCCGGTGCCGCCGCGGCTGAAACCCCAGGAGCGGAACGCGCCGTCGATTTCGCCCATGTAGTGGTGGAGGAGAACGTAGGCGGTGCCGGGCGAACGAATGCCGAGGAACGTGCCGATGATGCCGGAGGCGGACATGGTGGCTTTGAGGACGTCGGTCTCAAACCACTGGTCGAGGAAATCGGCGGCGCTCATGGTCATGAGCTGGATCAAGGTGTAACGCTCGTCGGAGCTGAGTTCGCGGAAGCGCTGCAGCATGAAGTGGAGCTGCTTGAGATCCTTCGGATTCAGCGTGGTGGGATCCGGCGGGATCATGGAGAGCATGGGCTTCACGAAGCGGCACATCGGTGTCATCATTTTCGAGAATTCGTCGTAGGCTTCGGCGTCGAGGCGCGAGTGGCGACGGATTTCGCGCTGGGTTTTGGCGTGATCGTTGACGCGCCAAAGGTGGTCGCCATTGAGCATCGGTGAAAAAGTGCCGTCGAGCGGGAGGATTTCGAGGCCGTAGTGGGGAAGATTCAGCTCACGAATGATTTCGGGGCGGAGGAGAGAGACTACGTACGAACATTCGGAGAAAAGGAAGCCGGGGACGATTTCTTCGGTGACGGCGGCGCCGCCGAGGACGCCGCGGCGTTCGAGGACGACCACTTTTTTGCCGGCTTTGGCCAAGTAGGCGGCGTTGACGAGGCCATTGTGGCCGCCTCCGATGACAACGACATCGTAGAACTGCGGCATGCGTTAAGACTCCAGTATGAAGAAGAGGAATTCGATGAAACGTGGAACGAAACATTCTACTGAGAGTGCGGGGGACAAACAAGTTCGGGGATGAGAGGACAGACGATATTGGTGGTGATTGCGGATAACGGCGTCGAACAGAGAGGCGAAGACTTGAAGGAAGGCCGATCTAAAGTTCGGCCACTACATAAGGAAAAGGCGCCCGCTTCGGAAAGCGGCGGCTACAAAGGCAGAGGGTGGGGCCACCTGAAGGTGGCCGCTACGCGTCGATCAATTTGGACTGGTGGAACTGGCGGCTACTGGGGTGGTTTTGCCGATGGCGTCGCCGTTGACTACTAGTTCTACGCGACGGTTGCGCTGGCGGCCTTCGGCGGTGTCGTTGGAGGCTACAGGTTGGGTTTTGCCGAAGCCGCGGGCGGTCATGGTGCTGCCTGCCACGCCTTGTTCGGCTAGGAAATCGCGGACGGAGTCGGAGCGGCGTTCGGAGAGTTGCTGGTTGAAGTCGTCGGTGCCGACGCTGTCGGTGTGGCCTTCAATCTGAATGGTGAGGCCTTTGTGCGCAAGGAGGATGCCTGAGATCTTAGCGAGCTTTTCACGCGCGCCCGGCTTGAGCGTGGTGCTTCCGGTGTCGAAGAGGACGTCGGACATATTCACGATAAGTCCACGGGCGGAGTCGCGAGTCTGGAGAATAGAATTCAGTTGCTCCAGGAGTTGGGCACGGAGTTGCGCTTTTTCGTTTTCGGCTTGCGCGGCGGCCTGCAAAGCTTTTTGGGTTTGGGCTTCGGCGGCATGCTGCTGGTCGATGGCGGTCTGGCGCGCTTGCTCAGCTTCGGCCCTTTGTTTTGCGGCCTCGAGGGCGGCCTGTTCCGCCTCGGCTTTCTGCTTTGCGGCTTCCTGGGCGGCCTGCTGGGCTTCGAGTTTCATGCGCTCGGCTTCGGCCTTGGCTTGTTCGGCCTGGATGCGAGCCTGATCGGCTTCCTGGCGGCGACGGGATTCTGATTCGGCATCGGCGCGGGCTTTTGCTTCACGATCTTCGGCGGCTTTTTTCTCGGCGGCGAGGCGGGCTTGCGCTTCTTCTTCGGCCTTTTGTTTCACCGCCATAACGCGGACTTCTTCGGCGGTCTCAACGACGTCGCGCGCGGTGGATTCCACGGTCTTTTTATCGCGCTTGGCGTGATAGGCCTCTTCCGCGGCGGTCAGTTGTTGTTCGGCCTTGGCCAGTGTGGGAAGGGCAAACTTCCCGCCGCTGGCGTTGCGGGCGATGCGGACGGCGTTGCGGGCTTCGAAAAGTTCACGGGGAGTCTTGGGGTCGATGCCGAAGATGGCGTTTTCGATTTTGGTGTTGGAGGAAGAGTAGACGCCGCGGCCGAGGAGTTCGTAGGTGGCGTCGATGTTTTCGATTTTCCCGCTGGCGGTCATGGGAATTGTGTTTTCAAGGACCACCATGTTGCCAGGCTGGGTGACGGCGAAATAAGGCTCGGCGGTAACGATCAAGCCGAAGGTCTGCATGTCGGTGACTGCCTTGACCTGAGCGGCGCCGTTTTTGGCGACGACTTCGCCGAGATTTTCAGCGCGGCCCTGGGCGGAAACGGCCCAGAAGACGTAGGTGAGATATTCAAGGCCGAATTTCGTGGCGTCGTTCAGGCCTTCAAATTTCGCTTCGATCTCCATGCGGTTCTTTTTGCTTTCGACTTTTACTTCGGCGCTGGCGCCTTGCAGGAGTTCGGTGCCCTGGAGATCGACCCTTGTGGAACCGCTGGCGCGGCGATAGTTCACCGCTTTGGTGGTGCGCGCGACGTAGTTTGAGGAAGCTGGAGAGACGGCAGGAGAGTCGGGTTTATAGAGCGCGGTGGATTGAGGAGCGGACTGACTGGCCGCGGCCCCGATAAGGATCAGGCTTGCCATACCGCGAGAGAAGAATCTGGTTTTCACGTGAATCTCCATAAGCCCCGCCTGGGTTAGTTGATTTTGTGAGAGCGCCCGCCCTCCGACGGCGAGCGCCAGTGCTCAGACTCTCAAGGTTAAGATTAGGCTAACAAAAACAGAGCGTAACGAAAGCCGGCCGAAAGGTGCTTCACACTGTTAATTACTGACCTTCCGGACAGGTGGCCAGGCAGCCTGTGGCTTGCGGCCATAAGGAAATCGAAACTATAATCCGGAGTTCCTTTGACGAGCTGGGAGCAGCGTTTCATACGATTCACGGAGGCTATGTGCCGGTTGGAACCGCATTTCACGAGAGAACCCTGGCGCTTTGCGAGAGCCTGAACTATCGCGAGTGGTCGGGTTATTACACGGTGGGCGTCTATGAAATGACGCATGAGCATGAGTACAACGCGATCCGGAATTCGGCGGCGCTGATCGATATTTCGCCGCTGTTCAAGTACCGGATTACGGGGGCGGATGCGACGAAGTTCGTGAACCGGGTGATTACGCGGGACATCAACAAGGTGGCCGTGGACCAGGTGATTTACTGCTGCTGGTGCGATCCCGACGGGAAAGTGGTGGATGACGGGACGATCACGCGGCTGGGCGAGAACGAGTACCGGTGGACCGCGGCGGACCCGAGCCTGCGATGGTTCAGTCAGAACTCGCTGGGGCTGGACGTGCAGATCGAGGATATTTCAGAGAAAGTGGCGGCGCTGGCGCTGCAAGGACCGACTTCGGGGAAGTTGTTGCACGCGGCGGCTGAGGCAAGCATTGCGGGCTTGAAATATTTCCGGGTGACGCATGGAAAGATTGCGGGAGTACCGGTCGATATTTCGCGGACGGGTTACACGGGGGATCTGGGGTATGAGATATGGGTGCCCTGGAAGGATGCGATCAAGGTTTTCGATGCGCTGATGGAAAAAGGAAGGGCGTTCGACATTCATCCGGCGGGGATGGTGGCGCTGGATATCGCGCGGATTGAGGCGGGATTGATTTTGATTGAAGTGGATTATGTTTCGAGCAAGAAATCGCTGATCGAGGAGCAGCGGTATACGCCGGGCGAGATTGGGCTGGGGAAGCTGGTGGATTTGAAGAAGGAAAGTTTTGTGGGACGCGAGGCGCTGGCGATGGAGGCGAAGAAAGGCGGGCCGGCGCGGCGGCTGGTAGGGTTGGAAGTGAACTGGAACGAGGTGGAAGCGCTGTACGAAAAGATTGGGATGGCGCCGCAGGTGCCGTCGACGGCTTCACGCGTGGCGGTGCCGGTGTATCGCGAAGGGCGGCAGGTGGGGAAGGCGACGTCGACAACGTGGTCTCCGACGTTGAAGAGGATGATCGCGCTGGCGACGGTGGGGCGAGAGAGCGCGGCGATTGGGACGAATTTGAGTTTGGAATTGACGGTGGAGGCTGCGCGGAAGACGGTGTCGGCGAAGGTGGTGGCGTTGCCGTTTTTTAATCCGGCGCGGAAGATGGGGGCGATCTCGGTGTAAATTGGGGAAAATCCGCACCCTGAAAACCGCAGGGTGCGGCACCCGGAAGAGAAAAGAAGAGAAGCCGAGATATTCGATCGTAAGAGCCCACCCTTCGCGCAAACCCCGCGCGAAGAATGGGGCACCCTCAAGTTCATTTGTTTGGAATCGTAACAGACGAGCAAGAACACAGGCTGAAGCCTGTGCTACTTGGCGACCTGAAGGTCGCCGCTACGGGGTGGCTGCGAATTGGGCGGCTTTGTTTAGGAGTGCGTCTAGCACGGCTCGGTCTAGATACTTCCCTTTTAAAAATACGGCTTGGATTTTTTGGGTGTTGTGGATGTCTGCGAGTGGATCTGCGTCTAGAAGGACTAGGTCGGCTCGTTGGCCGGGGGCGATGGTGCCTTGTTCGGTGGAGCGGAGGAGGAATTCGGCGGGTCTGGAGGTTGCGGCTTGGAGGGCTTGCATGGGCGTCAGGCCGGCGCGAACCAGGTCGGCGATGCTGTCGTGCAGGGCGAAGCCGGGAACTAGATTTGGGGCGGTGGAATCGGTGCCAGCCATGATGGGGATTCCTGCGGCGTGCATGTCGCCGACGGCTTTGAGAGAGGCTTCCACTAATTTTGCACGCAACAGAAAATCACCGGGCGTTTTGTTGGCGAGGCTTTCGGCGCGCCCTTGCTTCCAGATTTTTTGCAGATTTTGCGGGATGTATTTCAGGTTAGGGTCGTTGGAGCGGTCGGTGCCGGGGGTGAGGAAGGCGAGCTCGATCAGCAGGGGAAGTGTGGGGACTTGCCAGGTGTGGTTGGCGAGGAATTTGGCGTAGAGCTTTTGCGCTTTTTCAGGGGAATAGGAATTGAGGACGGCTTGCTGCCAGGCGCGCTGGCGGAGGCTGGTCTGGCGCGGGGATTCTTTGTGGCGAGGCGGGTCGAGTTGCTGCTGGCGCAATTCTGCTTCGCGGGAAGAGCAGGCGAGAAGAATTCCGGTGAGGTGCTCGATGCTGGACTGGCCGGCGTCGGAGGCTTGCGCAGCGGAGATGGAATCGGGGACATGGCCGACGAAGCGGATGTTTTCTTTGCGCGCGGCTTCGGCGATGGCGAAGTAGGCGTCGGGCTTCAGGCGCGATTGCACTTTGATGAAGTCGACGCCTTCGGATTTCAGTTTGCGGACGGCAGCATCGGCTTCGGCGGGGGTTACGACGACGATGGAGGGTTGGAAGTAGGGTGGGTTGCCGTCGAGATAGGGGCCGGTGAAAAAGATTTGGGGACCGGGCTGGTCGCCGGAATCGATTTCGCTTTTTAGTTTTTTTAGCTGGGTTACGTCGCCGCCCATGTCGCGGACGGTGGTGATGCCGTTGGCGATGAGGAGCGGGAGGATAAATTCGCGGCTGCCTGTGGGTTCGCCTGCACCCATTAGATGGATGTGCATGTCGGCTAGGCCGGGGATTAGGAATTTGCCGGTGGCGTCGATTGTGCGGGCGCCGGGAGGGATTTCGAGGGAGGAGTCGGGACCGATCGCGGAAATCTTTTCGTGATCAATCAGGATTGTGGAGTTTGGTTTTGGAGGGGCGCCGGTGGCGTCGATGATGGTGGCGTGGGTGATGGCTATGGTGGCGGGGAGGGGTTTGTGGCAGGAGGAGAGAGAAAGAGAAAGAAAATAGAGTAGGAACAGGGGACGGACGGATGTAGGCACATTTGTATTGTAGCGGAGTGTAATGCGCAAAAGCGGGAGCTTCGCTCCCGCACTCAAAAGTGGCCTGGGCGACCTGAAGGTCGCCGCTACACGGACTACTGGAGGCGGTTGTATTTTTTCAGGGTGGCGCGGAGTTTTTCGTGGTCGAGGGCGGTGACGTGATGACCGTCGATGCCGGTCATGGAGTCGGCGGCGATCATGGCGTTGGTGATGGCTTCTTCGGTGGCTTGAACTACGGCGGCGAAGACAGGATCGAGATTGGCGTTGGGGAGCATTTTTATGTTGGCTACATTCTTGGAAACGGCGGCGCCGGGGTTGGCGGTGGAGAAGGCGATGAAGATGTCGCCAGAGCCGTCGCCGGAAATGCTGCCGAGGCGGCCCAAGCCGAGGGTGGCGCGGTGGGCGAGGCGCTTGAGTTGCGTGGAGATGAGCGGGGCGTCAGTGGCGACGACGATGATGATGGAACCGCGCTCGGAGATTTCAGAGGGCTGGTAGGCGTAGGGATCTTCGGAAGAGATTTCGCGGCCAACGGGAATTCCGGCGATGCGGAGATTCTGGCGCGAGCCGAAGTTGCATTGGACGAGGACGCCGACGGTGTAGCCGCCGTCTTTTTCGGAGAGCTTGCGGGAAGATGTTCCGATGCCGCCTTTGTAGCCGCTGCAGATCATGCCGGTGCCGCCGCCGACGTTGCCCTCCTCGACGCTACCGGAGTGCGCGGAATCCATAGCGTGGAAAACGTGTTCGGGTTTGACGTGAAAGCCGTTGATGTCGTTGAGCCAGCCGTCCCAGGTTTCGGCGACGACGGGAAGCGACCACCAGTAGCCGCTGGCGTCGGGCTGGCCGTGGGAGACGCGCCACTGGATGACGGCGTCGCGAACTACGCCGACGCTGTGAGTGTTGGTGATCATGACGGGGCCTTCGAGGAAGCCGGATTCTTCGACCCAGGTGGTGCCGGTCATTTCTCCGTTGCCGTTCTGCGAGAACCAGCCGGCGAAAACGGGGTCCATCATGGAATCTTTGCCGCGCGGGAGAATGGCCGTAACACCGGTGCGGACGGGGCCTTTGCCGACGACGAGTTTACCTTCGCCGGAGATGAGCGTGGTGTGGCCGACGAGGACGCCGGGGACGTCGGTGATGGCGTTAAAGGGGCCGGGCGTGCCGTCGAAGGGGACGCCAAGATCGCGGGCGCGCGGTTTAGGGGCGGATTTTTCCTGGGCTTGCGTGGGAATCAGTGCGGTAAACAAGGAACAGAGCAGAAGAAGAGAAGGCACAACACGCCGCATGGATGATCTCCGTAGAAAAAACAATTTAAGAATGAAACTCGATTCCGAACGCGATCAAGCGGGAAAGACTTTGCCCAGGGCGTATTGTAAAGCATCGGCGATGAGTTGGCACTCGTGAGGAGTGATGATGAAGGGCGGGGCGAGGAGGACGTGGTCGCCGCGGGTGCCGTCGACTGTGCCTTGGGAAGGATAGGTTAGGACGTTTCTCTCGAGAGCGGCCTGACGAATTTTCTCGGCGATGGCGGATTCCTTGGGAAAAGGTTCGTGCGTGGATTTATCTTTCACGAATTCCACGGCCTGGAGCAGGCCGAGGCCGCGGACCTGGCCTACGTGGGGATGGGATTCTAGCGCGGAGAGAGATTTGCGAAGAGTTTGGCCGGCGGGGGTGACGCGATCGAAGAGTTTGTGGGATTCGAGGAAATCAAAGACGGCGTTGCCGGC
>DATHOY010000156.1:0-10829 GCA_035484435.1 Vulcanimicrobiaceae bacterium | reverse complement strand
CGCCGATCCGCTGCGAACCCCGAGCTTCACTATCTTCGGCAACCCAGACTACTTTATAACCGGGTCCACCGCTTGCGGCACCAGCGCTACCCCGGCTACCGCCTGCGTCACGCAAGCCCCGGGCTTTGCCTGGAACCACGGCGACGAGCAGAAGCAGATCACTACCATTTGGCTGGGTATGGTCGGCCCAGGAGTCGTTCAGGATGGAGTGGACAGCGTCACCTGGTCTGACCACACGGACGATCGGCCGACGATGCTCACGCTGCTGGGCTTGAAGGACGACTACCAGCATGAAGGTCGCGCGTTGACCGAAAAATTCACCGGCTGGGCGCGGCCCGCAGCCGTGAAGAAGGGCGGCACCTACCTGGCGCTGGCTCAGGTCCTCAAACAAATCGACGCGCCCCTGGGCCCGTTGGGAGTAGCCACCGTTCATGCCTCTACTGTAGCGATGGAGAGCGGTGACGCGGACAGCGACGCCACCTATACCAGCATCGAAGGTCAGTTGGCTGCCTTCGGCGCCCAGCGCGATGCGTTGGTGGCACAGATCGTTCCGCTGCTCGAAGCCGCGGAATTCGACGGCACTCCCATTCCCGAGGCGACGGCGCAAAGCCTGATTCAGCAGGCGCAATCGTTGCTGTCGAGTGTGCAAGCTTACGCCGGCGGCCTATAAACCGTTCCTTGCTTCGTTCCTTTGCGAAAGGAAACCTGAGGGAGGGCGCGAGTCACATCGCACCCTTCCTTTTTCCGAAACCCTGCGCCCCTCGCAATAGGATCAGCCTGCTTGGCTGAGGTCGGTGACAGCCTCCGCCCCGATTTTTCGAAGTTCAATGAAACCTATGCTTCTCCCCGCAAGCGTGCGGAGGAATGACCGAGTATCCCGTACGAACGTCAGGTTCACTCCCACAAGCCTTTTTTGTATACTGAGCTTCCCTGCCCCCAGATTCCGCGGTTCTAATCTTTCTTGGTGTTCGCTAAGTCTCTGTCCCGCTTAATTATCGGAGGATTTGATGAAGCGTTTCCGTGTATCCCTACCGGCTACCCTAGCGGCATTCTTGCTACTGATGGGCGGTTGCGCGAGCACAAGCTCCAATTCCGATCCTGGCGGTTCCGCGCCCCGCATTACTGTACAACCTGCAAACGCGACCGTGTCGGTGGGTCAAATGGCGACATTTTCAGTGACTGCGGCGGGCACCGCACCTTTGAGCTACCAGTGGCAAAAAAACAAGGCAAATATCAGTGGAGCGACGGCGGCAAGTTACACAACCCCGGCAACGACAAGCGGCGACAATGGCGCAAAGTTTGATGTGGTGGTGAGCAATTCGGCGGGCAGCATGACCAGCGGCACGGCAATGCTGACGGTAAATCCGGCGGGTGTTACGCTGAAATCCATTGCCGTTACACCGATGTCGCCATCGATCGTTGCGGGCAACACGCAGCAATTTACGGCCACCGGAACCTACAGCGACAACTCCACGAAAAACATCACCACCAGTGTTACGTGGAAGTCGTCAAACACGGCTTTTGCCACGATCGGTACAGCGTCAGGACTGGCGACCGGCGTGGCCGCGGGAACAACGGAGATTACGGCGACGCAAGGCAGCGTCGTGAGTCCCAATGATCCACTAACCGTGACTGCCGCGACAGTGACCCTGAAATCGATCGCGGTGACCCCGGCATCGCCGAACCTCGGGATAGGGAATACGCTGCAGTTCACTGCGACGGGAAAATACAGCGACAACTCCACCAAAAATATCACCAGCAGCGTGACATGGGCTTCGTCGAATACGCTGTTCGCGACGATCGGAATTTCCAGCGGACTGGCGGCGGGGGTTGCTGTGGGCACAACGGAAATCACGGCCACACTGGGAAGTGTTGTGAGCCCCAATGATGCTCTTACGGTGACACTTACCTCGTCCAACGCTTCGGATGTGGTCACTCATCATTACGACGCCATGCGAAGTGGGACAAACTCACATGAACAGACGCTGACGCCGGCCAATGTGAACTCCACTACGTTCGGCAAGGTGGCTGAATTTTCCGTGGACGGCCAGATTGACGGGCAGATTCTTTATCTGAACCAGGTGGCGATCCCCAGCGTGGGCAACAAAAATGTGCTCTATTTCGCGACAGAAAACGACAGCGTTTATGCGGTGGACGCGGACAGCATCAGCGGCGCGGCGGCAACCGTGCTTTGGAAAACGCGAACGCTGCCGGCGGGCGATGTGCCGCTGAGCAGCAATGATGCCGGGTGCGGGTACATTAATCCTGTCGGCATTATGTCCACGCCAGTGATCGACCGTTCGCGCAACGCGATTTACACAGTGGCCAGCTCCAAAAACAGCAGCGGCACCGTAACTCACCGGTTGCATGCGTTGAACCTGGCCACCGGCGCGGAGCTTTTTGGCGGGCCGACTCCAATTACCGCAACATTCCCAGGAACCGGCGGAAACAGCAACGGCACAACCGTCACGTTTCTGTCCAAGGCACAGCAGGAGCGGGCCGCGCTGCTGGAGAGCAACGGCAGAATCTATACGGCGTGGTCCGGATATGACGGCGACTGCGGCAAGTATTCCGCGTGGGTGATTTCCTTCAGTGCCGCCAGCCTGGCGCAAACGGGGGCGATCGATCTTGTCCCCAGCACATCTGGAGCGGGGATCTGGCTCGGCGGAGGCGGATTGGCGGCAGATTCCGCCGGCAACGTTTTCTTCCCCACCGGCAACGCGTTTGGGGGGAATACCCCGGGAATCAAGAACGATTACGGCGACACATTTGTGAAACTTGGTCCGAACGTGCCGCTGACGGTCGCGGACTACTTTGCGCCTTCGATTGCGATCAGCGACGACAATCTCGACGAGGATTTGGGTTCGGCGGCGGCGCTTTTGCTGCCGGATCTGGCGGACAGCGGCGGAACGACGCGGCATCTGGCGTTCGTCGCGGGAAAAGACCAACAGATGTACGTGGTGGACCGCGACAACATGGGACAGTACAGCGCGATTACGGATAATGTGTACCAGGAATTTGCGAAGGATGGGCACGAGAATTTCTCGTCGCCCATTTATTTCAACGGCCGCGTGTACGTTGGCCCTTCGGGAATGGCTTTGCGGGCGTTTACGGTTTCGTTGGCGAAGCTCAGCGCCTCACCCACGTCGCAAACCGCGTTTACGTTCGGCAGCAACGGAACGGTGCCGAGCGCATCCGCAAACGGAACTTCGAACGGCATCGTGTGGGCTCTGGATCGGGAGTCGAGAACTTTCTTTGCCTACGATGCCACTGACCTTACCAAGATCCTCTACACCTCCGACCAGGCTGCCGGGGGACGCGATAATTTCTCCAACGTCGGCGGGCATTTCATTACGCCGATGGTGGCCAACGGAAGAGTTTACTTCGGCACCGCGACGACCGTGGCTGTCTATGGGTTGTTGCCATAGGAATTTTTTTGAGTGCGGGAGCAGAGCTCCCGCTTTTGCGATTGTCACTGACTGAAGAAATTTGAGTTGCAGGTGGAACTCTGGACCACAAAAGCGGAGGCTTCACCTCCGCACTCAAAAGGTCAGGTCTTGCGGATGCCGTTGAGGAGCATGTTGAGGAAGACCTGCTTGACATGCTCGGGGTCGGAGACATGGTCCGTGTCATACCATCGGTAGAGCCAGTTGCACATTCCGAGAATGCCGTTGACGATCAGCCACGGCTCGCCTTCGATTAATTTCCCCTGTTCCTGCCCGCGCTTCACCAAATCCACGAATCGAGTGTTGTAACGCGACATCACCGCGATCACCTTGTGCTGGCGCTTGCCGGAAAGCGAATCGAATTCGTGAAGGAACAGGCCGAAAGGGACCTTGTTCTGGATGATGTAATCGATCTGGGCGCGGATGGCGCGTTCGAGTTGCTCCACCGGTTCTCCCTCGAGATCGATGTGCTGGGCGATGTAGGCGTCGCCGTCTTCAATGCCCGCCAGCAGAAGCTGGAAGAGCAGATCTTCCTTGGACTTGATGTAGTAGTAGAGGGAACCCTTGAGCATGCCCACGTCACGGGCGACGTCTTCAATCGAAGTGGCGTGAAATCCCTTGGCGAAAAAAATGTTGGCGGCGCTGCGCAAAACTTCCTGGAGGCGCGTGCCGGGCTTGGACTTGGGGTCGGAGCGGCCAGCATGGCGCGCACGGAGAGGCTTGGGCGCGGGCTTTTCCTTGGATTTTTTTGCGGGCACAACTAACCTCACTGAATACAAAACATGGTAACAGAGGGGGAGGGGGCGGAGAGAATACCTTCAAATTATTTTGTAGCTCGCCCCTTTGAGGGGCGAGGGGTTTCCATCCCGGCCGAGAAATTATCCAGCGCGACAAATGAGCCCGTCCTATTTATCCGGTTTCGTCCGCCCGTCGTCTCAGATGATGCGCTTTTGCTTGTGGTTATGGAGACCCTCAGGCCTGAAGGCCTGAGCTACAGATGGCGCGCCGCTCCTTCAGCGGACCAGGTGGCAGGAATGAGTTTTGATGACGAGCCAGACGAGGAGGCCGGGAGAGAGGTCAAGAGCTCGGACGGCGCCCGGAGTGACATGGACTTGGAAAACTGTGCCGGCTTTTACCTGGAGGGCGACCATCGCGCCGCGCGTTTCAACGGACACGATCGTGCCGGGAAGAATGTTGCGGGCGCTGAGGAAGTGCGGCGGCTCGGTGGCGACGAGAATGTCGCCGGCGCGTATGGCGACGCGAACTTCGCTGCCGGGTTCGGCTTCGCCCAATGGGATTTCGATTTCGCAGGCGGCATGATCGAGCGAAACGCGCATGATGCCGTCCGCGGGACGGTGTTCGACGACTACAGCAGGGAGAACATTTTCAAACCCGGCGGATTGGGCAAGCTCGATGGTGCGCGGTGCATCGAGGACGCCGCGGGGCGTGCCGGTTTCTTGAACGCGGCCGTTGACCAGCGTGACGACGCGTTCGCCGATGGCGTCGACTTCCTCGCGATTGTGCGTGACGTAAAGAATGGGAATACGGTTGGCATCGTTCCAGGCGTGAAGATCTTCGAGGATGGAGCGACGGAGAGATGAGTCGAGGCCGGTGAGCGGCTCGTCAAGAAGCAGGACGCGCGGGCTGGTTGCCAGCGCTCGGGCAAGGGCGACGCGCTGCTTTTCGCCGCCGGAGAGTTCGGCGGGGCGGCGGGAGAGAAGATGTTCGATGCGAAAGTTTCTTGCGGCGGTGTTTGCGCGTTCGGTTTGTTCGGAGGCGGCGAGCCTGTCGAGGCCATAGCGGATATTTTGTTCGACGGAGAGATGTGGGAACAGAGCCAGGGACTGAAAGACGTACGCTAGTTCGCGACGCTGCGGCGGTAAAGAGAGATTGCCGGCGGCGTCAAAGAAGACTTTTTCACCGAGGCAAATTTCGCCGGAATCCGGCTGCTGCAGGCCGGCGATGCAATCGAGGAGCGTGGATTTCCCCGCGCCTGACGGGCCGAAGAGAACGGTAAAGCCGGGCGGGAACGATACGTTGGCGTCCAGCACGAAGGGTTGCGCGTCAGAACGAAACAGCTTGCGGATTTTAACGTTCAGCATAGCGAAGCTTATTTCGCCGGCCAGGGCGACCAGACGCGGCGGTTCACACCGTAAACGATCGAAAGCACCACAAACGAAATGAGAAGGAGCAGCAGCGCGGTCTGGTGCGCGGCGGCGTAGTCGAGCGCCTGGACGCGGTCGTAGATGTCGATGGAGACGGTGCGAGTGATGCCGGGCAGATTGCCACCGACCATGAGGACAACGCCAAATTCGCCGAGCGTGTGCGCAAAGCTGAGCACCAGTGCGGTGAGGACGCCGGGCCAGGCGAGCGGAAGGATGATGCGAAGAAATGTGCGCGCGCGATCCGCGCCGAGGATGGCGGAGGCGTCGAGCAAGCGGCGATCGATTGATTCGAAGGAAGCGACGAGCGGCTGAACTGCGAATGGAAGGCTGTAAAGCATAGAGGCAAGCACGAGTCCGGTGAAGGTAAAAGCGAGAGGATGGCCGAAAAGCGATTGCCAGATCTTTCCGAGCAGGCCGTGGGGGCCCATGGCCAGCAGTGCATAGAAACCAAGGACGGTGGGAGGAAGAACGAGGGGAAGCGCGACAACGGATTCAACGAGGAATTTCCCGCGCCACTGGAAAAAAGAGATGGCGTAGGCGAGCGGCAGGGCGAGCACCAGAAGGAACAGCGAAACGGTCGCCGCGAGGCGGAAGGACAGCAGCAGCGCTTCGGTATTCATAGCTTATGTTTGGTTGCCTCTGCTGGTGGAGGGAGGAAGAAACCATATCGCTCAAGGATAGTGCGGGCTGCGGGGGTTTTTAGAAATGCAAGAAACGAGATAGCGGCTTCTTTGTTGGGCGAAGCGGTTATCAGGACGACGGCTTGTTCCACGGAGGGATAGTTATCCACGGGTATCGTCCAGAACTTCCCAGATTTCATGGCGGGAGAAAATGTCAGAGAGTGAGCAAGGAGTCCAGCCTGCGCGTTGCCGGTTTGTACGAATTGCGCAGCTTGGGCAATGTTTTCGCCAAAGACGAGTTTTGGCTTGAGCTGGTCGTAGAGGCCTGCTTCGCGAAGGACGGCAATGGCAGCGCGGCCGTATGGGGCGTGCTCCGGATTTGCGATGGCTATTTTCTGAATGCGAGGGTTCAGAAGAGTCTTCAGACCCGCGGAAGGGTCGAGGGGTGAGTCTGGCGGGAGCCAAAGGACCAGGTGCCCCACGGCATAGATTTGAAGCGAAGAGACGTCCGCCAATTGCGCGACAATCAGTTGGTGAGGGTAGCTGACGTCAGCGGAGAAAAAGAGATCAAAGGGCGCACCGTTCTGGATTTGCGCGACGAAGTTGCCGCTGGAGCCGTAGGTTATGGCGAGTTTTACGCCGGATTGTTTTTCGTATTGGGCGGCGAGATCGGGAAGGGCGAATTGGAGATCCGAGGCGGCGGCGATGCGGATGGTTTGGGCGTGAACCGTGGAAGAAAGAAAGAAAGAGAGAAGAAAAAGCGCCCGCCTCAGAAGGCGGCCGCTACAAAGGCGACTTGGAGTGCGGTTCGGGTTGCGCATTGTGGTCAGACGCGGAGGATCATGACTTCGGTGGATTTGACGAGGGCGGCGACTCGTTCACCGGGCTTAAGGCGCATTTCCTTGGCGGCGTCGGCGGTGATGATGGAGGTGATGTGCTGTTCGCCGATGGCAAGAGTGATTTGGGCGAGCAGGCCGCTGACTTTTATGGCGATGACGCGCCCGACGAGTTGGTTGCGTCCGCTGATTTTACGAAAATTGCCACGTCGGTTTGCTGGTTCGCCGCGGCTGAGGGAAGCGGGAATCAGGCGGTCGATCTCGGATTCGGGGACGCGGTGGTGGCCGCCGGGGGTTTTGGCGGTTTTAAGTTTGCCGCGGTAGATCCATTGTTTCAGCGTGGGATAGCTGATGCCAAGGATGTTGGCGGCTTCGCGCGGGGCGAGAAGTTTTTGCATGCAGATGAGGATAGACGACTTTAGGCGAGAGGACAATACGGATTTAGGCGGTTACGATGCATCGCTGTAGCTCACCCCTTCAGGGGTGAGGCCTTCCCCGAAATCGGCTAGGTCGCGGCGGGGCCACGAAAACCCTCAGGCCTGAAGGCCTGAGCTACAGGTTAGTTTCGTAATGGTTTGCCGGTTTTCAGGGTGTGGGCGATACGTTCCTGAGTTTTCCTTTCGCCGCAGAGGGAGACGAAGGCTTCGCGCTCGAGGTCGAGGACGTATTGTTCGCTGACGAGTTGCGGCGAGGAGAGCGCGCCACCGGCGAGGATGTTGGCGAGTTTGCGGGCGACGTGAGCGTCGTAATCGGAGGCGTAGCCACCGCGAGTCATCATGTGGATAGCCAGCTTGCCGGCGGCAAGGAAGGATTCGCCGAGAACTTTGATTTGGGTGGACTGCGCGCCTTCCTGCCAGGAAGAGGCCGAGGGCTTCCAGCCGCCGCGGACGAGCGCGAGAGCGGTTTGCTTGGCGTCGGCGACAAGGCGATCGCGATTCATCGAATAAGTATCAGTGCGGCGAAGGTAGCCGAGGTCGCGGCACTCTTCGGCGCTGGTGCCGACTTTGGCGGTGGCGATGTTTTCGAAAAAGGGCCGAAGCGTGTGGAAAAGATCGAGGTCGTCACCCGAAGCCGCGCTTTCATTGGCGCGGATGAGCATTTCTTTTGTGCCGCCGCCGCCGGGGATCAGGCCTACGCCAACTTCGACTAATCCGATATAGGCTTCCGCAGCGGAATGAATCTTCGCGGCGTGCAGGCTGACTTCGCAGCCGCCGCCGAGGGCCATGCCTTGCGGAGCGGCGACGATGGGCTTCGGAGCGTACTTAATTGCAAGATTCACATTCTGAAACTGCTTCACGGCCATGTGCAACTCGTCCCACTCCTGCTCTTGCGCGCCGACGAGGACGAGCATGAGGTTGGCGCCAACGGAAAAGTTGGCGGCCTGATTGGCGATGACCATGGCGTCGAAATCGGTGTCGAGACGCTTGATGCCTTTGTGGATCATGGCGATCAGGTCGGCGCCGATGGCGTTCATCTTGGAGTGGAATTCGCAGCAGACAACACCGTCGCCGAGATCGATGAGGCTGGCGCCGGAGTTGCGTTCGACTTCGCGACCGGCGTCTTTCAGGGTTTTGAGGATGAGAATGCCGGCGGGTTCTTCGACTTTTTGGGTTTTGGCGGTGGCCAGATCGAAGACCGAAGTTTCTCCCTTGCTGGATTCGTAAAAGCTGGTGCGGCCGGCCGAGAGAGCTTTTTCAAAAACGGCGGGCAGCGCGCGATTTTCTTTTTTGATTTGCGCAGCGAAGGCCGAAAGGCCAAGGGCGTCAACCATCTCAAACGGACCGAGTTCCCAGGCGAAACCCCAGCGCATGGCGCGGTCCACGTCCACGATGTTGTCGGCGATTTCGGGCATGCGGCGTCCGGCGTAGAGACACATTTCGGAGAGGCCGCCCCACATGAACTGCTGGGCCTTGTCGGTTTTCTGGCCTTCAAAGAGAGGGGCGAGCAGGCCGCGCAGGCGCTCGCGCGTGTCTTCAACGGCTTTGCCGGCTTCGATGGAGGCGAAGCGGGCTTTCTGTTTCTCGCGATACTCCATGGTCGCGAGGTCGAGGGTGAGTATTTCTTTTTCACCCTGGCCGCCTTTTACGCGCTTGTAGAAACCCTGGCCGGTTTTGTCGCCGAGCCACTTGCGCTTGGCCATTTCCTCGACGAACGCGGGAATTTTGTAGGATTCGCGGGACTCGTCGTTGGGAGCCGTTTCGTAAATATTCTTGATGACGTGCATCAGGACGTCGAGGCCGACGATGTCCGCGGTGCGGAATGTGGCGGACTTGGGCCAGCCGACAGCGGGGCCGGTGCAGGCGTCGACCTCTTCGATGGTCATGCCGAGCGATTGCATCAGGCGGAGGGCATTGAGCATAGAGAAGGTGCCGATGCGATTGGCGATGAAATTGGGCGTGTCCTTGGCGAGGACCACGCCTTTGCCAAGCTGGCGATCGCAGAAATCAGAGACCGTTTGCAGAACTTCCGGAGAAGTTTTCGGGCCGGGGATGACTTCGACGAGCTTCATATAGCGCGGCGGGTTGAAAAAATGCGTGCCGGCCCAATGCCGCTGGAATTCCTCTGGCAACCCTTCGGCGATGAGGTGAACGGGCAGGCCGGAGGTGTTGGTGGTAACGATGGAGCCGGGCTTGCGGAATTGGGCAACCTTGGCAAGGAGGCCCCGCTTGATCTCGAGATTTTCGGCGACGACCTCAATGATCCAGTCGGCGTCGGCGATGCGCGGAAGATCGTCTTCGAAATTGCCGATGGAAACTTTGGCAGAGAGCGCGGGAGTGAAAAAAGCGGCAGGCTTGGCTTTTTTGGCGGCGTCCAGGCCGGCAAGAACGATTTTGTTGCGATCGGCGGGAGCGGCGTCTTTCGGAACGATGTCGAGCAGCAGGCAGGGGAGGCCGGCGTTGGCGAAATGCGCGGCGATGCGTGCGCCCATGGTGCCGGCGCCGAGGACGACTGCTTTTTGGATGCGATGAGTCATAACCTGACCTTGGGGAACGAAAATTGGACGGCAGAACAGGTTACAAAATGGGAAGCCACGGGTCAAACAGGTGTTTGAAATGGGCTGGAGAAGACTAAGATTGGGGTATGGCGAATGGGAAGGAATCGAGCGCGCACAGTTTGCTGCGGAGCGCGAAGGAGTGGTTTCGAGCGTTCAGCAATGGCTATACGGCAACGGGCGAGCGGCGGCCGAAGGTGGGCCTGGCGCTGGCCGGAGGATTTGCGCGCGGCATTGCGCACATCGGCGTGCTGCGCGTGTTTCGGGAAGCGGGGATTCCGATTGACATGGTGGCGGGCACGAGCGTTGGCGCCCTGATTGGCGCGAGCTATTGCGCCGGGGCTTCGCTCGAAATGATGGAGCAGATCGCGTGCGAAACGAAGTTTACGGATTTCGGGCGGTGGACTCCTTCGTGGCTGGGATTGGCCACAAACCAGCGCATGGAGCAGTTTCTGACGCGCTTTTCGACGATCAAGAATTTTGAAGAGTTGCATACGCCGCTGGCAATCGCGGCCACGGACATCAACGCGGGTTTGCCGGTTTATTACTACCAGAAAGGGCCGATCGGGCCGGCGCTGCGGGCTTCGTGCGCGTATCCGGGATTGTTCGTGCCGATTCAGTATGAGGGGCGAACGCTGGTGGATGGATTTCTGACCGCGCTGGTGCCTTATGAAGGATTGCTGCTGATGGGCGCGGAGTTGGTGATCGCCGTTTACCTGGAGCCGGGAATGAGCGGGGAGCCGCGGACCTTCACGGATGTGCTGAGCCGC
>DATHOY010000155.1:0-9803 GCA_035484435.1 Vulcanimicrobiaceae bacterium | reverse complement strand
CCCAGCGCGGATGGCTTCGAGACCTACGGCGTCACCGGCGTGGCCCTGATCACCTTTATTTTGCTTGCGGTCAAGAGCCCCACACTGCAAGTGCAGTTGCTGGTCTGGATCTTCGTGATGCGCATCGTGATGCTGATCGCCAGCGCAGCCGCCTATTTCATCAACGGGGTCATCGCCAAAGCCAAGTACGGCAACGCGGACAAGATGAATTACGAGGCGCCGCTTACTTCGCTGGTGTGGATCACTTCCTTCGTCTCCATCGCACTCACCTTTGTCGTCTCCAAACTGATCATTCCAGAAATCGGCGGCGACACTTCGCAATGGTGGAAGCTCGGAACCATTATTTCCTGCGGGACTCTCGCGGGCGCCATCATTCCGGAGCTTGTAAAGGTGTTCACCTCGACCGAATCGCGGCACGTCAAGGAAGTCGTTACCTCCGCCGAAGAAGGCGGAGCATCTCTCGGTATCTTGTCCGGCTTCGTCGCCGGAAATTTCTCGGCGTACTACATCGGACTGGCAATGGTGCTGCTGATGTCCATGGGCTATCTGATTAGCAACATGGGCCTCGGCGGGATGATGCTGGCGCCGGCGGTCTTTGCCTTCGGCCTGGTGGCGTTCGGATTCCTTGGCATGGGCCCGGTGACCATCGCGGTCGATTCCTACGGCCCCGTCACCGACAACGCGCAATCCGTGTATGAACTTTCGCTGATCGAGCAAGTGCCGAACATCAAAGCCGAACTGAAGAAGGACTACAACATCGACGTGAACTTTGAGTACGCCAAGGAAATGCTCGAAGCCAACGACGGCGCGGGCAACACTTTCAAAGCCACGGCCAAGCCGGTGCTTATCGGCACGGCGGTCGTCGGCGCGACCACGATGATCTTTTCCATCATCATGGCCCTGACCAACGGGCTGACCACAAACGTCAACCATCTTTCCTTGCTCCACGCGCCCTTTGTACTGGGCCTGATCACTGGCGGCGCGATGATCTACTGGTTCACGGGCGCTTCAACGCAGGCGGTCACCACCGGCGCCTATCGTGCGGTGGAATTCATTAAGGCCAACATCAAACTCGAAGGCGTAACCAAAGCCAGCGTCGAAGACAGCAAGAAAGTGGTCGAAATCTGCACCAAGTATGCCCAGAAAGGCATGCTGAACATTTTCATCGCCGTTTTCTTCGCCACTCTGGCCTTTGCTTTCCTGGAGCCCTTCTTCTTCATCGGCTACCTCTTCTCCATCGCCATCTTCGGTTTGTACCAGGCGATTTTCATGGCCAATGCCGGCGGCGCCTGGGACAACGCCAAGAAGATTGTCGAAGTCGAAATGAAGCAGAAAGGCACACCACTGCACGACGCAACGGTGGTCGGCGACACAGTCGGCGATCCGTTCAAGGACACGTCTTCGGTAGCGCTAAACCCGGTCATCAAATTCACCACGCTCTTCGGCTTGCTGGCGGTTGAACTCGCGGTGCGACTGACGGCTACGCAAGGGAGCACGCTGACCAACATTATGTCGGCTGTGTTCTTCGTCGTTTCCTTCACCTTCGTCTACCGCTCGTTCTACAGCATGCGCATCCGCGGAACGGCAGCTTAGCGAGTGAGGCGCGAGTTTTTTGAGTGCGGGAGCGAAGCTCCCGCTTTCGCGGAGTATGCTGGAACTTTGGCCACTGATATTATCTTGACATATTACTGTTGAGATATATAATTGCGCAAAAGGCCGGGGCTCCGCCTCCGCACTCAATATGGTGTTGCACAACCAGCCTCCCCAGAGACTTCGGGATTGGCCGCACGGCCCAGCGCATCGAGTGTCCACGGCCGGTTCCTACATGGTTACCGCGGGAACCTACTTGAAACTCCCTCTGTTCCGAACACCAGAAAACCTCACATTTCTGACAAATCTACTTCTGGGCCTGGCGGAATCACTCGGCTGGAAATTGCAAGCCTGGGCCGTGTTCCCAAATCATTACCATTTTCTGGGCGAATCGGAGAAGGACAGTGCCCTGAAAGATTTTATCCGGGAATTCCATTCGAAAAGCGCGATGGAAATCAATCAATTGGACGGCACGCGTGGAAGAAAGGTGTGGTTTCAATACTGGGAGTCGCAAATAACGTTTCACCGCTCGTTTTTGGCCCGATTGAATTACGTGCATCAGAACGCGGTTCGGCACCGGGTGGCATTTAGTGCTAGCGCATATCCTTGGTGTTCGGCCAGTTGGTTTGAGCGAAGGGCGGAACAGGAATTTTACCGGACAGTTCGTTCGTTTCCGATTGATCGGGTGGAGGTTCCGGATGATTTTGAGGTGACGTTTACACTATAAAAGCGAGAGCTTCGCTCTCGCACTCAAAATTAGGAGCGAATCAGTCCTTGGAAATGACTCGGTTTGTTATCGAAACTCGGAAACACAGCTGCGAGATTCTGAACGCTCAGGTGCTTGGTCAGGATTTCACCAACGACGGAGCGGAAGTCCGTGGTGAGAGCCAAATCGCGGCCATCGTTCAGCTGATGATCATTCAGTCCGGGCCACTTGCCGTATACGCGCCCGCCCTTCACGTCGCCTCCCATAACGAACATGCAGTTGGCGTGGCCGTGGTCGGTGCCTCGGTTGCCATTTTCGCGCGCGGTGCGGCCAAATTCACTCATCGTCACCACTACCACGTCACCCATGCGATCTCCCATGTCCTGATAGAACGCGGCCAACGACTGGCTTAGATCGCGCAACAGGTTCGCAAGTTGCCCCTGCGTGCTGCCTTCATTGACGTGATTGTCCCAACCGCCGCAATCCAGAAACATCACTTCCAGCCCGATGTTCGCCTTAATCATCAGCGCAATCTGTTGCAGCCGCTGGCCCACAGGCGATTTCGGGTACTCCGCGCCATTTTCCGGCGGATATTTTGAAGTGTCGATTTTCCGCAGCATGTCGATGGCTTCAAATGTTTCCGTGCCCGTGCCGTGCAACGCGTGATCCACCGTTTGCGCGTACATCGCTTCAAAGCCGCCCTCGGCCACATTGGCCATTGCCGCCGACTGCGGCTGCACCTTGAACTGCCGCAGATCGGGAATGGCAATCGCCCCGGTGCTGCCTTGCAACATCCGTGGCAGATTTGGCCCCATCGCGACCGCTCGAAATGGCGAAGCGTTTTCTTCGGGGATCGTGCCGATCGCGCGGTCCAGCCAGCCGTCTTGCGTGGCTTTCACCCCCGGCGTTCCGGATTCCATATAGTCCTGAGCGTCAAAGTGCGAGCGCGTCGGATCGGGCGAACCGGCGGCGTGAACGATGGCGAGCTGATTTTTCTGAAACAACGGCGCGAAGGAAGCGAGCGCCGGGTGCAGCCCAAAGTAGCCGTCAAGATCAATCGCAACATCCCCGCCGCCGCGCTTCGGCTGGGGAATGGCGATGCTCGGACGCAGCCGGTAGTAGTTCGGTTCGCCGAAGGGCACGACGATGTTTAGGCCGTCGGCCGCGCCGCGCTGAAACAGAACCACGAGTTGCTTTTTCCCCGCGGAAGGAGTCGATGCGATGGCGCGCTGCAGAAACGCCGGCACCGTGCTCAGTCCGGCAAGGGCGATGCCGCCTTGCTTCATAAAAAAGCGGCGCGAGAATCTTGCAGGACGGATTCCTTCGCAGCAGCGGTCGCTCATCGGCTCACCTCGATATCGGCCTTAAAGACTTCCTCGTGGCTTACCACGTAAAAGCGGGAGCCTCGCTCCCACACTCAATATTAGCGGCGCTGAAATTCTGGGGCGCCCAGCACTAAGCCGGTTACCACGCCCAGGTCCACTTGCTTGACGGGATCGTCCAATTTCGCCTGGACCACCTGTGGGTTCTCAAGTTGCTTTTGCAATGTATCCACCGTGTTGGGCGCCACCTGCCCCCCCAGAAAGACCTGCACTGCGCGGTCCAGCGCGGATTTCGGATCGCTCGAAGATTCCGTGCCCAGTAGCGCGTTGACGTCACTCCGCGAGCCACGCACCTTGTTGCCGGCAAGCGCCAGCGAGAAATTCAGCCGATTCAGCAGCGATCCCGTGTTCACCCAGGTTTCCGCCTTGTCGGAATAACCGGTGGGTGGCTGGCACTGGTAAAGCGGCTCGCCAATACGGCCTACCCAGCCCACAAGCGGCATCGGCGTATCAACGTCCGTCCCCAGTGCTCGCACGGAACTGACCACCAGTTCGAAAGGCGTCTTCACCTTGGCGCGAACTGCGTCCTTCGACCAGAATTCCGGTGAGTAAATCATCGTGCGCAGCACTTCCCGGATGTCGCCGTCGGATTTCTGGAACGTTTTCGCCATGCGGTCCACCAGAGCGGCCGGCGGCGCATCGGAAACAAAGCGGCGCGCCAGCTTCGTGGAAATAAATCGCGCAGTGTTGGGGTTCTTCGAAAGCAACGCGATTACTTCTTCGCCGTCCTTCATCCCCCCGGCGTGAATTTTCTTGCCTAACACAATCTTCGGGTCGGGGTCGTGCAGGCGTTCGTCAAACTTGAACTGCGGATACTCGCGCGGCTTCTCAATCGTCCAGCCCGTAAACGCCCGGGCCACTTCCGTGACGTCCTTTTGGGTGTAGCCGCCGTCCACGCCCAGCGTGTGCAGCTCCATCAGTTCCCGGCCGTAGTTTTCATTCAGCCCCCGCTGCTGTGGCTTCTTGTTCTGCCCCAGTTGCGGCCCGCGAGGCGGATAACCATAAGGCCCGCGGCGCATTTGCTGCCGCGTGGCACGTTGGGCCGCAAGTCGCTGCGCGGCATTCGGGTCGGCACTCAAAAAATTATCTAAATAAAAAAGCATTGCCGGACTTTGCGCCGTGGCGGTCACCAGGTCCTTGAACTTCCCGAACGCGTGCGGCTGAATCACGTCGCGTTCGTACGAGGTGAGATACCACTTCACTTGGCCCTTGCCTGCAAAAACATTAAAGTGATTGAACCAGAAATCGTCCATCACCTGCTGCAACTGTCGCTCGCTGTAAATGGCGCGCAGCGTCTTGGCCATGGCAAGTTCTTCAACCACTCGTTGCGGCCGCTTGCTGTCGTCGGAAATCGCCCTCGGCACGGCGTTCGGATCCACACCCAAAGGATCTCGTTGCGAAGCCCCGCGCGTCGGCGGATTCATCTTCATCGGCGAAGGCAAATCCGCGGCGGGGGCGGACGTGTTCGAACCGGAAGAATCGGCGGATTTCACGGCAGTAGAAGTGGAATCCATCTCCTGCGCCATCGCAGCAATGGCCGCATCAGCCCCCTGCGCGGTTTGTTGCACAGGATCCTGCGGCGCCGATTTCGACTGCATGTCTCGGGCAATCACTTCCGCGGCAGCGGCGCCGGGTTGCTGATTCGCGTTCTGGTTCTGCGTCTTCAATTCCTGCTTTGCCGCCTGCTTCGGATTCGGATACTCAGCCAGAAGCTGCGGCGTATGCATCCTCAGCGTCGGGTAAATGTCCAGGCGCGCCTCTACGGCAGAATCATTGATCGAATTTGGATTCAGCTGTAGGTCGATCCATTTCGCCAACCCGATCTGCTTGATGCGCTCAATGTCCCCCGGGCGCGGCCCATAAGCCAGGCGATTGAGCGCATGAAGAATTGCCTCGTCGGCGGTGAGATCCGTAACCGGAAGGCCTTTGAGTACAGGGTCCTGCTTGGGCTTTTTCTCCGCCGAGGCCGCCGTGGGAACATCGACTCCCAAAGAAAGGAATGTGCTGAGGGAAAGGAAACACGCCAGAAACGACCGGGAGCCAACGCACACGCGCACACGGCTGCCGGGCAATGTGCTTTTGGAGAGGTGGCGCGGAGACTCGTCCATACCGAGTAGATTAACCCCCGGGAACGGCAAAAGTTGCTGGGTCTAAGAGCTGGTGTGGCTTAAGGATAGCGTCAGAGTGGGGCGGCCGGCCCTCAAAAAGCTAGTTGGCGACGCTGAACTGAGTTTCGCGGTTGGGTGCCTGGTTGTGCGCGCCATCCACGGCCTGGAGAACCAGCCGGTAATTCCCCGGCGGAAGGTCTTTCACCTTAACAATCAGGGCAAAAGGAACCACGGCGTTGCCCTTCTGAACAAAATCCTCCAGCGGAATCGCTCCCGAAGACATCACAGTTTTATTCGATGAATCGAAGATGCTGTATCCGGCGGCAATTTTCGGCGGCGCATCCGACTTGAGCAGCGGCTCATAAATCTGCGAATACACCACCACCCTGTCCGACTGCTTGAACGCGTAATTCGCCGCCGGCGTAATCTGCATGCCCTTGACGATCATCGGTGTGCGATCCTCCAGCAGTGTGGCATCCACATCCGTGGGTATCTGGTCCACGGACTGGATGGTCTTGGAGAGAACCACCCCGCCCAGCGTAAATTTCTTTCCATCGTAAGCGTCAATCTTCAACGGCGTTTCGAACTTCGCAAAGCTGTCGCCGCCGGAACTCAGCACCACGGAAAGTTTGTACCCTCCGGGCGCGGCATCAAACTGGTTCTGATAGCGGTAGGGCTGCTTGGTGAACTCTTTCCATTCGTCCTTTTCCAGGTCCAGATTCAGCGTGTCGTTAAACCGCGCGCCGACCGTGCCATCGGGATTGTAGGCAATGCCGAGTACGTTCACATTGGCGTGATACTTGCCTTTGTCCTTATTGAACACAAGAGAGTCGCCGGGAATTTCCATCGCCAGATTCACCTGCGCCACGTTGGGCCCGGAATAAAAGAATGGTGCCTGCAGCGCACCGTGAATCGCGCCGGGCTGACTCCCCGCGGCTTGCAGCTCCATCTGCTTTTCGATTGGCCGGCCGTCCAGCGGATTTACCGGGCGCACGTTGCAATATCCGCTGCGCGAACGCACCTGCATCCCGCCACGCTCCATCTTCACTTTCAAAGTGTGGCAACTGCCCTCCGCGCTTGACGCCGGAACGTAGCCCAGTAGATAAAATTCATTCTGATCCCGCGCGATCCGTTGCAGTCCGCCGAGCAGGTCATTTGTGTTGTAAATGGCAAACCCGCCGGTGCCGTCTGCTAGAGATTGCAGGATCTGCTGGTTAGTCGTGGCCGACGTCGGCATCTGCGGCAGGATATTGCGCGGCGAGTTGTTCGGATTATTGTAATAGCTGTTGTACGGCGAATTGACTGGCCGCGTTCCGCCTCCGCTTGTCCCTCCCGGCGCTCCACCCGTCTTGCCGCCACCCGTTCCGCCGGTGCCGCCTGGCGCTCCGCCCTTGCCGCCGCCCGTGCCTCCGCCACCCGTTCCACCCCCCGTCCCTCCGCCTGGATGACCGCCCCCTCCTCCGCTCCCCCCGGTCCCTCCGCTGCCTCCACCTGGCTTTTGTGGGTCAGCTAAGCTTGCGGGAGTGAAGCTGGCCATAACGAGCCTCGGGTGTTGTGAATCGGTGTCGCGTGAAGTTGCCGCCAGCGAATGTTCTGGCTGCGGTTGGCGCATCAAGCCTGTAGGACCGGTCAGTACCGGCGCCACCAGGCCGCGCACATCGAGCGAGTAGATCGAAACGTTCGCCTTGTTGCAGGCGTCAATGGTGGCCGTGAGTTCCGACATCCGCTCGGTATCCAGCGGAAACCCGGCCGAAAACAGAATCAACATTTTGCGTCCGGGAACGGCGCGAAGATTTTTCGCCAGGCTGCGAATCGACAGCAGCATGGTGCGCGCCCCGTAGTCCGCTTCGGCGTTGCTGATGGAGGAAAGCCCTGCGGAAGCGACCATCACGGGATTCGACATCGCCGCGCTCTGCCCGTTGGTTTCAATCTCCGCATGCTTCACTCCGCTTACCGCCGCCGTGAGCAGGTCGGCGTTCGTCGTGAAATTTTGCCGGACAATCAAGCTGCCGCCGAAATCCACCACCGCCATCAGCCGGTCGGGTCCCGCTGCATCCGCGATAAATTTCCCGGCTGCGGCGCGTGCCTGAATCTGGTCCGGCGGCGCCATGGAAGAATTGTCGAAAAAGAGAATCATGTAGTGCTTCTGCGCGTTGACGGGGCCGGAAGGATCGTTGCCGAAGGAAAAGCTGCTGACGGCCTGCTCCTTGTTGTCTTCGTAGACCTTGAAATCCTTCTGGTTGAGGTCGTGGACGTAGTTCCCCTTCTTGTCGGTCACAACCGCGTCCACCAGCACCACGCGCGATTCCGTGCGAATCACAGGAGTAGTCGCCACGGGCTGTTGCTGCGCCTGTGCCTCGGGTTTGGCCGGTTCCGGATTTTGCGCACAAGCCGGAGAATGAGACGCGAACAGCGCGAGCAATCCGAGCGCAAGCGGCACCTGAAATTTCGTTCCGTTCATCGGTTGCCTGGTCATGACTGCCTCCCTAAAACGGTATATCCACCGCGCCGTTGCGCGCCGCCATCTGCGAGCCTTCAGAATCCCGAACCACCTGTCGTACCAGATATCGCCCCGGCTTGACGGCAAAGCTCGATTTCACGGTGAAGCCCGTGTGGGTCAGTCGCTCGTACGTGGTTTCCTTCAAGTACATCTTTACGATCTTTTCGCCGCCCGTAATGTAATTTCCATTTTCATCAAAAATCGCGGTGGCCAGCGTCAGCTCATCCAGGTTTCGGCCTTCGGCTTTCCGGAAGTGCATGTTCTTCAGTTCAAGGCGCGAAACCACGCTCAGGCGCGCGCCTTCGGGCTCGCTCTTGAAATATTGTGTCTGCAGGTCCAGTGGAAGCTCGTTGATCTCTTCCTGCGAGTAGATCGCTTCCTGAATTTCCTGCCTCGCCAGTTCCTGGGGATCGTTCACTTTTCGGGGAGCGTAGTATCCGCGGCGCGCTTGCACCGAATATTTTGATTTTTTTGCCAACTGCACGCGGAGCACGTGATACTGGCCGTCCATTTTGCGGTTCATGGGAGAAAACGCAAGCACGTAGGAAACTTCCGGCGCCAGCCCGGCAAGCTGGAGCCCGCCCTGAAGATCGTTCGAATTGTGAAAGAAAGTGCCTCCGGTGCCGTACGCCAGGTCGCCCAAAACAAATTGATTTTCCGATTGCTCGGATACCCGGTACATAGTCTTTATCCCCGCCGTGCGAAAGCTGTCCGAGGAGGGCCGCGAAATGTCACCCATCACGTCGGGCGTGTAAAGTCCGCGCGCGTCCAGCGTATTGATCACCACATTCGAACGATTGGCGCGGTCGATCACGCCGGATTCATCCAGGTATGCGGTGGTCAACAGGAATCCAGGCGAAACCATCACCATGATGCGCTCACCGGGCATGCTGGCCAGGCGGCGCAGCGCGTCTTCCAGATGCCGGTAGGTGAACTCATTTTCAATGTCACCCGCGTTGAGCGCCCGAACCGCCGCCGCTTCCACTATCGGGCCCGCTTGGGCCCGCTTCGTTTCGTCCCCGTTAAACTGGCACTGCACCGTTTCTTCCACCGCCACGGCCACAACCTGTGAATCGTGCTTGTTTTCGATCTGGTCGGCCATGTAATGCGTTATATCTGGGCAATCCCCACCAATCGATTGGGGCGTCAGGGGGCGCGGCACAATTCCCAGGATCGCCCGATGCAACGCCGTGCGGTCAGCGGTGAACTCCAGCGTATTCTGGCCAGAGGTCGTGTAAATCGCGACGCGATCGGTGGCCGCGATGGAGTCGAGGAATCGGCCGGACTGCGAACGCGCAAAAGTGGCGTCCTGCAGGGAAAGGTGCGTGTCGTCAAAAACCAGGGCGACGAATCGCTCCGGCAGAACCGGCGGCTTATGTCCTGCCGCGTCGTCGCCGGCCGATGCGTCCGCTTGCGTCTTCGCAATGCTCGCCGCGCGCTGCTGGCGGGTCTGCGCCGTTTCAACGGAAAAATTGCTGATGCTCTGCAGCTTGCCCTGGTCGTAGAGCAGAAAATCC
>DATHOY010000154.1:0-9806 GCA_035484435.1 Vulcanimicrobiaceae bacterium | reverse complement strand
AAAATCCCGTGCGTGTCTTCGTGATGTTCGCCCAATCCTTCTCCGTGATCTCCCACCACAACAATCATCGCTCCCTCATACCATCCCTGTTTCTTGAGGTAAGTCAGGAACTGCCCCAACGCCGAATCCGCATACGCAATCTCTCCGTCGTAGAGCCGGTCCTTGTAAGTTTCGGAATATGGCGCAGGCGGCTCGTACGGATCGTGCGGATCATAGAAGTGCAGCCAAACAAATTGCGTACCGTCGGGGTGCGTGTTCAGCCACGATTCCGCGCGCTGCTCTACCTCCATCCCTCGGCGTTCGATCCGTCCCCACCGTGACTTCGTGGTCGCATGCTCCGGAAAGTTATCGTAAAACTCGAACCCGCGATCGAGCCCCGGTGCCAGGTTCTTGCTGTCCAGGATCACCGCGCCTATGAACGCCGCGCTGCGGTAGCCCCTCTTCGTCAGCAATTCCGCCAGCGTCGGATATTTGACTGCCAAAGGAACGCCGAAGTCGCTCACTCCGTGCGAACTCGGCAAAAGCCCCGTCATGATGCTCGTGTGCGAACTATTCGTGATCGGGCTGGGTGTGAACGCCTGCGTGAAACGAATCCCTTGCTCCGCTAACAAATCCAGCGTAGGCGTGCGGATTCCCTCGTACCCATAGCAATGAACGTGGTCCGCCCGCAGCGTATCGATCGTAATCAGAAAAACGCGAGGCCGTGCTGTCTTCTCCTCTTCCGGCTCGCGCGTAGCGCCCGCGCCTGCAACCAAATGACAGCAGAGAAGGACAAAAAGGATCCGCATAGCATCGAGCCTATCACGGTCCGCGTTTTCAACAGTTGGCCAGGACGCCCGCCACTCCCATTCAATCGCATTGGTCGCCTAAGCGAAGACGTCACACGCGCGTCACCATTGACCCGCCGCTGCTCCGCCTGTATCATCCGCCCATCCCAATTTAATCCATACCGGAGGATTCACCATGTTGAACCGCGCGAAATTCTATGTCCCTGCCTACATCGCGGCGATCGCAATGGCTCTGCTGCTTTCCTATCCTTGCATCTTGCATGCGCAGCAAACCCCACTCAATCCGGACGTGTACGCCCAGCTCAAGTACCGCTACATCGGCCCGGAGGGCAACCGCGCAACTTCCGTCGCGGGAGTCCCCGGGAAACCGAATATCTGGTACGTCGGCTCGGCCTCCGGCGGCATTTTCAAAAGCACCGATGGCGGCATCCACTGGAATCCCATCTTCGACTCCGAACCCGTCGCTTCCATCGGTTCGCTGGCAGTCGCCGATAGTGATCCGAACAGCGTCTGGGCGGGTACCGGCGAATCCTTTATTCGCAGCCACATCTCCGTTGGGCAGGGAATTTACAAATCCACCGACGCTGGCAAAACCTGGTCCTTAATGGGTTTGGAAAAGACCGGCCGCATCGGCCGCGTGGAGATCGACCCCGCCAATCCCAACATCGTCCTGGCCTGCGCCCTGGGCCACGCCTACGGGCCGCAGCCGGAGCGCGGCGTATATCGCACCACCGACGGTGGCAAGACCTGGGACAAAGTCCTCTTCGTCGACGAAAACACCGGCTGCTCGGACCTGGGCATGGATCCCAACAATTCCAAAATCCTCTTCGCCGGTATGTGGCAGATCGAGATTCACACCTGGGGCCGCACCAGCGGCGGACCCGGAAGCGGCTTGTTCAAATCCACGGACGGTGGCGCAACCTGGAAGCGCCTCGAGGGTCACGGCCTCCCGCACTCCCCCGTGGGTCGAATCGCCGTGCGCGTCGCCAAAAAAGATTCCAACCGCGTCTACGCGGAAATTGAAACGGGCGACGGCGTCCCCCAGCCCAACAGCCCCGGCCAGCTCGGCCAGCTCTGGCGTTCCGACGACGGCGGCGACAATTGGGAAATGGTCAACTCCGACCGCCAGCTCCGCGGCCGCACGCATTACTACACCCGCACGGAGATTGCCCCGGACAACGAGAACGAAGTATTTTTCTTCTCCGCATCTTTTTCCCGCACCCTCGATGGCGGCCACACCCTCACCAAGATGCCCGCCGATCCCGGCGGCGATAATCACGAAATGTGGATCGATCCCACCAATGGAGATCGCATGGCGGTGGTTAACGATGGCGGCGTGAATATTTCCGTCGATCGTGGAATTTCCTGGAACCACGTGAACCTGGCCATCGCGCAGATCTATCACGTCACTGTCGACGACCAGATCCCCTACTTTGTTTACGGCAACCGCCAGGACGGCCCGTCCTGGCGCGGCCCCAGCAACAGCCTGCAGTTCGGCGGCTTCTTCGGCAACAACATCCCGCGCGGTGCGTGGCACCCGGTCGCCGGAGGCGAAAGCGGCTTCGCCATGCCCGATCCTGTAGATAACAACATCATCTGGTCCACCGGCACCGGCTCTGGCAGCATCGGCGGCACCGTAACCCGCTTCGATGAACGCACCCATCAGGACCGCGAAGTCGAGGTCTGGCCCGATTACGTTGCCGGCGCCCCCGCGGCGGACGTGAAGTACCGCTTCAACTGGGAATTTCCCATCGCCATCTCTCCCTTCGACCACAACAAAGTCTATGTCGGCAGCCAGTTTGTGCATGTCACCACGGACGGCGGCAACAGTTGGCAAATCATCAGTCCCGACCTTACCCGCAATGACAAAACGCGCCAGCAGATTTCCGGTGGCCTCACTCCCGACAATATCGGCGTGGAATACGCCGGCGTGATTTTTGCCTTGACCGAATCACCCAAAGAAGCCGGTCTTCTCTGGGCCGGCACCAACGATGGCCAGGTGCAAGTCACTCGCGACGCCGGAAAAACGTGGACCAACGTCACCAAAAATCTTCCCAATTTCCCCGAGTGGGGCACCGTGGACAACATCGAGCCCTCACGCTACGACGCGGGCACGGCCTACCTCACCGTCGACGGCCATCAGGTAAACTTCCGCGATCCCTTTGTCTACAAAACCGCCGACTATGGAAAAACCTGGACACTGATCACCGGCGGTCTTCCGCACAACATGCTCAGCTACGCTCACTGCGTCCGCGAAGATCCCGTCCGCAAAGGTCTTCTCTATCTCGGCACCGAGGGTGGCCTGTACGTTTCCTTTGACGACGGCAAAAACTGGCAACCGCTTCAGTCCGGCCTTCCGCACGCCCCAGTCTACTGGCTCGCGATTCAGGAGAGGTTCCACGACCTCGCCGTGGCCACCTACGGCCGTGGCTTCTGGATTCTGGACGACATCACTCCGTTCCAGCAGTTCACGCCGGAAATCGGCGCGGCCAAAGCGCATCTGTTTGCCCCGCGCGACGCCTACCGCTTCAAAGAAGTCTCGCAGCCGGCAGCAGTCGAGTACGACCCCTCCACCGGGAAAAATCCGCCCTACGGCGCGCCCATCAATTTCTTTCTCAAGACCAACCTGGCCGAAAAGGAAGTTGCCAAGCTCACCATCGCGGACGCGGCTGGCAAAAAAGTCCGCGAAATCGAATGCCGCGCTCCCAAACCCGGCGCCTCCGAGGCCAAAAAATCCGGCGAGGAAGAGGAACACCCGGATGCCGACCCTGCGCCTTGCGAAGTCAAAGCGGGCATCAACCGCGTCTGGTGGGACCTCCGCTCTGAGCGCACCACGCAAATTCGCCTGCGCACCACGCCGCTCTACGCTCCCGACATTCCTCTTGGCACAGAAGGCTGGCGCAAGCCTCCCGCCATGGCGCGACTTGCTGTCCTTGTGCCTCCCGGAACGTACTCGGTCACGCTCACTGTGGGAGACGGCAAACTCACCCAGAAGCTGACTGTGCTGAAAGATCCCCACACTGCGGGCTCGGATACCGACGTTCAGGCGCAGACGCGCGTGCAGACCGCTTTGTACGACCAGATGAACGCCATGTCCGCCACGGTCAACCAGATCGAATCGCTCCGCGTTCAACTCGCTGCGCTGGGAAAGGAACTCGGCACGGACGAGACCGCAAAACCGCTGCACAAAGCGGCCGACGATCTCACCGAGCAGCTCTCGGCGATCGAAGGAACCCTGCTCCAGCTCAAGCTCACCGGCCGCGGCCAGGACGATTGCCGCTGGGCGCCCATGCTGCTCCAGAAGGTCGAATACCTTTTCAGCCAGCTCGATAGCAGCGCGGATTTTCCGCCAACCACCCAACAAACGGCCGTGCAGGAAGATCTGAAGCAGCGGGGCGACAAGGCGACGGCAGACTTTCAGCAGTTGGTAGCGAAAGACCTGGCTGCATTCAACGCCCTTCTCCGCGACCACAAAATCGGCAACATCTATCTCAAAACGCCTTAACCCTGCGTCCTCCGCGTTCGTCCCGGACGAACTTACATTCAGTGCCGCCGCGCCGTGGAGGACTTCCTGTGCGATTTTGCACAGTAGTGCGGCCCTGCCTAGTGTCACCATACTCTTGTGACAGGAGGCTCCGAATGGATTTGAAAATGACCACGCGCACAGTGGGTGACGTCAGCGTCGTAGACATCAGCGGCCGGATAGTGCTCGGGTCAGAGAGCGCCTCGCTGCGATCCCTGGTCTCCGACCTTTTAAGTAACGGCCACAACAAAATCCTGCTCAATCTTGCCGATGTCAATTACATCGATAGCTCAGGATTGGGCCATCTGGTCAGCGCCTTCACGACGGTGCGGAAGCACGAGGGAGAACTGAAGCTCCTCAAACTCACGAATAAAGTTCACGATCTGATGCAAATCACGAAATTGTATACGGTTTTCGACATCAGAGACGACGAAACCGAAGCCCTCAAATCTTTCGGTATTTCGGCAGTCGCAACCGCCTGACGGATCCTCTAACCGGGCCGCCCTTTCCATGTTCTGCTTTCCATTCCAATTTCTAAGCTGGTTTAAAGGCTTTGCCGCATTCCAGGCAATTCACTTTGCCGCGCGCGGTTATCAGCCCACAAAATGGGCACATCCTCTGGGGCACGAACTCTGTGTCACGCGGCTTTTTTCCGGCCATTTTCATTGCCAATCCAGAAATCAACGCAAACGGACCGCGGACGCGGGAAAACAATCGATAAAACTTGGGCATCATGGCTTTTATTCGTAGGCTCTCTTGTTGCCGTGCGGCGCGCTTGGATTCGCACTGAAGCTCCAATGGAAGAATCGATCATCGCATTTTTCGCAGCGGAACGGCCGGACGAAAATCATTGCCAGGATTCCTTTTTCCAGAAATCCCCTCCGTCTGGATAGATGGATTCGTGCGCTATCGCAATTCGGACAACAAATCATGCTGCTTCTCCTGATGCTGGGGCCTGACTCCTAAGCTATTGTCCAAGGCAAACGGAGTGCCCGACTGTCCCCTTTTGAACATTCATTCCGGTGCCCTCGCCGGGCATCACCGCACGCACCTCCTCACTCCCCGCAGCTCTCTCGCATTTCTCTAATAACCATTAGCGCGAGCGTCTAAAACGGAACAGATTACGATTCTTCAGCCAATTAGGATAAACATGCCGGGTTTGCATCTTCTAATGTTCTCCGCTGTATGCGGACCGGTTGGGTGGTTACAAAAACTATGGCTACCATTTCAAGCGCGAATCGGGGCCAACCCATATTTCGCCCAGGTACTCCTGCGGCGGAGGGAACGCAGACCCACAGAACGCGTTTGCTTCGCGTTCTGTTCATGCACCGGGATGCCGACGCCATTGACAATTGCCTGCAGGAACTCAAAAAGGGACACTTCACGGTCACTTCCGATTTTGTTCTGAATCTGCCGCAATGCGTGGAACAACTGAAATCTCATACCTACGATGTCCTTCTCGTCGAGTTTCCAAACCCCAGCTGTAAGGCGCCCGAGGCGATTCTGCTTCTCCATCAGCTCGCACTGCAAATCCCGCTGATCTTGTTGACGCCGCGATTCGGCATCGAGTCACTTGTCAAGCTCGGCGACCTGGAGTGCTTCGAATATGTCGCCCACGAACACCTCGCTCATATCTCCCTCGCCGTTCGCCGCGCTCTGAACGACAGAAAATTACGAGACGAACTCGACGACGCCCGCAGGGCCTTGCAGCATTCGCAATCTCTCTATCGCGCGCTGGTGGACAACCCCGCCTATGGAATTTATCAATGCGATGCCGATGGTGAACTGCTCGACGCCAATCAGGCTCTGGTTACCATGCTGGGCTACGATTCAAAAGAACAGCTCTTGGAGGCAAATCGTGCCTCGGCAATCATTCCGAACCTCCGGAAAAACGCATCTTTCACCGCGGGCTCTGGCGAGCGCCAGCTAATCGAACCTGTCGAGGTCGAATGGAAACGCAAGGATGGGACTTCACTAAAGGTCCGTCTCGGTGGACGCGGCGCTTTCGACGAGAACGGCAACTCCGCGCATTATGAAATTATTGCTGTCGACATCACCGAGCAACGAACCCTGGAAGATCATCTTCGCCATCAGGCCGACTGCGATTCCCTCACCGGCCTCGCCAACCATCGCCGGCTCTTTGAAGTTTTGCAAGCCGAAATCTGCCGCTCAAAACGTACCGGGCGCGAATTCTCACTCCTCCTGTTGGATCTGGACGAACTGAAGAAAATCAACGATCAGTTTGGGCATCTTGCCGGCGACCGGGCCCTTTGCCGCCTGGGGCAAATTTTGAATGACTGCTGCCGGTCCATAGACACGGCGGCGCGGCACGGCGGCGACGAATTTGCGCTCGTCCTGCCAGAGACCGGTTGGGCCGCCGCCACCCTGGTTGCCAGCCGCATTTGCGACCTGCTTGGTAAAGATGCCGAGGAGCCTGCTCTCTCCGTCAGTGTTGGCGTGGCCAGCTTCCCGAAAGATGCCGGCACCATCGGAACGCTGTTGTATGCAGCAGACAAGTCGCTCTATCAGATGAAAGCCGCTCAGCCTCGGGTTTCCCGTGCCACAAACTCCGCTTGAATCGCTTCGTTCGGCCCAGGTAGGGGGATTTCCTCGGCGGGCTAGGGTTCGGCAGTACCCACGGTTGTCCGCAATCGAACATCACCGGAAAACGAAACTCCGCATACTTACCGCTGGCTGAAAATTCCAGGAAGGAATCTTCGCGCCAGGAGGATGTCATCATGCATAGCGGATATCGATATTTGTTCAGCTCTCTTTGTCTTACGGCGGCCCTCGCGGTCCCTTCGGCCATGACTTACGCGGCCGCGCGGCAAGACAACGGTCATCAGGAGGAGCACCGGAATGACGACAAGCGCGTCTACGATCGCAATCACAAGGATTACCACAATTGGGACGACAACGAGGATCGTTCCTACCGCGTGTACCTCGGCGAGAACCACAGGGAGTACCACCCATTCCTCGAACTCAAAGTGAAAGAGCAGAACGCCTACTGGAATTGGCGCCACCACCATCCGGATCACGACGGCCGCTAGCGCGCCGTTCACGGCGCAAACCCACGTTTATCCGGCAGGGAAGCGCTGCATTGCTGCAGCGCCCCTTGCTTTAGTCGTGCAACACCACGCTCAACAGTGAAGCGTTGATCTGCAGTCCGCCGTTGTACTGGATGAACCCCAGTTTCTTGAACTTGTTCATGAAAAAGTTCACCCGCGGGCGCGTCGTGCCGATCATCTCCGCCAGCATTTCCTGCGATACCGGGGGAAGTACTCCGTGGATCTGGTCCTCCTTCCCGTAACGCGCCAGCAGCAGCAGCGTACGGGCCAGGCGCTTCTCGCTGGAGTTGAACAATTGATCGATCAGGTCCTCTTCTACGCGGATGTTCCGCGCCAGCATGAACGCGATGAACTGGTCGGAGAGCGCGTGTTGCTCGTGCAGCACCTTTAACATTTCCCGCTTCTCGATTATATGCACCGTGCTGGCCGCGATCGCGGTCGCCGTCCCCATCCGAACGGACTGGCCCGCCAGGCAGCCCTCTCCAAAGAAATCACCCGCTCCCAGTATCGTTATCACTGCTTCTTTGCCGGCCCCGTTGACGACCGTCAGCTTCACGCTGCCTTCCTTCAGGTAGATTACGGTACTGGCCGCTTCGCCCTGCGAATAGACGACATCCGCTCGATTCACTTGTTTGATTTTTCTGCCGATCCCGGCGGAATCCAGAAATGCCTGAGCGTCAAACGTAAATTGCGCTTTTGGCATTCTCTTGGGCCTTTTGCTGTAAGGACTGATCATGATTTGGAAACCTCGATCTCAGTAGTTCTCCGGTAACTTGCAATCGGTTGCCTTGGGGTCGCCAGGCGATCTTTCTGCGATTTGTTCTTCCTGCTGATGGGAGGGCGCTCCGTTATTGTTTTCGGCGGAATCTCCTCCTCAACGATCTTTTTGACAATTTCCAGGGGTACCTGTTCGAAATGCGTTTTTGGTTTAATCATCGGAATTTCCTTTCACCACATAAAAGCTACCAGCCCGGAAGCGCTACGTGTTAACTCTTTTGTAAACGGAACTCCGGCGTTAGTCGGGAATGTACGCTGTGGTTCGATGCGAAGGGTGGCGACTCCTTTGCCGAGGTGTCTAAAACGAGACATTTTGTTACTTGCGGTTAGCGTTACGCTCCAATACGATATCGGCAGGTTAGTTTAACGAGCACTCCCATTGGAGGACCTATGGAGCGCAATCAATCTAAAGCCATGCCCATGCACTTCAAGACCATGATCCAGTCGGATGTCCCGCAGGGCCGTGAGGGGAAGCACAAGCTGATTGTGACCACCATCCTCAAGGACCTCGACCGGCTTGGTACTGGTTCGGCGCTGAAGGTGCCGTTGGCTGATCTGGCGCTATCCAAGGAAAAAGTTCGCTCCGCGCTGAATCGAGCCACTCGCAAGGCCGGCCGCCACGTGGCAACCGCTAGCGACGACACATTCCTGTATGTGTGGAACGTGAACGGGTAGCAACCGGAGTCGGCAATCTCTCCATCTTAGCCCGCATCCAAAGCGGGAATTCGGTTGTGTGGTTCAAATCTCGGAAATCTGAAATTCACGCGAATTCCAGTATCAGGTATCAGTTATGAGTGGGGAATACCGCTGCCCAGGCTGTCCTCAGTTATTTCGCAGGACCTTACGCAAGGATTTGTTCACTACCAATATTCCATCGTAATGAATATACCCGCGCTTCCGGAATCGGTTCATGAACAGATTCACCCGCGGCCGAGTGGTGCCCACCATTTCCGCCAGAACCTGGTGGCTCACCATGGGAACCTGAGCTGATGCGGAGCCATCCTTTTCCAGGTGTGCCAGGCGTAGCAGAACGCGCGCAAGCCGTTGTTCAGCGTTGGATGTCAACAGGTCGGCAACGTGATCCTGGTATTTCTTGAGGCTGGCGAGCAGGTAGCTGACCAGGGCGTTGGAGGCGAGATTTTTCTTGCGCAGTAATTGCAGCATTTTCCCTTTTTGGATGGTACGTATGGAGCTCCCTGTCATCGCGACCGCCGTGGCCATCCGCAGCGGATAGCCCGCAAGGCAAACTTCGCCGAAAAAATCATGCACGCCCAGAATCGCGGTCACCGCCGAGGGTTGCCCCTTCGATCGCGTGGTCAGCCGCACCCCGCCATGCTGAATGTAGAACAGCGTAAGAGCGGTGTCGCCTTGGGAATAGATTTTTTGTTTGTCCCGGAAATGCTCAACCTTCCCGCCCAAGCTTGCGCCTGAGTTGAAAACCCCCAAATGGGAAGCCAGCTGCCCAGCCTGAGTCATAGCGCGCTCCGTACAGCTGCCGTTCTACTCATTTTCATGTGTTCCCAGCAACTTTCTTGGATCTCTGATGAGATTCCTGAGTCCACTCCATCGCCTTATTTGCATATTCCATCGCCTGCTTCGAATGCTCATGCCCTGTCTGGTGGTCTTCTTTCCCGTGGTGGGCAGCGGCCG
>DATHOY010000153.1:0-51658 GCA_035484435.1 Vulcanimicrobiaceae bacterium | reverse complement strand
TTCATGTGTTCCCAGCAACTTTCTTGGATCTCTGATGAGATTCCTGAGTCCACTCCATCGCCTTATTTGCATATTCCATCGCCTGCTTCGAATGCTCATGCCCTGTCTGGTGGTCTTCTTTCCCGTGGTGGGCAGCGGCCGTCCGGTGTGCGTGCGCCGCCAGTTCGTGGAATTCGGCTGCTCTCTGATGCGAGTCATTTGGCATGTTGGACCTCTTTCGCTGCTTTGCGCCCCGAGAGGATCCTTGCACTCCACTCTTCTTTGCCGGGCTAATGAAAGTGCCAGCGCATCGAGTCCGTCGTATTGAAGCAAAGCCGGGAAGTGGTTGGCTCCCAGGTAAGCACCTTACTTGAGAAATTCTTGAGGCACTGTCTAAAAAGGAACATCCCGCCTCGGTGCCATTCCTTTAGGATGTGCACGGACGGCAAGACAGAGCGATATCGGGCGGCCTTTGGGCGGGGCGTCCGGTATCCGTCATCTCGCCGTCCTTCTTTTTTGCAGTTGCGGTTTCGCTCTTACCCTGCACTCTATGATCCGCAAAGTTCTTTTTCGCCGGTTTGTTCTTGGATCTTACTTCCTCGGATTCTCTGCTCTGCTCTTTGGCCTTACCCGATATTCCTACCTTGCCAGGGAACTCCTCGTCTGCTGGCTCTTTTTTTGTTCGCTCTTTGCCGTTCTTGCCCTCGCACTTTTCGCCGCGGTGCTCGCTGCCTTTGCCGGCCAACACTTTCTGAAGTTGTTGAGCGTGGCGAAACTCGTCATCCCGGATCTGGCAGCAGCCCTGGTCGCAGCTCCCGCGCCAATCCTTTCCGTTGCGGCTTTCAAGCGCCCGGCCGGCCCCTGCAGGCCTGTCTTCACGCTCGATTCTGCTTCGTTTCTCCTGGTCGAATCCACGCCCTTACTGCTGGAGGAGCCTCTTTCTGAAATGGATGTCCAAAACTGGACAGACAGAGTTTTGTATACGTCCTACTCTCTATCCACTTCGGGTAAGAACGTAACCGATGTGCCAAGGAGCAGTACATGAAGCACAAAAATGCAGCATGGTTTCTCGCATTCACTCTCGCCGCCGCGGCTCCTCTCTTTGCGGACACCATCCCCGGCCATTCCAGGGGCGGAAGCAAATATGTGACTTTTTCGGAGGGCTTCACCAGCCAGCAAAACGGGCAAGGCGCTTCCGCGGAATGCAATTTCCTTCTCGGCGCACCCAAAGAGAATGGGTTATCCACCAGCTCTTTCGTAGGCTCTTCCCCCAGCGCGCTCGCGATGGGCGAAAAAGGTTCCCAGCTCGGCAGCGGCGGGGCTTCAACCGGGAACTCTGTAAATCTGGTCGATTTCAGCGGCAATAACGGCGCTTCCTCCGATAACAAAGGGAAGGGCAAGGGTAAGGGAAAACAAGGCGGAGGATCCGGCAATGGAAGTGGAACAACATCCGGCAACGGTGCCCCTGCTCCCACGATCGCCGTCGCGGAACCCGGGTCGCAATCCCTTTTGCTCTTCGGCTTGGCGGGTTTAGGCATGCTCGTTTTCAGGCGCAAAACCTTTACCGGCGCAGTTTGAGCGCGGGCGTCATGGTTCACGCTCCGCTCGGCACGATTTTCCATTCGCGAGGTCCTGGGGGAGTGCCGTATGAATCGCCAATCACCGGACAATACTCATTTATTGCTGGCGGGTGAAGGTCAACTGCTCGAGTTGATTTCCGAGGGTGCGCCGCTGCCGCAAATTCTCGAAAGAGTGTGCTCGACCGTCGACATCCAGCTGGGAAATGTGGTCTCGCTGGTGTTGCTCCCAGACGACGCTGAACACACCCTCCATACATTCGAACGGAGCGCCGTTACGTTCGGTCTCACTCCCTTCAGTTGTACGCCGATCCTTTCCACCGAAGCGAAGTTTCTCGGCACCCTCGAGACGTACTGTTGCTTTCCCCGGCAGCCGAGCCTCGCGGAGAGTGATCTGATCGAGCAGGCCGCGCATCTCGCCGCCGTTGCCATTCAACACTTCAACCTCGATGTGCGCGCGGAGAGTTGCTCTCTGGATTGGAATGGCGCGACACGCGGAAGCCCTCACGAAGAGCCGCCATCGACCAATTGAACGGCAAGATTTCTGTGGAAGGGAATCAGGCTAACACCACGCTGGGGGTCGTGATTACACAGCCATGTACAAGAATTTCTTTGGACTTCGCGAAAATCCGTTCAACATCAACCCCGACCCTCGTTTTCTGCACAGAACTCCCCGCATTCAAGAAGCTCTGGACCAGTTGACCTACGGTATTCAGCAGCGTAAAGGCCTGCTTCTCCTCACCGGCGAAGTCGGCACAGGCAAGACCACGCTGATCAATCACCTCCTCGATTGGCTCCGCCAGCGGCAAACGCCCACGGCCTTTATCTTTAATTCTCATTTGAAGCCCAATCATCTATTCGATTTCATCCTCAACGATTTCGGCATCTCCACGGATTTCCGCCTCGTCAGCAACATGCTGCTGGAGCTCAATCAGTGGCTTATCTCGCGCTTCCATGAAGGCTCCAACCCTGTTTTGATCGTCGATGAAGCCCAGGGCCTTTCTTTCGAATTGTTGGAGGAAATACGCCTGCTGCTGAATCTGGAGACATCTTCTGAAAAACTTCTGCAAATCGTCCTGGTTGGCCAGCCCGAACTCGAAGAAAAGTTGAAGCGTCCGGAAATGCGGCAACTCCGCCAGAGAATTGCCCTCCGATGCTACACCTCTCCTCTCACACTGGATGAGTCCCGTGGCTACATCGCCGAGCGGTTGCGTATCGCCGGCGCGACCCGTGAGCCGGTCTTCGATTCCGCCGCCGTCGAGGCGCTGCACTATTATTCCCGCGGAATTCCCAGGGTAATGAATCTCCTCTGCGAACACGCTTTGATCAATTCGTACGTGGATGGGCTCAATCCAGTTCCTTCCCCTATGGTCGAAGAAGCCGCCAGGGACTTCCTAATGGAGGAGTTCCGTCCACTCCCTGCAAGCTATGGCTCATCGCCACACTGGGACACCAGGCTGAGCGTTATCCATGCGGAACCCACGAGTGACTTCGCGCATTCGATTCACCAGGAGATGGCTAGTTCCGTTGAGCCAACCGGCGGGGAAATGCGAACAGCCCTGGCTGGACTTTCAGAGGCCGAGCGCGAGTCCGGCACCACGGAGTGTCTTGTTGCAACCGCTATCGAAGAAAACTGTGATGCTTCGGCAGATGATCTGGGCGCATCACTCTCCGTCCTGGATCTGGTTCCCGCGTCTCCAGAGTTCAGCTCGCCGCAATTTATAAACAGTCTCTCATCGAGCCCGAGCGCTATTCAGTCCGATTGCGCGGCCGAACTTGTGGCCATGATGGGACGCCTGCTTTCCGCCTCGTCGGCTCCTGGCCCACAGCGGGAGAGCCCAAAAGCTACAACCGAGAATTCGCCAGCCGTGACGTCTAATCCCCCGGTTGCACGCCTCGGGCCAGCGGCTTCCCCAGCAATGTTGGCAAGCGTTTCGCAGCGCGTTCTCCAGGCGACGCGTGGAGCGATGGCAGCCGCGAGTCCCGTGCTGCGGCAATGGAGTCTTGGTTTTCGCCACGATTGGAACGCCATGGTCAAGGCGATGATCTCCCCACAGAAGAAAACATCGCTCACCCAGTGGCTGCTCCAACCGTTTTCGTCCAAACCGATGACGTCTACCAAGAACCAAATCGTTTAATCTGCGAACCGCTCTTCCCCTAAAGTCATCGCGCTCCCGCTTTTTTCCGGATTGACGACGGGCAATCGCTCCTGCGCCAAACAATCGGAGATCCTGTATACAAGTGAACAGACGCGCAGGTGGGAAAAGCCTACGATTGAGTTGTTGCAATTGGACTTTTCGGTTGCACGGCCCCCAGAGCTTGTTCCCCTCGGCCCACACAAGCGTTAAGGATATCGAACGACAACTTAAAGCGGACCGCAGGCCGAAAAATGCGGGTCTTGCTGTGAGTGTTTAGCAACCCGAACGGAAAGGAACAAAAGTATGCCTCTCATGCAAATTGTGCTGGCCCTGATCGTTGTGGGCGTATTGCTCTGGCTGGTCAATCGTTTTATCCCAATGCAGGGAACCATCAAATCGATCTTGAATGCGGTTGTCGTCATCGGCGTCGTGTTGTGGCTGCTGGACGCTTTCGGACTCTTTCACAGTCTGTCGCGGATCCGCATCGGCACGTAAACCAGCGGCGGTTAACGGCGCAGTTCAAGGCCGCCACTTGAATCAGAGTTTATGGCCGTAGGTGCAAGCGCGCCGGCCAGGTACGAGAACGCGCGCAGCAAGTCTCGGTCATGGAGAAAAATAGTATGAAATCAATCGGAATCATCGGCACAACGGCATTGGTTGTGTTCTTGGGAATGGGCGCCCCGGCATTCGCTCGTCAGGACCAGCAGGAGAAGCCGAAGCAGGAGGAACATCCGGCCAAACCTGAGCAGAAACCCCAGGAAAAACCGGCCAAGCCGCCGAAGCAAGAACCCCAGCCAAAACAGCAACAGCAACATCCCCAGCAGCAGCCAAAGCCGCAACCAGAACAGAAACAACAGCAACAACAATCTCAGCAGCATGCTCAACAACAGGCCAAAAGCCAGCAAGCAAAGAATCAGCAAGATCAGCAACAGAAACAGCAACAAGCCAACACCGACAAACAGCAGCAACAACACGCGCAACAGCAGGCGAAGAGCCAGCAAGACCAGCAGCAGCAACACGACAATTCCCAAAAGCAAGAGCAGCAAATCGCCAAGCATCAGCAAGACCAGCAACGCCAGGATCAGCAACAACAGCAAGACCGCTCAGCCAATCAATCCCAACAGCAAGCCCGCGGCCAACAGCAGCAGCACCCGGAGCAGCAAGCTCACGTGCAACCAGTCCACATACAATCCCAGCAGGAGCAGCACCGCCAGGAAGGCGAACAGCAGGGAGTCTGGCAACAGCATCGCGCAGGCAACTGGCAGTCCGAGCATCGCGACTGGCAGCAACGCGGTGGCTACAACGGCTACCGCATTCCCGAAAACCGCTATAACGGTTACTTTGGCTCGGATCACTCCTTCCGCATTTACAGCTACCCGGTAGTGATCGTCGGCGGATATCCCCGCTTTCAATACGGCGGTTATTGGTTCAGTCTTGCCGATTCCTGGCCCGAATATTGGTCCAACAACTGGTATGACGACGACGATGTCTACATCAACTATTCAGGCGACGGCTATTACCTGTACAACCGCAGGTACCCTCGCGATCGCATCGCCATCAATGTCTACGTGGACTGACCGTCCATTCACCGCCTGAAATAAAAACAACTCCGTCCGGTGTGCTTGAATGCCGAGAGGCAACAAGCCGCCGGGCGGAGAACACAAAGGTTCGCGAACCTGCTCGATAGAGAAGGGAACAACCGATGATCGGAACCGTACTAATCGTTCTTCTGATAATGGCGCTACTCGGAGTCTTTCCACGTTGGTCGCACAGCCGCAATTGGGGGTACGCCCCATCCGGTGGTGTGGGCACGATTCTGCTGATCGTCATCGTGCTGGTGCTTCTCGGCCGCCTGTAACCTAAGTAGCTGCGCTTCGTACACCGGCGCGTCTTCTGGGAGCTATGTTGAGCTGGAGGTTGGCGATGAATGACAGCAAGTTACGGGCGGTTAAGTTTCTCGAAAAAGAAATCAAGACATACGCGGCCCTGTCTCTCTTCCTGTCAAGGAAGAGCACCTTGGCCGGTCTGCACGCCAGGGACAAGCAGGCACTGCTGCAGCCGGCGTTTTACAAAGAAAGAATGAAGGAAGCGAGAAAACTTGTTGCCGACCTCAAAAAATCCAACTGAAGCGCGGCCGGCCACTCAGGCTGGCTTCCGCGGTTACGGCCTGTTGTGCGTTCGCATCGTGGCACTCTTGTTGGCGGTCCTTTTGTGTACAAGCAGTTCGTTTGCCTACTCCGTGCTAACGCACGAAGAGATTGTCGACTTGCTGTGGACCAGTGAGCTTCGCCCGCTTCTTTTGCAGCGATTTCCGGATCTGACGGAGGAACAGCTCACCGAAGCCCACAGCTACGCCTATGGCGGTGCGGTGATCCAGGACCTCGGCTACTATCCGTTCGGCAGCGTGGAATTCAGCAATCTGGTCCACTACGTCCGCAGCGGAGATTTCGTCCAGGAACTGGTCCGGCAGAGCCAGGATGCCGATGAATACGCTTTCGCCCTGGGCGCGCTCGCGCACTATGCCTCCGACATCGCCGGCCATCCGGCGGTCAATCAGGCCGTTTCCATCCAATATCCCAAGCTGCGCGCAAAATATGGAAACTCCGTGCGCTACGCGGATGATCACACTGCCCACCTGAAAACGGAATTTGGCTTTGACATGGTGCAGGTGGCCAAGAATCGCTACGCCTCGCAGCAGTATCACGACTTCATCGGCTTCCAGGTTTCCAAACCGTTGCTCGAGCGAACCTTCCCCATCGTTTACGGCGTGGAGTTGAAAGATGTGTTGACCCACGAAGATCTGGCCATCGGCTCCTACCGCTTTGCCGTCAGCCGCATGATCCCCGAAATGACACAGATCGCCCTGCGTACTCACAAAAAAGACATGATGAAAGAGACGCCGGACTTCGCCAAAGAGAAATTCCTGTACCGGTTGTCGCGCTCCGACTACGAAAAAACGTGGGGCAAGGATTACACCAAACCCAAATTCAGCACGCGTTTCTGGTCCGCCGTTCTGCGCTACATGCCGAAAATCGGCCCCTTCAAGGCCATGGCTTTCAACAACCCGACGCCAAAGACCGAGGATCTGTACTTCAAGAGCATCAACAACACTGTGGATCAATACCGAATCTACCTCCAACAGGTTCGCGCGGACTCACTGACACTTGCCAACACCGATTTCGACACCGGCAAGGAAACCCGCGCTGCCGAGTATTCGTTGACCGATGAGACGTACGCGAAATTGCTCGGTCAACTTTCCAGCCACAAGTTCGACCTGACTTCCCCTGGTCTCCGCCAGAACATTCTCGATTTTTATTCCGACCTCTCTGCTCCCATCGAAATGAAAAACGACGCCGCCCGCTGGCAAAGCGTCCTGGCTTCTCTCGACCAATTGAAGCTGGTTGATCCAACGCAAAATCTCGCGGCAGCTCCGGCGAAATAATTGAAAACCTGTACCCAAGTGAACAGACGCTCCACCCCGGGCGCGTTAGCATGAAGCATCCGAGAAAAATCGCTCGTGAATCCTCGGTGCGTCACAAGCGCTCGAATCACAGGCCACTTGTGAGATCGGACTAAGCAATGCTATGGACAATTTTCGTCGTATTGTGCGTTCTCTGGCTGTTGGGTGTGGTCACGTCCTATACCGCTGGAGGGCTTATCCACATCCTGCTGGTTGCGGGCCTGATAATTCTGATCTTTAATCTGGTTTCGGGTCGAAGAGGGACAACGTAAAGGGAGCGCTCAATAATGAAGCCGGCGATGATGATCGGGATTCTACTCATTGTTCTTGGCGGCCTGGCGTTGGCCTACCAGGGATTCAATTATACCCACCAGGAAAAAGTGCTAGACGTCGGGCCGTTTCACGCCACGGCCGAAGAGCACGAGCATGTCGCCATACCGCCACTCCTCGGTGGACTTGCCCTGGTCGGTGGAATCGTTCTGGTCGTCGCCGGCTCCCGCAAGAATTCCTAGCCTGAACTCGTGAAAGCATCCCGCCTGAGAGTCGGGTAACGCATTTCCCTCTCCTGATGTAAACCGCGCCGACCGAATTCAGGCGTACAAGTAAAGAAGTAAATCGCCCGAAAATGAAGTTCCGACCATGGAGGTCAAGATGAATCGTTCTTTAATCGGTGCAGCATGTATTACCTTCGCAGCAGTTTCCGTTTTCGCTTCCGATTTGAATAAGGAGCAAAAACGCCTCGAAGAAAGCGGCGTGGTCATGCAGGAAGTCCTCAATGTCCCGGACAACATTCCTCACGAGCTCTTGGAAAAGGCCGAGTGCGTCATCGTGTTTCCAAACCTGATGAAAGCGGCGTTTGTTGTCGGCGCCGAATACGGGCGCGGCGCGATGGTTTGCCGCACCGGCGCTAAATTCCGTGGACCGTGGGGAGCCCCTGCAATGTACGCGCTCGAAGGTGCGAGTATTGGTTTCCAGATCGGTGGAGAAGGTACAGATCTAATCCTGCTCGTGATGAATGACAGGGGCATGGAATCCATCCTCAGCAGCAAGGTCAAACTCGGCGCAGATGCGTCCGTCGCCGCCGGCCCCAAGGGCCGCGATGCTTCCGCGGACACAGACGCATGGATGCGCGCTGAGATCCTCAGCTACTCGCGTTCCCGCGGTCTTTTTGCCGGAGTCTCCGTCGAAGGCACTACTCTTCGTCCGGACGATGATGCAAGTGAACGCGTCTATGGACACCCCATCAAGGCAAAGGAAATCGTGAGAGGCGAGCACGTTGGTGTACCAGAAACCGGGCGTCACCTTGTGTCGGTCCTCGAAAAGAGTGCGCCGCGTAACGAATCGGAACAGCACTCCGCTGCGAAATAACAACAATCAGACAACGTCAGCCTGCCGGGGAATTCTCCACCCGGCAGGCTCTTTCTTTTTTGGCAGATGTCTTTTACTCGTGCAGGACGACAGTAAGTAACGACTTGTTGACCTTGATGGTGCCGTTGTATTCGATAAATCCAAGCTTCCGAAATTTGTTCATGAAAAAATTGATCCGTGAACGCGTGGTGCCCACCATGCTCGCCAGCGTCTCCTGCGACACCTTCGCCAACACCCGTTCAGGCTGATCTTGCTCCCCATAGCGCGCCAGCAGCAGCAGCGTGCGCGCCAGGCGTTTTTCGCTGGAGTTAAACAGTTGATCGATCAGATCTTCTTCGACGCGGATGTTGTGCGCCAGCATGTAGGCAATGAACCGGTCGGAAAATTCACGCTCGGCGTGCAGGACGCGCAACAATTCTTCTTTTTGAATCACCAGCAAAGTCGTCGGCGTAACCGCTGTTGTCGTCCCCATACGGACGGTTTGCCCCGCCATGCATCCCTCGCCAAAAAAGTCGGTGGGACCAAACATCGCCACCACCGCTTCCTTGCCGGAACCATTCACCACCGACAATTTCACGCCGCCCTTTTGAATGTACATCACCGTGCCCGCGGCCTCGCCCTGTGAGTAAATGGATTCGCCCCTGTGGTAATCCGCTACTTTCCTCGCCACGCCGGCCGTATCCAGAAATTTTTGGGCGTTAAACGACCCGGGTTTCTCGCGCTTCGTGAGTCTCTTGCGTTTCATATTTGTGCGGAGTCCGCATCTCGATCCGGGCATTCTTAGCCTATGTTCAGCCTATCAAGAACGCCTGCGCAAGACTGTGCAAAAGAGAACAGTTCGTGGCCCTTCGCGCCAGTCCGGCCCTGTCTCGTATTAGACAGACATTATCGCTCACTTATTGCTAAATGAACCCTAGGGATGACTGAATTTCTCTACCCAACTACGCAGCAAAAGTTGGAATTTTCTAGTGTTTCCGCCCGTTCTTGAGCGGGGGCAGTGGATTGTAACCGGGTGATGAGGAGAAGCAAATGCGCATATTGAAGGTTTCGATGATTTGGATTCCGGCGTTCTTATTGGCCGTTGCCATCGCCGGCTGCAGCGACCCGGATAAACATGCTGGTACCGGCGGCCCAGGTGATCCGTTAACGCCGCCCACCGTGACCGCGGTCACCCCACCAAATGCCTCCACGCTCGTTTGCCCCAACAACGCCATCATCACCGCCACTTTCAGCAAGCCAATGAACGCTGCGACTCTCACCACCACTTCGTTCACTCTGACTGCCGGCGGCGCTAACGTCACTGGCGCAGTCAGCTACGTTGCCGCCACCATGGTCGCAACGTTCACACCCTCCGCCAGTCTTGCAGGCACCACCTCCTACACCGCCACCATCACCACCGCCGCTCAAGACCAGTTCGGCAACGCTCTCGCTTCCAATTTTGTTTGGACGTTTACCACCTCCGCTCCCTGTCCGCCGCCCGCCGGCGCCATTGCTCTGGGCTCGGCCTGCAGTTTCGGAATTCTCGCCGGCTCCACCGTCACCAACGTCGCCGGCACGGCCACCACCGTTAGCGGCGACGTGGGCGTCTCGCCGGGCACCGCCATCACCGGATTTGGTTCTCCCGCATCCATCACCGGCGCGTTCCACTCCAACGATTCCGTCGCCCAGACCGCCCAGATCGATTTGACCACCGCCTACAACAACGCCGCCGGCGCGGCCGGTGGCGCAGTGCTGACCGCCGATATCGGTGGACTGACTCTTCCTCCCGGTGTTTATAAGACCACCAGCGCGCAGCCTTCGCTGGGAATCACCGGGAATCTCACTCTCGATGGCAAGGGCGATCCGAACGCCGTCTGGATTTTCCAGATCGTTTCCACCCTCACCACGGCTTCCACAAATAGCCAGGTCATCCTCATCAACGGCGCCAACTCCCACAACGTTTTCTGGCAGGTGGGAAGTTCCGCGACCCTGGGCACAACCACTTCCTTCACTGGAACAATCATGGCGCAGGCATCCGTCACCCTCGCCACCGGCGCCACCCTGAATGGCAGAGCCCTGGCACGCACCGGCGCCGTAACCTTGGACACCAATACGGTCGTGGTCCCGGCTTGTCCATAAAACTCTTCAGTAGCGGGCTCGCCTCACGGCTGGCCCGCTGCTCGTCGCGCAGGAAACGCATTTCACGTTGTTAAATTTCGGAGGAACTTCTGTATGTCATCTCAATCAAAGCGCCATCCTGTCCGGGTTTTATTGCTGCTCTCGGCCGCGTTTGCTTTTCTCTTTCTGCTTGTCGGCCTCGCCGCGGCTCAGGACCAGCCCGCACCCAAGTGGGAACTCTTTGGCGGTTACTCTTTCTGGAATCCTGGCGCTGATGTCCATGGCCAGCTTCCCGGCGCTTTGTTTCCAATCTCCAGCCGCATGGAGTCGAATCCCCGCGGCGCGGGCGCCAGCGCCACATATGTTTTTAATCGCTGGTTTGGTTTGACTCTCGACACCAGCACCAATTGGGGCAGCGGCGAAAAAACTTTGGCCAACAGGATTGACGACGCCGCTTTCGCCAACATCTCGTTCGGCCCCAAGTTTACGTATCGCACCAAACACTTTACTCCATTTTTTGAAGTCCTCGTGGGCGACCATCGCCTCACTCCCGACGCCTTCCACGATATTGACAAGCTCGGGCTCATGGTTGGCGGCGGTCTGGATGTAAACGTGTCTCGGCACATCGCTCTGCGCCTGCTCAGGGCCGACTATGTCGCTTCTAATTACCGCTTTGGTCCCTCCACGATCCCGAGCACGGAACTCCGTGGCGTGCGCCTCGAAACCGGCCTTGTTCTCAACTTGGGTGGTGGAGAGCCGCCGCTTCCGCCAACCGCCGCTTGTTCCCTGCAGCCCACGGAAGTCTTCGCCGGCGAATCGGTCACCTCCACGGCCCGCGGCTCCAATTTCAGTCCCAAGCGCACCGTCACCTACACCTGGAGCGCCACCAACATGAAAATCCCGGGCAGCGATGCCTCCGCGCAGATAGATACCACTGGTCTCCAGCCCGGCTCCTACGTCGTCACCGCCAACCTCAGTGATGGCAGCAAGCACGGCGTCGCATCCTGCAGCGCCAGCTTCGCCGTGAAGCAGCCCCGTCCGCCCGTCATTTCCTGTGCCGCGGATCCCGCGACTATTCTCATCGGCGGCAATTCCACCATCAACTCCAACGCCAGCAGCCCCGATGGCCGCAGGCTCATTTACAGTTACTCGGCAAGCGCCGGCGATATCTCCGGCACCGGCAGCAGCGCCACGTTAAATACTCGCGGCGCCCAGCCCGGCACCATCACCGTCACCTGCAACGTTGCCGATGACCGCGTTCCCGCGCTCACTTCCTCCAGCACCACCGCTGTGCTCGTCCAAGCTCCGCCGCCTCCTGCGCCTGCCCCGGAGATCAAGCAGTTGGAAGCCAAGCTGGCTCTCCATACGATCTATTTTGCCACTGCGCGTCCCACCATCGAGCATCCCGAACGCGGCCTGCTCGACAGCCAGGCCGCAATCCTCGAAGCCCTGGCTGCGGACTTCACCAGCTATCTGAAATACATGCCCGATGCCCACTTGATCCTCAGTGGACACGCAGACCCGCGCGGCGGCCCCGTCTACAACAAGGGTCTTACCGATCGCCGCGTAGGACGTACCAAGGATTACCTCGTCGAACGTGGCGTCCCGGCCGACCACATCGACACCAAGTCTTTTGGCGAAGAGCAACAGCTCAGTCCCGACCAAATCAAGCAACAGATGGCCGATAATCCAGACCTGACTCCGGAAGAGCGCCAGCAGTTGGAGAAAAATTTCAGCGTGCTCGTCCTCGCAAACAACCGCCGCGTCGACGTTACCCTCAGCACCACCGGACAACAGTCCATTCGCCGCTATCCCTTCAACGCTAAGGATTTCCTTGCCCTCATCAGCCCCAAGGGCGGCGAAACCAAGCGGCCCGCGAAACAACCACCCAAGAACCGCAAGCCATAAGCGCTGCCGCAATCTCTGCGGTCCGCAGTCTGTAAGCGACTATGCTCGATGGCCTGGTTCAGGCCATCGAGCATTTCAAATCAAAACTGTGCAATTGTGGACAGCCTTTGACCCGCTCAGCTTGTACGATGGGACGTCGGGAACTGCAGGGAATCGGCATTTGCAGTGCAGCCGCTTTGCTCCGTCTGTGTCGTTTCAGCGTCTTGATGATCTCCAACCCCGGAGAACGTGCTTCCCGTAAAAGTCGAGCAAGCTTCCCTGGGGTCAGCAAGTCCGGCCTCTTTATGTTGAGGTCCACCTGATTTGCCGTTCGGAAAGGCCAACATGCCAGCAAATCAATCTGCGGGGACTCTTTTTATCCGCGAGAACACCCTCTTGCCCAGCGGTTTGATCATCGAAACGGAAACATTTCTCCCCGGCTGGAGAACGGTCCGAAATTGCGATGGCTACAGCCTCGGCCGAAAAATTGAGGAAGCGAACTGGAATTTTTTCTTTCTGGCCGGAGAGGTAACCGCCACAGTGTTTGGTCGCGTCGGACCATCAGCCCTGCGCAGGGCGCTCGGGAGCATTCTAGCGAAGCCCACGGCTCGTAAGTTCAATTCCCTGGAGATTGCCGCAACACGCGCGCGATGGTTTCTCGGCATCCCTTTTGTCAGCGTCGCCGCTAATTTTCGCCACATCCAGCAAGGGCGGGCCCTGGATCGCGCCGACGATTTCACCCGGAAAGCTTCAGCCGTTCCACGGGACGCGGCGGTGGTGGACAAATTTGAGACTCTGGTTTCAAGCTCTTAGGAATTAGTTGGGAGATCTGAAAATGAAATTTCTACGAAATTCAATTCTTTGCCTGGGCGTCGCTCTTCTTGCGGCATCCGTCCTCCGCGGGCAGGATTTTTCGAAGTACCGCGGATTTACTCTCGGAACCAGCCTGCCCGCTGTGCTCAAGCAGACGGAGCGAAAACCAGCCGATGTAAAAGTAATCCATGCCCGCCCAATGCTTATTCAAGAGCTCAACTGGTGGCCGCCGTCCGTTCCCGGCGCTTCTTACCACGCCGACAGCGTCGAACAGATGCTCTTCTCCTTTTGCGACGGCGAACTCTACAAAATCTCCGTGACCTACGACACCACTTCCACTCAGGGGCTTACCTCGGCCGACATGATGGAATCCATCTCAGCGAAATACGGTCCCCCGACAATCCTTCCGCCTCAGGCCGAATCCGTTTTGTACGATGGCTTCACCAGCAGCGACAAGGGCGTGGCCACCTGGGAAGATCCGCAATACTTCTTCAAATTGGTCCGCTCTACGTTTACGAATCGCTTCGGTTTGATCCTCTTCTCAAAACGCCTTAACGCGCAGGCGGAACTTGCCGTTACAGACGCCCTGGCCTTGGAGGCACAGGAGAAACCTCAGCGCGACGCCGACCTCAAGATAAAAGCTGCGGCCGACCTCGAAGCCGAACGCCTGAAGAATCAGAAAGCATTTCGCCCGTAGTGTGCATTCTCCTGCCAGGGAAGTGCACGAACCAAGCTCCAAGACAGGAATCCAGTGTCCATTCGAAAGATAACTTCTTCATCAGAAAGGTCGCCGACTATCGATGTCCCCGACAATTTCAAGGTGGTTGATCAATTTACCATTGAATCCGTGATCAGTCTGGATGCCCCTCCCGCAGAGGAAACACCTGTAGCGCTTGGACCGGGGCATCCCCGTCCGATGTTGCCGAGCAGAGTCGCCATCATCGGCAACTACCTCCCGCGGCAATGTGGAATTGCCACCTTCACCGCCGATTTGTGTGATGCGCTTCACGCACAATACCAGGACACGGAACTCTTGGCTCTTCCGGTCAACGACATCGCGGAGGGCTACAGTTATCCGGCCCGGATACGATTCGAACTTGCCCAAGACGAGGTGGCCTCCTACCGCCAGGCCGCGGAGTTCTTGAATTTCAGCAGCATTGACTTGGTATGCCTGCAACACGAGTTCGGAATTTTTGGCGGACCCGCAGGCGCCCACATACTCGAACTCTTGCGCCGGCTGCAGATGCCCGTGGTCACCACCCTGCATACCGTCCTCCGCGAACCGAATCCGGATCAGCGCGCGGTAATGTTGGAAATCGCCGCGTTGTCGGATCGTTTCATTGTCATGAGCAGGCAATCATCGGAGATTTTGCAGGAAGTGTTCCACGTTTCCGCCTCCAAGATCGATCTGATCCCCCATGGCATCCCCGACCTGGCCTTCACCGACCCCAATTTCTACAAAGACGCCTTCGGCACCGAAGGCAAAGAAGTCTTGCTAACCTTTGGATTGCTCTCGCCCAACAAGGGCATCGAAAACGTAATCCAGGCCCTCCCCGCGATCCTGGCCCGTCACGAAAACGTTGTCTACATGATCTCTGGTGTAACCCACCCGCATATCCTCCGCCGGGAGGGTGACAAGTACCGAGCGTCTTTGCAGAAGCTCGCGAAAGACCTGGGCGTCGAATCCAACGTAATCTTCCGCAATCGCTTCGAAAGCCACGAACAGTTGATGGAAATCATTGGCGCCGCCGACATTTACATCACGCCGTACAAGCACAAGGGACAAGTCGTCTCCGGCACTCTCGCTTATGCCCTCAGCGCTGGAAAAGCCATCATTTCCACTCCCTATCTCCATGCGATGGAATTACTGGATGAGGAGCGCGGCGTCCTCGTCCCCTTCAACGATCCCCAGGCGATTGCTGCAAAGACCATCGAACTTCTGGACAACGGCACTGCCCGTCACGCCATGCGCAAGCGCGCCTACCTCTACGCGCGCGACATGGTGTGGGACCGCGTCGCTCAGCAATACATGGGGAGCTTTGAACGCGTGTACAACGAACGGTTGCGGAAGCCGCGGGCAACATTTTCCGCGCAGAACACGGAAAAGGCCCTCGACCGGCTCCCGGCAATAAAACTCGACCACTTGCGCCGCATGACGGACAGCACTGGAATCGTCGAGCACGCGGTTTTCAACGTACCCAATTACCCGGAGGGCTACTCGACCGACGACAACGCCCGCGCTCTCATTGTCGCGATTCTTCTCGAAGAGCTTGGCAGCACCTCCGCCACATTTTCCGTTGACCTTGCCATTCGTTATCTTGCTTTCCTGTGGCTCGCCTTCGATCCGGCCACCAAACGCTTCCGAAACTGCCTCAGCTATGAACGCCAGTGGCAAGAGCCGCAAGGCTCCGAAGACAGCCACGGCCGCGCTTTGTGGGGCCTCGGCACCGTTCTCGGCAGAACCAACGACGCTGGACTCCGTGGCGCCGCAGGCCGCTTGTTTGAAATGGCTGTTCCCGCGGCGGTGGAGTTCAAAAGTCCCCGCGCCTGCGCCTTTACACTCCTCGGATTGCTCGAATATCTCGAGTCTTTCCCCGGCGATCGCGCGGCGCTAACCGCTGCTGACGCCCTGGCCAATCGTTTGCTCGAATCCTATCTTGCCCATCGTTCCCTTGACTGGAACTGGTTTGAAAACGTGCTTTCCTACTCCAACGCCCGCTTGCCTCAAGCGTTGATCCGGGCAGGAACGCGCAGCGGCAACGACGCCATGGTTTCCGCCGGTCTCGAAGCGCTTGATTGGCTTGCAAAGGTGCAGCGCTGCGAAACCAAGGGCCACTTCGTGCCCGTCGGTTCGCACGGCTTCTACTCGAAGAAAACGGAAAAGGCTCGTTTCGATCAGCAACCCATCGAAGCCTGTGCCACGGTCTCCGCTTATCTGCAGGCCTATCGCGCAACAGGGAAGGGACGCTGGCGAAAAGAAGCATGGACCGCCTTCAACTGGTTCCTCGGCGACAACGACCTCCAGATCGCTCTTTACGACCTCACCACCGGCGGCTGCCGCGATGGCCTCCATCCAGACCGCGCCAACGAAAACCAGGGAGCGGAATCCACCCTCTCTTTCCTCATGGCGCTTCTCGAGATGCGCAAGTTGGAAAAAGCCGATATCACCGATACTAAATCATGATCCGACCCCAATCACATTCTCTCATTTGCGGTTTTCTGCACCATCCAGTTTTCTTGTTTCCGGAGGCCACTTGATCGAAACCCTGGTTCAACCCGATATCCTGTTCACTCGCTACTCCTTGAATCCCATCCTGACCGCAAAGGATTGGCCCTATTCCATTAACAGTGTCTTCAACGCCGGCGCTACGCTTCTGCCCGATGGGTCTACTCTTCTCCTGTGTCGCGTGGAAGACCGCCGCGGCCACTCTCACCTCTGTGCGGCGCGCTCCGTGAATGGAGTCAACAATTGGATGATCGACACCGAACCATCTATGCCTGCTCTCCCGGAACTCTATCCGGAAGAAGTCTGGGGAATCGAAGATCCCCGCGTTACCTTCGTTCCAGAGCTTGACCAGTACGCGGTCGTCTACACCTCCTATTCCCGCGGCGGCCCCGGTGTCTCCCTGGCTCTGACCAAGGATTTTCGTACCTACGAAAGATTTGGCGTCATCATGCCGCCGGATGACAAGGATGCCGCTCTCCTGCCCCGAAGAATCAACGGATTCTGGGCGCTGATTCACAGGCCCATGACCCCACTCGGTGCCCACATCTGGATCTCTTATTCTCCCGACCTGCGTCATTGGGGAAGTCACAAGTTGATGCTGGAAGCCCGCCGCGGCGGGTGGTGGGACGCCAACAAGATCGGCATGTCCCCTCCGCCGATCGAAACTCCCAGAGGCTGGCTGATGATCTATCATGGCGTCCGCAGAACGCCCTCCAGTTCCATCTATCGTCTCGGTCTGGCCCTCTTTGATCTGGGACAACCCGAAAAGTGTTTGGTCCGCGGAGACTCCTGGATGTTCGCCCCAGAAGCGGAGTACGAACGCCGTGGAGATGTTCAGGACGTCGTGTTTCCCTGTGGCTACACCATTGCCGCAGACGGTGACACCATCAATCTCTACTACGGCGCCGCGGATTCCAGCATCGCCCTGGCCCACGGCAGCATCCGTAGCCTCCTCGCCTGGCTCGACGCCAACGGCCACTCCGAACACGCCAACGACCGCCGTCAGCGTCAGACCTAGCTCAACGATGTCCGTGTAGCGCCGGGCTCAAGCCAACCCAAGTTTTTCGAGGGGAAAACAGCGGATCGACCAAATGATGTCGGGGGCCCGGCTCGCACCGTTCGCCCACCACCTCATTCAAGCCTCAAGCAGATTCACTCGGATCGTGGTCAAGCCTCGGTCGTCAACCGTGAACCCTCGACACCCGTTGATCCCCGAACAGTACGCCGGCCGCATTGATCAAATACTGCTCATCGCTAAGCATCTCAACCAGTTCGTCCGGGAATGGAGAGACTTCGCTCTGCAAATACGCGGCCAGTTCGCGATAGATTTCCCGCCGGGCGTAAGGCGCGAGTTCGTTGCGACGCCGCAGCGCGTCTTGAATCAGGCCGGCGAGTTCTGGCGTGGCCGCGCGGCGGAGCTTCATCGCAATAGTGGGATAATCCGTGAATGAGTTGTACTTCTGCCGCGTCCAGAATTCTTCCCCCGGCGCAGCGAGCGGCGTTTGGCGTACCACGAGCGTCCCCGCCACTCGGTCGCCGAAGCGTTGCATCAGGGGACTGCTCACTGCGGAAATTCCTCCAACCAGGTAGGCGAACGGCAGCGCATCGAACACCCGCATCAGATTCCGCACCCACGCCTGTTCGATCCGCAAGGGAAGTCCGCCCTGATCAATAACTCGCAAATGGAACAGGCGTTTTCCGATCGTCTGCCCGTTCCAAAAGCCTTCGAGCAAAGCGCCGTACGCAAAACCGATCGCGAATTCCCCAAGCGTGATCACCATGACCCCAAATCCCGGCGCTTTCGCGAAAATCCAATAAACGAGCAGCCCAATGCCGTTCACTGTCCCCAGAACGATAGCGATATCGAGCAGCATGGCATAAAGCCGGGAAGCGGGACCCGCCAGCGGCAATCGAAAGAGCACGCCTTCCGGCGTAGCAATGGTCAGTTCGGCCGTTGTCGCCCAGCGGATTGGCTCGGAATTTGTCATTTGTTCTCCGAAGGAACTCTGGTGTGCAATTCGGCGTCAGCCTTTCTTCGCCCGATCAACAGCAGATAGGCCGTCAGCAGCGCAAGTTCTGCTCCGCCAACAGCAATTTTGAACCCGTATGGCAGAACCGGTGCGTGATACTGCGAAAAAAACGCTTCCATCATTCCAGCCCATACCAGCATCATCGCCATCCCGGCAATCAGCACGAGCCATTCGCGCATGGATTGACGCACATCTCGATCCTCGCGCCAGCGCAACAGTACGCGTGCGAGGTAGAACCCCGCCTGCCCGGCGATTAGGATCGACGGAATCTCGAAGACGCCATGTGGCAACAGCCACGCCGTCATAAATAGCCCGAAGCCCTGGTGTGCGTAACGAACCGCCACGGCCCCGAGCAGTACGCCATTCTCGAACAACAGGAGCGCGGTTCCGACACCAAACGTTACGCCCAACGCCGCCGCCAGCATCGCCACCTGGATATTGTGCCTGATCAGTTGCGCGGAGAATGCGGCTTCGTTCTGCGTCGAATGCAGGTCCTGATGCTTCCCCTGCTCCTCTTCCTGCACGCGTTGGCCCGGATCACGCAGGTAGTCGGCCGGGAGCAACACGTCTACCGAGGCGGGATCGTAGCGCACCGCCAGTCCGCCCAGAGCGCAGCCCAACATCGTAATCAGCACAGCCAGTGCGAAATAGTGCGATTGACGGCGGAACGTTTCCGGGAACAAGGTGAAAATTCTCAGCCAGCGGCGCGGCTGCCAGAACTCGGCGCGCGCCGGCGGATTGTAGTGCAGCTCGGCATACGCTCGCGCCACCAACCGCTCAAGATATTGTCTAAGCTCGGGCGCCAACGCTCCATGTGTGACTCGATTCAAATCCGCGGCCGCCTGCGCGTAAAGCTCCTGCAATTGTTCGGCTTCTACCTGAGTCAACCGGCGGTCCGGCCGGCCTTCGAGCGTGGCAAGCAACGAATCGAGGCTGCTCCATCGCGGCCTCGCCTGCATCTGAAATCGTTCCAGATCCAGAATCACAGCCGCTGCTCCCGCTTGCTTTCCAGGTATCCTTCGACGGTCTTTCGCAGAAACATCTCCGCGGGAATATACCGGAGTTGCACGTCCAATTGGCGCAGTTGCCGCGCCAATGCACCGAGGCGCTGGTTTTCTTTTTCACCCGCCAGCGCCGCATACACTTCGTGCTCCGTCTGCAGATCCTCCCCTGGCGAAAATGCCGGCCGGGCGTGAGCCGGCAACACGCTGGTCATTAAGAGAGCATGAGACGAGCGCACAAGGCCGACTCCGCGCCGCAGTGAGTCCGAAACCGAGCGCTCCGTCAAATCCGCCATCAAGACCAGGTACGCACGCCGCCGGAGCCGCACGCGAATTTCGGCGAACAGCGCCTCGTAATCCGCGGTCGTCGCCAAAGGCTCGAGACTCAATAAACGATCACGAATTTGATGAAATTGCGACTGGCCGCTTCCCGCGCGCAACCAGGTCTTCGGTTCTTCCGCGAAGGTCACCAGCCCGAATTCATCGCCAAGTTCCATGGCCACCGTCGCGCCCACTAAGGCCGTTTCCACCGCGAGATCCAGGAGGCGTCGCGGTCCGCGCTCTTGCTGGACATCGCTCCTACCCGCCGTGCTTAAGTCGAGTGCAAGCGCGGACGCTCGCGATTGATCCACCACGAAATATACTTCCTGCTTCTGTTCCCACTGGAAGAGACGCGTGACCGGGGCGCCTCGACGCGCCGTGGACTTCCACGCAATCTCAGAGTACGTATCCCCAGCCTGATATTCACGCAGCCGCTCGAAATCACGTCCGTGGCCGGTCCACGGTGTCTGCCGCGACGCCACAAGCGCGCGGTAAACAGGGCTGCGCAGAATTTCCCGCCGCCCGGACCGCAAATCCGCTTCGATTCGCAACTGCTCCGGCGAATCGAACCATTGCCGCAATCGCCAGATTCCGAAGCGTGAACACCGCTCGATGCCAACGCGCGGCCCGGGCCACAGCCCGCGGCGCAGCAAAGCAATCTCCGGTGTCCAGGGCCAGAGCTGAATACGCGCGGTGCTTGCCGAGATTGATCCCTCTGTGGCCGGCTCCGGCTGCTCAAGCTTAAGGTTTTGAGGTTCGGGGTTCACCTGAATCGCGGTTTCGCTCTCCGGGGTTGCAGGCATGATTGCCACGCGCACTTTGCTGCGCTGCGTTCGCCGGCCGGAGCCTGTGAGCGCGAGCGGGACCGGGATGGTCTGCCCCTCGCGTCCACGAAGGCCTTTCTCAGTCGACAACAGGATTGGAGCGCATTCTTTGCGGGCGAGCCACAGAGTTAGCGCGTCGTAACCCACCAGCAGCGCTACAATCGCGACGATCAGATCGAACACCAACCATCCACGCGCGATCCACGGCGCAATACACGCCCCGGCACCCAGTAGTCCTATCATCCAAATGAGCGATCCCGTTGGGCTGAATAATTTTCCCGCCGGTTGAAGTACGATCTGTTGAGCGGGCTTGCCCCGAGATTTCAGGTTGCTACCTGGCGGCTCTGCCGTGGCTTGGACCTCGACAGCGATAGCCGCGCCCCGCGCTCCGGCGCCCGCTGACTTCTTATCTCCGACCGTTAGCATATCGCCTGCTTCCATGCTGTCGCCTGCCACCTTTGCCACGCGCGGTGCCTACCGCGGCACTTCGACCGCCTCCAGCACCGCTTTGATTACTTCGCGGATCTCGACGCCTTCCATTTCGAACTCCGGTCGCAGAAGCACGCGGTGCTCGAGCACGGGAGCAGCCAGTGTCTTAACGTCCTCGGGTAGCACGAAATCGCGTTCATCGAGCGCTGCGAGCGCCCGCGATGCCGACAGTAGCGCAAGCGTCGCCCGCGGCCCGGCGCCGACCCAGATCGCCGCGTGCTGCCGGGTCTGTCGCGCCACGCTCACGATGTAGCTGCTGATCGCATCGCTGACGCGCACTCGCGCGGTGGCCTCGCGTAACTGTTGGAGTTCGCCCGGCTGCAAAACCGGCACACGCAGTTCCTCCGCTAGTCGCCGCTCAGGCGTTTCGCCCGCTGCCACCAGCCTTGCCAGTTCGTTTTCGTCCTGCACCGCCGGGTACCCCATGCGGATTTTTATCAGGAAGCGATCCTTCTGCGCCTCAGGGAGCGGGTACGTGCCCTGATGCTCGATCGGGTTTTGCGTCGCAAAGACGACGAAGACAGGAGGCAGCTCGCAGGTCTCGCGATCGATGGTCACTTGGCGCTCCTGCATGGCTTCCAGCAGCGCCGATTGCGTTTTCGCCGGTGCACGATTGATTTCGTCTGCCAGCAGGAAATTCGTGAAGATTGGACCGCGTACCAGCCGGAATTCCTGCGTCCTCAGGTCGAAGATGCTTGTCCCGGTGATATCTGCGGGCATCAGGTCCGGCGTGAACTGAATGCGTTGAAATTCACCGGCGACGGCCCGCGCCAGGGCTTTCACCAGCAGCGTTTTCCCGACCCCCGGAACGCCTTCAACCAGCGCGTGTCCGCCGGCGAGCAGCGTCACCAGTGCGAGATCTATAGCTTCGCTTTGCCCAACAATCACGCGGCCCAGTGCTTCACGAACACGTCGGGCCCCGCTGGTGATTAACGCGGACGCTGCGGGCAATTGCGTTTCCGCGCTCGCGGATCGTGTCTGCCCGTCCGAACCCACTACTGGTTCCTCTTTCATGCGATTCGAGCCTCCTCGGGAATCTGTTTAGGTGCAGCGGTGGAACTGTCAGGCGGACTGTTGCCCGTATTAGTTAGACCTTTTGCGGATGCACGGCGCTCGGCGATCAACCGGCTCAGTCCCTTGTAACCCGCTAGAGCAGGCTGTGCAAGCGCGGCGCGCAGCCGTGGCCCCCAACCTGGATCCGCGGAAATGGCCTGCGCATCCTGCGGCGACCGGTGGCGGTATTGTTCCCAGCATTCCGCCGCTACATGGTCGGTCGGAATGCTACGTTGAAGAAGGTGCCGGGCGGCCACTCCGGCGCTTTCCCCATGGCGCACTATTTGCGCATTCTGGTCCCGCTTCGGGCGTCGTACCAGATCGCCGCTCATGCTCCAGAGCAGAGCCAGCAAGGCCGCCCAGAAAAGCACCAGCGCTGCCTGCAGCCGGTATCGCTGCACCAGCCAGAGTACGCCTTGTTCCTGATGCAGTCCGTGCAACGTCTCATCTACCCAAATCACCGGCCGTCCTCCCGTCAGAAACTCCAGCAGCACGGGATTAGGGTGTGTCTTGATCGTTTCGTTCAAAAGGAACCATTCGTGGCTCGCGGCGATTAGCTCGCCAGTTCCGGCTGGCCGCATCGCCATATAAACGTTTCCGGATGTATCCGACTTGGCCTCGGCATTCGGCGGTCCCGCATAGAGAGTGGTCCAGCGCTTGTCTGTATTGAGCGACGGGGCTTTCTCCCCGAGATACATCATCTCGCTGCCCGCCGGCATTTCGTGGAGATCGGGAGAGATCCATGTTGGACCGGACTCTTTTGGAGTTTTGTTCCACCGGTTCTCGACTTCCCAGCCTTGCGACTCCGACTTTAGTTTCCAAGCGGGCTGGATCAGCACGACGCGCCCGCCACGCGCGAGAAATTCTTCCAGGCGTCCCCTGAACTTACCAGCGTTTCGAGGTTTTCCTTTCCAGTTTTCCCAATCGTTATTGGGGTAGCCTCCAATAAAGAACGCTGTTGTGCTCCCCGCGTTCTGGTCGGAGAGTGTGTCCTCGTCCTGGCTACGCTTCACCTGATACCCGGCGCGCGCATAGGAATCGAATAACAGGCTGGTGCCGTAAGGGTCCTCGCGTAAGCTGGAGCCCATATCGCTTGTAGTCGACTGACTCTGATGCGCCACGAGCAGCAGGAACGCGAATACCGCTGCGAAGATCCCTCCAGCCAGCAGGGGGCCTCGCCAGTTCAGAGCCTTGCCTCCGTGTGACCCGCTATCAGACATGGTTAAGCAACTCCCGCTGATCTTGGCGGTAGGCGGCGACCGCCTCTCGCGTCGGAACATGAGACCCATACCAGACGCGGTCGAACTGCCGCAGGCTGCCGCGCAATCTTTCCGGTATTTCGATGCGCCGCTCCAGCGCCGCTTGCGGACGCCGCCGCCACCGGCGAGTAAACTCATTCAGGTATTCGCGATTCGTGCTGTCGCGGCGAATGGTCAGCCATTCGCGCTGCGCTAGCCCGGAAAGCAGGCCCAGGTACACTGAGCGCAACGCCAGCCGGAATTCGCCTTCCCCTTCCAGCCGGTCCGCTAGTGCGAACCATTCGTCCTCGGAACGCTCACTCGCTACCGCGCTATCACCCAGATCGGGAAGTGGCGCTATTGTCATGGGAATGGAAATCTGCTCTCCACCCTCGCGCCGCCTCCTCAGCCAAAAGAGCACTACTCCCGTTCCGATCGTCAAAATTGCAATCAACGTTATCCATAGCCGAACGTCCTTCAGCTTCCACCTGCCCCCTTTTCCATTTCCGGGCGAGAGATTCAGCCCCCGCGGCCATAGTTTGCGAAAAAAATTCACCAACGCTTTCCATGCGCGCTCGGTCCGCTTCTGGATCTTATCCAGCAGTTTGTCAAACCAGGTAGGTGGGCTCGGGTGCTCAGCGTCATGCCAGCGGTAAATCGCCCGCCGCGATTCTTGGTCCAGGGCGCGCTGCAACTTTTGAATCTGTGCCTCGCTCGGGGTGTAGGCGGTCGTCTCCGCACTGCTTTGGGGCAGCGCCGCACGCGCGGCCGCCATGGGGGAAGTGCCTGCCAGTATTGCAGCGAACACCACCAACGCGCCCGTCGCCACCCTGCCCCCTGGCGCGGTGGATGCGATCAGCTGCGCTTTTTTCTGGTGCTCCCGTGGCAGGCTCGCCAGTAAGCCTCGCAGGTCGTCTCCTTCGCGTCTCGACTGCAAATGCTGAAACACCACGACAAACGAACATTTGACGATGGGATCGAGCGCCAACCAGGCGCCCGCGAACAACGAGAGCCAGAACGCGGAACTCCGGGATAGCGCGAACATCCCCATGGGTGTTGATAGCAGTGTGTTCACCCCAAATATCGAGTGCAGAAGCTGCGGAACAATCAACGTCACGATTAGCCCGTTCAGCCACACGGCGCTCCACAGTGGGAGCATCATCAGGAAGAGAAGTAAGCCGCCTCCGAACCATTGACTCGAGAGCGCCAGGCAACCTCCCAGCGTATGTCTTTTGGAGCCGTCTTCCCCGGCCTCCAGGCTGGCGAATTGGCACGCGCTATAGCACCAAGTGGCCCCTGCGAAAGTCGTGAGTCCCACCAATGCGCCAGAGCTCAGGGCGATTTTCCACGCAAGCAGGCGGCCCATCGCCGCCAGTTGTGCGGATGCTCCCTCGGGCGCTGGCCTCCGCACGCCGAACGCGCGCTCCCGCACGCGCTGCATGTAGCTCGCCACGCTCCAAGTGCGCAGCAGATATAAGCCGGTAAGCAACCCGGCCTCCGCCAGCAGCGCGCCATCAGACAAGCGAATCTGCCCGTTCGCCACCCACATCACTATTAAACAAACGACCAAAGGCGCGGCTCCGCTGAAGTACCGCCACGCCTCCCACGCAAACGTTGACTTGAACAGGGCGAACCCGCGTTCCAGCGCTTCAAGCGCGTTCAGGCGGTTCCGGCGGCCGCGCGCGGGCGCCTGGCGTCCACGCTGTGAATTAGCCCCTGCCAGCACGGCCTCACTCATCGCTTTTCCCAGGCGCCTGGTCATCCACAGCGGTGCCGAAGTTCAGATGCCCCTCCGGCGTATTCGTTCGCCAATGCAAAAGTGCGAAAAAAAGAGCCATCAGGGCTGCAAGTGCAGTAAGTCCCGCGACGAGATGCCGGAGGCGGCGTGTCAGCGACAGTTTCGCCTCGGGCGGACGCGCCATCCGGCGCAGACACGGCGGGCAGGCCAGCTTTCCCTCCTCGTCCGTTACGCATTCTCGGCAGAAAGTTCCTCCGCAATGGGGGCACCGCGCCGCCGCTTCACGCAGAGGATGAAACAGGCAGCGGGCATGGCGCAAGCCCGTCGACGCGGGTTTGTTGAAGGGCGCGGCTGGCGTGTCAGGAGCCATTCGTCTTGGTAGCATCCGCGACGGAAACGATCCCGGGGGGCGCTTCGAAGTTCGTTTGCACGGAGGGCTCCGCGGGCTGGGCGCTGGTTACGGGGACGACCGGCTGCGCAGCGTCTCCGCGCGCGGCGCGAACCGCAGCATCAATCTTGGCCAGCACCTTGCGTGCACGGCGCGTTCGCGCCACCAACGGCAGGTCGGCGATTGTTCCTCTGGTGCAAATGCGCGCCCCCGCTGTCGGCCCCAGTGCCAGTTCCACCGCCACCCACGCGAGGCCCACTCCACCAATAATTGCGCCAGTGGTGGTATCCACCCACTTCCAAAACACAACACCCAGCGGTCCGAACAACGCCGCCGCAAGCGCCATCCGCCACAACCATATACGGTTGGGCCACACAACTATCGAGTCTAGGTCGCGCAAATAAAAACGCCGGTACTCGACTGAATACATCATGCGTTTCGCGGCCAGCAAGCAGTCCATACTCAGGTACCATTTCGTTCCGCCGGTCAGGCTGCCGACGCGCGATATCTTGCGGAATGCACTTTTCAAAAGTGCCTCCTCAGCATCCAGCGTACGATGAACGAGGCGGAAAGGAGTAGGGGGAGCCAAAGGAGCCCCGGGTACGCCATCCAGAAACGCCACCCGCGCCGTGGAATCAGATACGAACGCGGCGCCTTCCGATACTTCACGTGCAAGAAAATCGCGGCCGGGAATGCGGCGATAAACACGGGCCAGAAAAGAATCCAGCCCCATCCGATCGTCACCGCAATGGAATCGTACAGCACATCGCGATGCCGCCACTCCGCGGTGCCGGCTCCCGCAACGGAATTGGCGCGCCCGCTCTCGAAACACGTGGGGCAAACATGCTCCGCTCCCAACTGCAAATCGCACAACGCGCACACGAAGCGGCCGCACCGCTGACAGCAAGCCTGAAACGCCTTGTCCGGATGAAAGAAGCAAGTCGCCTGGTCAGAAAGCGCGGCCGATGCATTGGTGTTCTGTTGGACCGAGCCCCATACGCGGATTTGTAACGGCCTCTGGCAGTAAGGGCAGGTCTGCCAGCCTGACTCTTCTTCAACTGGCGCCACTTCTCCGCTGCAACCGGGACAGATAATTGCGCCAACTCCAAAAGCCAACAACCTCCGGGCCGCTGCTGCGGGAGAGTCCGCCGCGGAGTCGCCAGGAGTGAAGAGATTAATGTTGAAGCTCACGCCAAACTCTGCTTGTAAACCACCCGCGTGCCACACACCCGATCGTGCAGCGCCCGCTTCTCGCTATCGAAGCCCGCCATGATGTACCCGATCAACAGGATCAGAGCGCTGACGAAATTCATGAAATATCTGGCGATGCATACGCCCCAACCAAGCGACTCGCCATCGCTTCGAACCACTTGGAGTCCCAGGGCCATTTTCCCGAGCGTCGCGCCCCGATAGTACAGGAACAACACCTCATAGAGGAAACCGATCGCGTAAGAAAGAATTTGGAAGCTCACCCGGAGACTTTGAGGCTCGGACCGGATCACGTTCGGCATAAACTGCGCGCCGAAGGTACCGAAAAGAGCAAGCGCAAGGGAGGCCTGGACGATTCCGAGGAGAAAGGCGTCAATCATGCGCGCGCCGAAACGTATCCAAAAACCGCCGTAATGCCAGCCGACTTGCCCCGTCGCGCCGCTTGCCATCACCCTGCTCAGAAACGCTGGTTTGCAATCGCCGCAAACCCAGCTACCGGCGATCTGCACCAGGTCGGAGTGCGCAAAGTTCCGTCTGCATTGCGAACACGTTAGTACCGTTTGCACCGGGGCCTGTTGACTCATTGGGTCTCCCTAATGTGACCGACGTCAAAGCTCACGCCATGCTCTGTTTGTAGACGACCCGTGTATCACACACGCGATCATGCAGTGCGCGTTTCTCGCCATCCGTCCCCGCCATGATCCCGCTGGTCAACATGAGGATGAAGTTTATATAGGGGATGCCGCTGGTAACAACATTCCACATCACGAAGCGCCCAATGCTCACGCCCCATTCCAGGCTGCTGCCGTCTGAACGCACGACTTTCAGCCCGCACGCCATCTTGCCTGGGGTTGCGCCGCGATACTTCAGGAACAGAACCTCGTAACAAATCACCACGACGAAATAAACGAGAAAAAAAGTAAGACCGAAAGCCGCGATTCCTGGGAGTGCCGCCGGGTTGGGTGCTGTGCCCTGCACTTTCATTAGATTTGGTATCAGCAAAGCGGCGAGGATCAGCAGGGGCACACCCAGCACAAAGCCGTCGATCATGCGGGCGCCCAAACGGATCCAGAAACCGCCATAATGCCAGCCGCCTGCCGCTGCCGTTCCCCCGCTCGCCATTACCCGGCTGAGATATCCCGGCTTGCAACCGGCGCACACCCAGTTCCCGGCGATCTGCACCACATCTGTGTGCGGGAACGGCCGTCTGCATTGCGAGCATACCAAAACCGTTTGCACAGGGGCTTGTTCACTCATTGAGTATCCTCCATATGTATGAAGCGGGACTTAGCGTAGCGCAAATAGTTCTCCCGTCCAAGTATCAGGAACGCTCAAGTTTCGCAAGTATAAATTCGTATAGTCAAAATGGGCGAGCCCCTCGCTCGCAAGCATGTTGCTTTTGCCGCCGAGCAATCACCACTCGAGATTAACCGGAACCTCGGGCCCGCTTGCACTGGAGAAAATAGGCACGGCCAGCCAGTTCGTCGCGGCCGAATTTAGAGCTTAGATTCGTGAGTGAGCCAACTAAGGCGCGGTGGAGCAGCACGGTGGTATCAGGTGCTGGATTTCTTGATCTTGTATAGATTGACTTGAATTCTTCAGGGGCTAATGCACAGATTTCGGCGGCTATAATGCGACTGAAGCCCCACCTCCCAATGCAATCTAAAAAACATCATCTATTCGACAGTTCACCACCCGGGGATTCCCTTCCGGCGCAAATTCCAAAACCCGATTGCGCACAGACCAGACACCAACAAGAGAATGGAAGCAGGTTCGGGAATCGGAGTGCCAGAGGGCGAACTCACCGTTGCGGTGTACTGTGCCGTCGCCAGCACTGGGCTCAGTGTGGGATTATCTTCCGCACAGAATTGGTCAACCGTGGGATCGCAGAACGCCCCGTAGAGGCGGAAATTCCCGGAATCTGTTGTGCCCAAGGGAAGCCCCGCGTTCCAGGTGAACTGGAAAAGGCCCAGGCCCGCGACCGGATCGTAAAGCTGAGTGACGGATTGACCCGGCGCCAAATTTGGGAGCAAGAAAATCGAGGCGTCCGGGGTGCCGTTCGTGCTGGTGAATAAATCACTGTCGATCGTACTGATGTCCAGGTAATCGCCCGTTGTATTCGGGTTGTTGGTGATAGTGAAACCCCAGCCCACGGTTGTGCCGGCTGGGCCAGAGACATCAGTCGGAGTCACCGTAAATGTCAGCGAGTCGGCCCAGGCAGCATGGGCGGTTAACAACGTAGCGAGAACGAGTGCAATCCAGTAAAGAATTCTCCTCATTTATTTCTCCTTTGTTGATGCCGTAGTTCCCGCTGCGTTCGGTTACGGAATCACGGCTTCCGCCGTCGAATAATTAAAATTGGTTCCGGTGACGTCCTGCACCGGGCCGCTTTCAGTGATAGACATGCGCGTCACTGTGCTTGGCACGTTCACAAATATGGTGGTGGTGATGCTTGCACCCACGTCGAGATTGCCGATCGTGAGCGGCAGCGACGGAGAAAGCGCGGTGTTGTAAGTAACCGTTCCGGTACCGGAGAGCGTACGGAACACCAGCGTGTTTATTTTCAAATTACGCGCGTTTCCTGTCCCGGTGTTGGTGAGCGCGACTTTCACGAAGACGGCGCCGGATGGATCGCTGCCGACACCTGCGCTGGAGCCGGTTATGCGCGGCACTCCCACCGCGACGGTGACCGTGGAAGTGGCGCTCCCTACGTTGCCATTGGCGTCCTTGAAACTGAACGTTACCGTGGTCGTGCCGATCGGGAAGAGCGTCGTGCTGGTGACAGCGACACCCCCGACTTGCGGGGCCAGTTGCGTCGGCGCGGGTGAAACAGTGGAAGTTGCTGTCGCAGCCGATAGAAACGCGGCCAGCGCCGGCCACGCGCCGCTGGTCGCGCCTGCCGCCTGAGTCGCCGGAATGGAAATGGCCGCCGGCGGCGTGACCACGGGCGGGGTCGCGGCCGACTGAATGACCTGGCTCAAAACTGCGGAAGTGCTGCTCCCATTGTTCCCATCGCCAAGATAGACCGCCGTGATGGAATGGGTCCCCACGGACAAGGTGGAGAGTGTGGTGCTTGCCTGGCCGTTGGACAGCAGTGTGGCGCGCGAATTGGGGGACAGGCTGGGAGGAGTTGAGGTCGTTACGCCGTTGCCCGGAGCGAGTGGGTCAAAGAGCGGAGTTGAGCCGTCCAGGAAGAGAACTAAACCCGTGGGATTTTTTCCGGTCGCAATTGCCGTGAACGTGATGCTCTGGCCGGCGACGGCTGGATTAACAGTAGAAGTTACAATCGTTGCTGTTGCATTCACTGAAACAACTTCACTGATAGCTGCGGACGTGCTCGGCGCATTGGTTGTATCTCCGCTATAAACGGCGGTCATGGGGTGCGTGCCGACCGTAAGCGCGGAGGTGGTTAGCGAGGCGGCGCCAGATGTCAGTGCGACCGGGCTGCCGAGATTCGTGATGCCGTCCATGAATTGAATGGAGCCAGTGGGACTGCTGCCGGTAACGGTCGCGGTGAACGTGACCGGTTGTCCGATCAGGATCGCATTGACGGAAGCGGCCAGTGCGGTGGTCGTCGGCGCATTCTTCGAAACAAATTCAGAGAGCACAGGTGAAGTGCTCGGGGAATTGAAGCCATCTCCTTTGTAGGCCGCGGTGATGGAATGTGGGCCCACTGCTAGCGTGGAAGTGGTGAACGTGGCGATATTTCCGGTCATCGCAACCGGCACGGCGAGCGAGGTGGAGCCGTCGAAGAATTGCACATTGCCCGTGGGGCCATCGCCAGTTACCAGCGCAGTGAACGTCACCGGCTGACCAAAGGTTGGGTGCCCGGCTGAAGACACGACCGCAGTGATGGTTGGAGCGAGCGAAACGCTTTCGCTCAGAATTCCTGATGTGCTGGTGGAGTTGGAGCTGTCTCCGCTGTAAACCGCAGTGATGGAATCCGTGCCCACAGGCAAGGAAGAAGTGGTGAAGGCAGCTCCGCCGCTCGTGAGCGCAACAGGAGCGCCGAGACTCATGGCACCGCTGAGGAATTCAACCGTGCCAGTCGGGCTGGTGCCAGTGACCGTCGCGGTAAACGTGACGGGCTGCCCCGCGATGGCCGGGTTGAGCGACGACACCACCTTTGTTGTGGACGGAGTTGACGAAACTACTTCGTTCAAAGCAGCGGAAGTGCTGCCGGAATTGGAAGCATCCCCACTATAAACCGCGGCGATCGTATCCGTGCCGATTGGCAATGACGAAGTGGTGAACGAAGCCACGCCGAACACCAGCGGAACGGGCAGGCCCAAGGTGGTGCCGCCATAATAGAACTGCACCGATCCCGTAGGACTTGCTCCGCTCACTGTCGCCGTGAACGTGACGGATTGGCCCGACGCCGCTGGATTGAGCGACGAAGTTAGAGCCGTAGAGGTGAGCGTCGGTGCGAGGGGCGCTCCAAAGATCTGTACCGTGCCAACAAGATCCCCCGCAAGCCCGAAGGTAAGTATGTGGTGGCTGATCGGGTCGAGAGCCAAGCCCTGTGTATAAGCGGTGCCAAACCCGCCGAATTGACTGAGATAGTTGCCCTTTGAGTCGAAAATCTGAATGGCCGGATTAGTCGGCACACCGCCAATCGCGCCCTGCACGATGATGTTGTGACTTGTCGGGTCGATTGCCAGGCCCGCACTAGAGCAGGGCGCCGGGGTCCAGCAAGCGGTGGCAGCTGCCGTGGGTGCTCCGAACTGGCTGAGGTAAGCTCCCGAAGAATTGAAAATCTCCACGCGACCGTTCCCACTATCCATGACGGCAATGTTGCGCGTCTCCGGATCGATCGCAATGCCGACCGGCCCAAAACCAAATTGTCCGTTGCCTGCTCCCTGGGTTCCGAACTGACCCACATACACGCCCGTGGAACTAAAAATTTGCACCCGGTTGTTTCCCCAATCCGTCACCAGGATATTTTCATTGGTCGGGTCGATTGCCACGCCACCCGTCGGGGCTCCACTTACCGGCCGGAGAGAGAACTGTCCCGCGCCTGTTCCCGGTGATCCAAACGTGCTTTGGAACACCCCGGCGGAATTGAAGATCAGTACTCTGTCTGCCGAATCCACGGCCACAACGTTCCCGTTAAACGGATCGACAGCCAAGCCAACAGGGTTTCCCCCGAACAATCCTCCACCCGCTCCCGTGGGATAGAGCGTCGCCAGTTGAGTGGTACCGGGCACCGTCGCGGTGATGAACTGTACCCCAGTTCCACCGAAGTACCCTTTGAAATTACCCTTCGGATCAAAGATTTGTATGCGTCCGGTCAAGTCCCCGACCAGAATGTTGCCGCTGTTGGGATCGATTGCCATGCTCGCAAGAACGTTGAATTGCCCATCACCTGCGTATGGGCCTCCGAAGTCGCCAAATTGGCTTAGGAGAGAATATGTCGGTACCGTCTTAGGCCCCGCCGAGACTACGAAAGTCACCGGCACATTGAATGTTCCACCTGTTCCCGGGATTGTTCCTTGCATCACGGTCCCCGCCGATGGATTTTGCGATATGACTACACCGGCGAGCACTGTCTGTGAGGATTGCGTCGTCAGAGCCCATTTGAGCGACGCCGCGTCAAGAAAGGAGATTGCCACGGACTCGGTCTTGCCAACGATGTTCGGCACTGTGATGCTCATGGAGGGGCCCGAAGAATAAACAAGATTGACCGAAGTGTCCCACGCAGCCATGGTTCCCGCCGGTGGGTTTTGCGAAATAACCTGTCCGGCCGGAACGGAATCTGACGGCTGGTATGTGACCGATCCGACCGCGAACCCTGCGGCGTTCAGCGTCGGCTCGGCGCCTGTTGGGCTCAATCCCGCCGTTATGGCCGTACCCACCACGTTCGGTACAGCCGCCGTGACCGGCCCGCCCGAAGAAACAACCAGGTTAATCGGTGAAATGAACGTGGCTTGGGCGTTTGCCGGCGGATTTTGCGAGATCACGAAGCTGTCTGGAATCGTAGTCGAAGGTGCTCTGGTGACGGATACAAAGAAAGTCGCACCACCGGGATTAATGATATTGGTGGCAAAAACTTGGTTATCTCCAACTAAGTTCGGGACCGTGTTATTGGCAATGCCGATGGAATACGTCACGTTAACCGCAGAACCGCTGGGGACGACAGCACCAGCCGCAGGACTTTCCGAGATCACATTTCCGAACCCCACTGTGGAGGATATCTGGGCCGTAAATGTGCCGGGAGTGAGGCCTGCTGCGATGATGTCCAGGTACGCCGTTGAATAGAAAGTCGGCTTGGTGAGAAAGTCCGGCACGGTGTACTGCGTTGCTGCCGCGGAGACCTGCAGATTTACCGCGGATCCACCTGCCGCATACGCTCCGGGCTGAGGAGTTTGTGAGTAAACGTCTCCCACCGGCACGCTCAATGCTTGTGACGGAGTTACCGTTCCAACCGTCAGGCCCGCCGAGGTGATGGCGCTGGAGGCCGCGGATTGCGTCAGGCCGTTGACATTGGGAACGACGAAAGACTGCGGTCCAACTGCTCCGGTGGAAATGGAAAAGCTTACCGGGGTTGTCGGGGAGAGTACAGCCCCGGGCAACGGGCTCTGTAAGATTACTATCCCTGCTGGCACTGTATTCGAGGCGGTTTCGCCAATCGAACCGACACTGAATCCAGCGCTCACTATGGCGGAAATGGCGGCAGCCTGCGTGTCGCCTACGATGTTCGGAATATTCACCAACGTAAAATTATAGGAGACGGTTACATTAACGTATGAACCCGGGATCGTGGGCGAACCCGCTGCCGGGACTTGCGAGATCACCGTCCCTTCGGGGAGTGTTAACGAGACTGCCTGAGCGATCAAGCCGAGATTCAGTCCCGCCCCAGTGAGTAAGCTCGCGGCCGTGGAGAACGGCGTGCCAATAAGATTCGGCGTCAGAGCGGACGTGGGAGTGGCGCTGGCAATGGTCAGGCTGAAAAACGTGCCCGGCGTGACTGCTGTCCCAGCTGGCGGATTCTGCGACACCACATCACCGACGGGAATGCTGGACGATGAAACCGTGATCGGTGCTGATCCAAGATTCAGTCCGGCAGCGTTCATGCTGGCAATCGCTGCTGCCTGAGTCAGACCAACAACATTCGGCACGATCGCTTCCAGTGGACCGGAAGAGACCACGATCGAGATCGCGGCACCCATTCCTGCAAACGCGCACGATGAGGGGCTTTGCGAGATGACCGTGCCCGCGGGAACGGTGAGGGAAGCGTTCGTGGTCACTGTTCCAACACTGAAGCCGGCGCCGATAATGGCCGCTTGTGCCTCGCTCTGCGTCAGGCCCGTAACGCCGGGCACCGGAAAGGCCGTCGGAGACGAGACCAAGTCCAGTTCAGCAACGCCACTGTCGAGCAAGGTCGCGTGCGTCTGACTCACCGCCCGCAGAGAGAACGTCGCATTGATTGTGCTCAGATTTGAACAACCCAGGCTCGCTGGGACGGTCACCGGAATTGTCACTTGTGCAGTTGCGCCTCCCGCCAAACTAATCGTGGCCGGGACGCCCGACGTATTCCACCACGTGAATTGCGATACCGGAGTGAGGTTATAGGTGTCTGGCTGTGTCCCTGTATTAGTGATGGTGTAGGTTAGGTTCAGGGAAGTACCAGGCAGAACCAGCGCGAGGCCGGGACTCACGACCTGCACATCAAAGGGGGTCCCGGGATTGATGGGCACCTGCGTTTCGTGGTCGCGAAGAGTGCCCCCGAATCCGCCGGAGATTCCTAATCCACCGATGCCGCCACCGGTGTAAATCAAATTTGACCAATCCTCGTAACTGGTCAATACCCCGTACAAGGGAATGCGTACATTGGGATTTGAATTGTCGTAATCCGCATTGATATCTGACTTGACGCCACCTGCGATTGTTCCAGTGCATCCCCAGTCTATCGGCCCGTTCGCGTTGAGGACATATCGTTGCCCGATATTGAGGAGAGGATCGCTGGAGGGATTACCGTTAGGGCAGTAAAAAGAAGTTCCATAATTTGCGGTCAGCGGGCCGCCATTTATTCCAACGCTGTCGTCAAGTGAAGTGTCGTCCAAAGGAGGAATGTCTGAAAAGCTGGAGTAGTCCAATAGCCCGGGAATGCCACCGGTAATTAACCCACCCATCTGGAACGCGTAGTTCATCACACTTAGATAGTTGGGCTTGTAATTGACGTCATCTTGCCCGCCATGGCCCAATCCCAGGTTGTGTCCGAGTTCGTGCATGAACGTGCCGGCTTGTTGCCGGCTGGTTCCCACCTCGCCCGGATAGGACCCCAAAGCAGTAACGAAGCTGTTGGTCGGGATCCCTTGAGATTTGCCCGATGTGTTTTGGAGATTTCCCTGGTCGGTATAGACACCAATTGAGTGCGCGAAAATCATGTAATGGAAAATCGGTGTACGCTCGGGCGGAAAATTAGCGGTCATTAAGTTGTTAAAAGCCGTCCAGTCATATTCGCAAGCATCACCAGCCGTCGCCACACAGACCAGGGACAGGGGGCCGCCCAGAATCGGAATTTCCGGATTGATGCTCTTGGCCGTGGAAAGATCGCCCCAGGTCTCTCCGGTTTTCGAATTCATAATGCAATCGGAGCCGCAGTCCACATGCAGATTGATCCCGGTGGTCCCGTCGGGATTTTGCACCGGCGCGTTTGCGAATGCCTGAGTCAGCTGCGCGATTGCAACGGGATTGGGTTTGTGGGTATGCGCAAAATCGCAGTTCGCTTGAAAGCTGCAAACAGTAATATTGCTATCCACCATGTAATCGGCCTGAACGAAAATATCCTTGTGCCTGGCATCCGCGCCCATGTGCGGCAAATCTACAAACTTGTGGGTCACCGGATCGGTGTAGCCATTATTTTCCCAATCGTCGCAAAGGCCGTCGCCATCCGTGTCGCCCCCTGCGCTAAGGCACGGAGGGCTCAGCAGGAACGCGTGCAACTCTCCGTTGATTAAGCCCGCGCCAACGATCTGTCCCATGTCGTTTATATCTTGGGCGTTGAGTAACTCCCAACAAGTTGGGCAATCTGGCGCCGGCTGCACTTTCGGATCGAGCAGGGTGTTAAGGTCGACGATCTGGGACATATTCTTCCAGATCACGGCATGGGAAGTCGATGCAATGCCGTTGTCCACATCCGAGGTGCCGACCACATCGTTCGATTTATTGATGGCGTAGGCCCAACTGGTGGAAGAAATGACAATGAGAGACCTACTGGCGGTGCCTAAATCCTTCATCTTTCCCGTCAGGTCGAAAACAAATGCGTGCCACGTTGAACTAAGCGGGTCAACGCTCGAAGCGCCAACCACAATCCCCGCATCGTTCATTCCATAGGCCGCACTATCCGGCCCGCCCAGAGTTCCCAATAAATCGGTTTCCTGTAGCCCTCCGGATCCGTTGTGCCGGAACGCCCTGCTACTGAGGCCAGCCGACACGAATCCCGCAATCTGGCCGACATTGTTTATCTTCTCTGCAGTGGAAGACTCTGGATAGTCCGGAAGTCCACCAAGGTCATGAAATCCTCCGTCGTAGAGCCACGCAGTCCAGGCAAAAGTGCTTCCGATTTTGTGGTACTCACCCACAATCTGGCCTTGGTTGTTTATGCTCAAGGCACCGCTCTTGTAAAAGCCCGGAGGGCCTCCCAAATAGGAGAGCGATCCGTTCAGGTAGGTGAAGGTGCCGTCTACCGCCATCGCGCAATTGAAATAGGTTGTAGCCTGCGAATTTGCGACTACCTCTCCGCTGTCGTTAATGCCCGTGGGGTAAGAAGGAGCCGTCACGCCGCTCGTTACGGTTGACGGACCTCCTCCGCATGCTCCAGGCAAAAGCCCTCCGATAAAAGTCATCGTTCCGGTCGTCGCATTGGGAGCCGTCGGCCTCCATATAAAAGCATCCTGCGTCGAAAATCCTCCAACTGCGCCCCCGGCGTATTCCCCTGAATACCCAGTCACCGTGCCGGAGGAATTAATAGAAGTTGCTTGCGCTCCGAAATCGCCTGGTCTCGTGCTTGAGAGGTTGCCTAAATCCGTAATCGTCCAGTTGGCTTGAGGGGGAGGAGAAGATTGAGGGCAGGCATGGACAGCGAAAGCGGCGGCGAGGGTTAGAGCGATGGCAATTCTCAGTCCATATCGATGCCAGTTAGAAGTTGCTTTGCTCGCAGAGTGGCCGTGAAGGTTTCGCATTGCTCACCTCGACCAATTGGCCCTGTATTATGAACGCCAGACGGATCGCGGAATCCGGGAACCAGCTACGATTCCAGGGACACAGATTGGGCAATGGTGGCGAGCGCGGTCACTCTCAGATGGGAACTTCTATTACCCGGGGTCTCTTACAGGGCCTTCGCGCTTCACTTGCCTACAAAAGTACAACCTTTTCCCGGCAATTTTGCTTCCGCAAAGAGGAACAGCCCTGCGCAGCCAGCTAAATCATTCAGGTCATTGGCTGATAAGGGGGGCACTTAAATACCTAGTGGACATTACCGAACTCCTGGAGGCCCAGAATTCTGCACATTTATGGAACTGCTTAAGCAAAACTATACGTAACTCCTAAGCCCCCCAGTTCGGCGGCGGTTCATAGCAGGTATAGGCATGGGGTTCGAGCCCTTCGGCGCTTTCAGGCAATCTCACATCGCGGAGTTAGGATCTAATCAGGGGTAAGGTATAGGCAGATTTTCATGGTGCCGGGGGCCAGAATCGAACTGGCTACGCCCGCCTTTTCAGGGCGGCGCTCTACCAATGAGCTACCCCGGCAACTCAACTTTAGTAGTTTAGTGTCCACTCCCAGTCGTGTCAAATTCGCGAAAATTTCCCCAATTCTTATGTAGGGGCCGGGCTGTTTACCCTGAGCTTGCCGAAGGGCCCAACGCGCGCTGAACTTTCCGCCCGCAGCATTCGTACCTCTATGCATGCGGGCGGACCTCCCGAAATTCGTCCGTCTCAATCCTCAGCAAACGTCCAAATCTTCAAGCGAATTCTTGGACGGAGACCATCGCTATGAAGAAGAAATTCGTACGGAGGATAACTATGCGCCCATATTGGCTGAACCAAAACTTGCGGCGGAAGATTCCGCTTATCGTATTGACTTTGTGCCTGTTCGGACCGTACGCGGCGGGCAAATCGCGCCAACAAGTCCACACAAACCCTTCTGATCTTGAGCTCGTGGCGCGTATTAAAGCATATCTGGCGCCATTCGCGGAAACTGGCAACTTGTCCGGAGCAGTCCTCGTCGCTCGTCGCGGTCGTGTCTTGATACGTGAATCATACGGAATGGCGAATTATGAGCTGAACGTTCCGAACTCCCCGCTTACTCGCTTCCACATCGCCTCGATCTCAAAAGCCTTTACAGCTTCCGCGATTCTTCAATTGCAGGAACAGGGTCGCCTGAACGTCGGCGACCGTGTTTCTCGCTTTATTCCAGACTTTCCCCGGGGTAATGACATCACCCTCGACAACCTCCTGACGCATAGCTCAGGCATTCCCGATATCAATGGCCTTCAGGACTACGACACTTTCGCTCGCAGTCCTCACACACTCGAGCAACTCGTTGCTAAGTTTGCCGGGTTGCCCCTGGATTTCGCTCCCGGCTCCAGGCAGCGCTACAGCAATTCCAACTACATCCTGCTGGCGCTGATGCTGGAAAAAGTGAGCGGCGAGAGTTATGAAAATTATTTGCGCAAGCACATCTTTGAACCGGCAGGAATGCACGATTCGGGGGTGGACGGCGACGCTTCCCGGCTGATCCCACTCGCCGCTTCGGGTTACAACCCAGCCGGAATCTCCGGGTTCGATAAGGCGCCCTATTTGGACTGGTCCAGCAAAACGGGGGCTGGCTCTTTGTACTCCACGGTCGACGATCTCTATCGCTTCGATCGCGCGCTCAACTCGGATGCGCTCCTGAAGCGCGCGACGCAGCAAAAGTACTTCGTGGAAGGCGACGATAATGTCTATGGGTGGTACACGTGGAATAGTCGTCTCGGGCACCGCCTGTTGGCCGCGAAAGGACATGGCCCGGGTTTCACCGCCGAACTCGACCGCTTTCCCGATGACGACGTCACCATCATCGTGCTCAGCAACAGCTATGGGACTGCGTCTCAGCATCCGATTACGGATGCCTTGGCGGCGATTGCGTTTGGCGAGAGCCCGGCCGTTCCGAGTGTTCGCGCCCTGCTCCTGCCTCAATCCACTCTCTCGTCGTATGAGGGTCATTACCAATTCGGTTCGGATTTTTTCACCCCAAACGAAAAATTTCGGCTCGTTGCTCAACCTCGCTACCTGCTGATGCAATTCGCAGACGGTGCCCAGCCCCTGATCCCCTTAAGCCCAACCGAATTCCTTGAACGCAAATTCTTCGGGCATGTTACTGCCGAGAAGGACGCGCAAGGCAAGGTGATTGGCTTGACTATTCGATACGGTACGAAAGACTTCCACGCACGGAGATTGGACGCGGATTCTCCCGTCCAGCAATAGAGTTTACCTGGATCACTTCAAACGGCTCAGGCACATGTTGAACTCACTCGCAGAGATTGGAAAACCTACAACAATTTGACTTCTCCGTGACAGCCCTCAAGCGGCCCGCCGCTATCTTGGATCGGACGTTGAACTTCATTTGCTTCACACGGAGCAAAACGGGTTACTCCTGGAGACTCGCTGGGCTCTCTGCGAAGCTCAGGGTCACCTCCAGGCAGAGCATCAACATAAAACGGAAAGTGAGGTAAGCAAAGAAAATCGACATGTCAACCATCGGAGACAAGTACTTGCTGGGGTCCGGGCGAAGTGACCACGACCGGTTGCGGGTAATCAGTTCAATCCACGATGGCCGAACTCGCGAGTTGCTGCGGAAGGCCGGATTCACTTCGGGGCACCGTTTCGTCGAGTTTGGCTGCGGGCTGGGCTACGTTACTCGATGGGCCGCAAGCGAAGGAGCGCATGCCACGGGGATCGACCTGAACGAAGATAACTTGGCGGTAGCTGCGGAATTGGCACACGAAGCTGGGCTGCAGACCGCGCAATTTCGTTCCGCCAATATTTACGAGCCTGGGCTGGAGCCGGAGAGCGTGGATGTGTCTTACTCGCGGTGGCTGATGGTCCATCTGAGCAGGCCCGTGGATGCGATGCGAGCCGTCCATGCGGCATTGAAGCCGGGTGGAATGATGGTGTGCGAGGAGGCTGACGTGAGCGCCGTATATGCTGAACCGGTTTCGGTCGCTTATACGGAACTGCGTGACATTTGCTTGGAAGGTGCCCGCCAGCGGGGCGTGGATTATTCCGGCGGACGCCGCATCCATTTGTGGGCCAAGGAAGCGGGCTTTGAGATCGTCCACGTAGACGCCTATCACCCCCATCACGTTACTGGCGAATACAAAGGATTTTGGAACTGGACGCTGCGCGCCGTTGGTCTCGGGATGGTGAAAGAGGGAAGTTTGACCGCGGCGCGGCTGGAAGAGCTGGTTGCAGGAATGAACCAGGCGGATGATTCACCCGACACTCTAGTTGCGCATTGCCGGATGCACCAGCTGATCGCAAGTAAGCCTACCATGAAGAACTAAGTTCCGATTTCCCCCACCCGCTCGCGCAGGATTGCAGTAAGCTCTTTACTTCGCTAGAGATGGATCTGGGGTTTGGTGCTTACAACGTCGCCCCTGCCTTAACGCGGCAGGAACTTTTCCTTCCCAGCATTCGTATCTCCATGCATACGGGCGGATCTCCTGAATTCGTCCGTCTCGATCCTCAGCAAACGTCCAAACCTTCACGCGAATTCTTGGACCGGAGTTAATCGGTATGAAGAAGCAATTGGCGCCTCTCTGGCTCTTCTCCGCAATCACTCTCGCCTTCGCTGGACCCACCGTTGACTCTCCAAATTTGGCGGGCACCTCTTCCCAGGTCGTCGACGACGGCCTCGTCATCGAGGACGTCACTCTCATCTCCCCCGAACGTCCGTCGCCCGTTCCGCATCTCTCCGTGGTGATTCGCAGCGGCCGCATCGCCCAAATCGCTTCCGGTCTCGTCGCCGGCCCCCGTGCTACGCGCATAAACGGCCGCGATCGCTTCCTCATTCCCGGCCTGATCGATTCGCACGTCCACGTCGGTGACACCGGCCCTCTGGATGACGATGCCATCGCCGCACATCCCGAATTGTTGCAAGCCTACCAGTCCCAGCTTCCGCGCTCCTTTTTGGCCTTTGGTTTCACCACCCTGGTCGACCTCAACAGCGCGGAAGAAGACCGCGCCCGCTTCATCGCCGCACCCGTTCATCCCAATCTCTATCATTGCGGTGCAGCAGTGCACGTCCTCGACGGCTATGGTGCACAACGCCCACCCAAGGATGCGGCTGCCGCCAATGCCGCAAACCTTGTCTATCAGCCCGCCCAAGCCAAAGACTGGCCTGCTTCTCTCGATCCCCGCGACTACACACCGTCCCGCGCCGTCGATCGCGTCGTCAAATCCGGTGGCGTTTGCGTGAAGGTTTTCGTCGAACCGGGTTTCGGCGGCGTTTTCCATTGGCCGGTGCCCAGCGCGGAAACTCTCGCGGCTTTTCGCGAGGAGACCCGCCAGCGCGGTCTCGTCCTGATAATCCATGCCAATGCTGTTGAGAGTTGGCAAGCCGCACTGGACGCGCACGCCGACATCATCGCCCACGGCCTCTGGCATTGGTCCGGCGACCGCTTCGTGAAGACTCCTCCTGCGGAAGCCCGCGAGGTGATTCATCGCGCTACCCTTGCCGGCGTCCACGTTCAGCCCACCTTGCAAGTCATCTATGGCGAGCTGTCCATTTTCGACCGGTCCTTGCTTGACGACCCTCGTTTCGCCGACGCGCTGCCTCACCCGCTCGTTGCCTACCTGAAAAGCCCGGAGGCACAAGCGGCAGCCCGCGCAACGCAAGAGCAGTACGGCCAAGTTTTTGCGAAGCTTCAGGCCCCCGCTTCCATGGACGTTGCCACTGCCATGTCCATCGCCCCCGCCCGCGTCACCTCCACGCTTCGCCTCATGCTCCAGGAAAAGGTGCAGCTCCTGTTCGGCAGCGACACTCCCTCCGGCGATGGAGGCATTGGCAATCCGCCGGGTCTCAATGAGCGCCTGGAACTCTCGCGCTGGGCCGAAGCCGGTGTGCCGCTCTCGACCATCTTGCGTGCCGCCACCCTCGATAACGCCGTCGCCTTCGGACTCTCCAAGGATCTCGGCACCATTGAAGTCGGCAAACGCGCCGACTTGCTGCTTCTCCGCGCCAACCCCCTTCAATCAGTAGCCGCCTACGACTCCATAGACTCAATCATTCTCAACGGCACTCCCCTCCCCCGCGCCTCTCTTCTTCCCGCAAATTGATCTCCTGTTGCGCGAGCGAACGATGGCTCCGCACGGCGCACAGGGAACACGCCTATGGCGCGGTCCTGCGAACGCACAACGCCTTCCTTCATTTCGCTTGTCCGATTAGCACCGCAGGAGTTGAGTTAAGCTTCGTCACTTCACAACGAAAGTGGCGCGCCTAGCGTTGGCTCGCCCTCAGGCAGGTCTTTCACTTTTGCGACGCACATCATCGCCACAGGAATGTCCGGCATCTTTTCCGGATCGTAGCCGTTGATCGCCGTGACGCTTCCCAGTTGCGTCACCTTGAATAGCATGGGCGCGCCATATCGCTGCACCAGCGCAGCCTCATACCTCTCGACATTAAATCCATCACCGCACCCCGCAATCGTCCCGGAATACGCCGTCACCTCTTTGCCTCGAATCGTTCCCCAGTAATATTCGCTGTTCGTGTAGATCACGTTCGTTTTCTCCATTGCCTCGCCCACCTATGCGGGTGGTGCGATGAATTCATATCCAACTCCGTAGTTGTAGACCGCTCACGCAGGAAGAGTGAAGGGAATCGGGAGCTGAAGAAGCAAAGATTGCTCAGGGCTCACAAAACATCCTGACTGAACTTAAGCGGTGGCTCCCAAGTATCGTAGAGCACGCCGTGCAAGCTCTTCAGTGAGCCTCGTCACAACGCGAACAGAGCACTGGCTCCCAGTACTCACTTGTCCGGCGCGAGCGCTAAATCAGAAGTTGAACTTAACCTAAGGCTGTGAGGGCTTTTTGGCGGCGTCTATTTTGGCCCGCTCTGCTTTCTTTTTTTCGATGGCATCTGCTGTGGGAGGATAGCTTTTGTACGCCTTGATGATGTTTGCGTCCGCCGTTTTCCATATCTTGTCCGGGTCGCTATGAATGATCTTCTCGCTCACAAACAGCCGCCACGCAAGCTCCCGTGCTTTCGCATCAATCATTTCAATTCCAAGCAAGCCTAGGTGCGTCACCGGCGTACTCATCGTGGTGTACATCACGGTCCAATAACCATAGTAGTAGGAACCATACATGCCCCAATGCGCGGTACCGGTCAGCTGTGCGTTTGACTCCGCCTCAACCCAGTAGCGCACCACTAGATCCGGATTTTCTTCTGGTTGCACCTCACGAAGTCCTTTAGCCGACAGTTCACGCACCACTGCGCGGTGGATTCGATTGTTCAGCATCTCTGGGTTCAACTGCATCCTGACGAGAGATTCTACTCCGCCGATATACGCAAAGGTCTTGTACTTAGTGAAGTCCAGATTGGGATTAAAATCTGTCGCCATTTTTGCATCGATCGCCATCGCCCAAAGCAAAACGAATAGCAGCCCTGTTAGCGGGAGAAACAATCTCAAGCGATCCTTCCCAACCCCCACCCTGATCCGATTCATAAGTTCCTCCCTTGGCATTCGACTGACCCACGCCAAAACCGCTTCGAAGCGTCATGGAAACCGCCCGCAGGCAAGCGAGAATCCCCGGCCTTTGCGTAGCCCCAAACCACTCTAAATATCCTGGCACTTGGAAATTTGAGTTAGCGTTGACTTCGCGAGTGTACAACACATCTTCATCCAACTCCCGCCGATTGAAGCATAATCTCGGGCGGCTACTTCCATGCTGTCATGTGAAGGCCTACCGAGTCGCTGTAGAGGTAGACACGAACGTCGTACTTGTTGCCTGGCTCGACGGCACGCCACGCCGTGAGGTTTGCGCCGGTCGGCTCATCCAACTCGTTTTCCTGGCGAGTCGACCAGTCCGACGGTACAAGGACCTGAAGGCGAGAAACCAGATCGCGGAATCGGACCTCGGCAGCGGACGCCGAAACGTCCTGCCAATAGCAAATGAACTGCGTCCCTGAGTCGCCAGAAGCAGAAGCTTTGACTGAGTTGACCAAACAGTCTTTCGCTCCACCAAGTTTCAACGCGCCCTCTGAGGCGCCCCCATTCGGATTGGCGGTGCGGACTTCCTCAAATTGCCTCACGCGTGCCTCAAACGCTTTCTTCAGGCTTTGGCAAAAATCATCGCAACCCCCACCCTTGGCGGCTGGGGCGGACGGAGTCGGCTTGGTAGGAGGGAGAGCAATGTGATGCATCAAAAACGGCGAGGAAAGCGAGTTCATCATCAAGTAGACCTTCGCCGATCCGTCACTCTGCTTCGCCACTTGAAGATGAAGCGGGCATTGCCCGATATAAGGTCCCTCCGTGGGAGTAATTTCACAATCGGGTGGACCTGCGTCAACGTAATGGTCGACACCCGGGGAATTAACGGCGAAATGCCAAGATGGATTGAGCCGCGTCAGCACCTCCATTGTTCTTGCATACCAGCTAGCGCCGTTTGCAAAGGGAACTTGGGCGTAGCAGATACACATCAGCACGTTGTTAGCCCACTTCGTCAGTTGGCAAGGGATTTTCGTCTCAACCGTGGAGATGTCAGGAACGGCGGATTCATGCGACTGGTACCCTCTAAAGTCGATGACGGCTGCGTCGAGTATGTTCTGCACATTCGAACAGAGCTGGTCTTTGCACTGCGCAGATGCGGGAACTGGGAGAAGAGCGAAGAGCATGCACGAAATTAAATAGACGGTTTCCCTTTGCATTTCATCCTGTCTGGTAAAAAGGAGCGGGTGATCTAGCCTGGGGCAGGGTGGGATGTCCCTTCAGCAAGAGACTGCACTCCGCCGAGCTCGTTGTCAACCGCATCTGAATCACGACGATGGTGCACACAGTTGCCACCAACTTGAAAGGCGATTTGCCCTCATTGTTAGTACCCACTTCTCCGGTAACGGCGTTAAATCGGGACTTGAGCGCCTCATTGAGACAGAATCGCAACCCTCGCGTCAAACGACTCTAGAGGGTAGAGTGGCAACAGCCTAACTCTGGTCTTAAGAGTAAGGAACTAAGGAATCGACTGTGATGCCTCTGCACCGGTTTGCGTTTTCATTTTTGTTGCTGGCGTCTTTCGCAGCAATTTCTAACGGCCAGGCACCGACGTTGCCCAAAATAGAACCTACGTTGCTGCGTGAAGACCTTCAAATCGCTCGGATGTCACTTGAAGAAGGGCATTCAGGACTTTACCGCTACACACCGAAACCAGAGTTGGACCGGGCATTCGACTCCACGGCGGAAAAGCTCGACCATCCTATGAATGCACTGGAATTTCTCAGGATATTGGCCCCGGTGGTTGCTGAAATAAAGTGTGGTCACACATCTGTTCGCCCTCCAGTAGTCATACGAGACGCATTGGACAAGACTATTCCCTTATTTCCTCTGGACGTCGTCGTATTGGATGGCCACGTGTTTGTAACCAGGGAATATCTGCCAAGTGAGCAGCACTTATCAGGACTACAAATCCATCGCATCAACGGAATCGCCGTCGACACCATTCTCGCTACGATGCTGGCGGCCACTCCTGGGGACGCGGATTCGCGCACTGTTCGTCCGACCCGGGTAGCGGAAGGCTTTCCTTGGATGCTCTACGACCTGTTGGGGATAGAAACCCCATTTCAATTGGTGTTCCAAGATTCCAAAACCGGGAGACTGACAACTTTAGAACTAGGTGGGGTTAGCCTCCCCGACCGCGAGAAGGTCGCAGCTGCCCGCTATCCCCAAGATAAGGAGCCCGAAGATAGCGCCAGCTTGAAATTCGTAGGAGGCGGCAAGATCGCGATCCTGACGGTCCACGGATTCTACGGCACCGTCGAGAAAAAAGAACTGAGCGATTATTTTGACGATGTCTTCCGGCAGATCCAGCAACGCAAATCAGACAGTCTGATCATCGACCTCCGCAATACCGGTGGCGGCAGGGACTTCCTGGGGAAGAAACTACTTTCTTTTCTGCTCGACAAGCCTTTTTACTACTACGAAGACCTCATCTACAACGGTCGTGAGTTTGACTTCTTTCGCTACGCCGAGAACGCGAAACCTATCCCCGCCGACATGGTCGAAAAGCGGGCCGATGGCAAATTCCATGACATCAAGCATCCAAATCTGGGAATACAACAGCCGTCGCAGCCCCTTTTTTCGGGTAAAGTGTTTGTGCTCATGAATGGCGGCAGTTTCTCGACTACTTGCGAGTTTCTTTCCAATCTGCACTACAACAAGCGCGCGACATTTGTAGGAGAAGAAGCGGGTGGAGGTTATTACGGTAACACTTCGGGCCCTACGATTGTGGCAACCTTACCAAACACTAAAGTGCGATTGATCGTGCCTCTCCGAACTTACTATCTCGCGGTGAAAGATGGAATCCCGAATCGGAGTATTCTTCCAGACTACGAAGTTAAAGCGTCCATCGGCGATCTTTTGTCGGACAACGATGTCGCGATGCTACGAGCCTTGGAACTGGCTAAGAGGAACTGACACCTCCCGATCGTGGGGCGGTGTCAACTCCTGATTTGTCGGCAAACCGTAAAAGTGGCTCATAGTACCCACATTCCCGACAATCCCGCTGACCAAATCAGTGTATTTTGCCGCTTGAGAAGAGGTAAAGCAGACATCCTGCGAAGACGATAAGGAAAAGACCCAGGACGCGTACGAGCCACCGAGGCCACTTTGAAATCACATCCTCGAAGTGCGACAGTTCGTCTTTGTACGCTTGAGGCTTGACCAGCAGATAGGCGCCCAGGCAAACGAAAATGCAAAGGAAGATGCACGCAAGCAGCGGAACGCCAAAAATCATGCCTTAGTCAATCCTCATTTGAAATTGTGCGACTGATTTGGCGAATCTCAAAGAGTTCTGGTCAACTCCTGATCAGTTTGAATGTATAGGTCGAGGGAGGAGCGCTTGGTGTAAGAAAGCTGAACTCAGCGACCGAGCTGATTCAGAAACACCAAGGAGGCTCCCCCATGGAACCTATGTATTAGATCAGCCTGGATGTTCGGCATTGTTGCCGAACCCCGCCAATCAGGAGTTGAATCCGCTCCCTCGCCGCTCTATGCTTTTCCCGCCTGAGAACTCAAGCAAGCAAATTTTCCTCGGGCGCCAGAATTCCACAAATCGAGGGACATCCATGGCCTCTTCCTGCGGCGCTTACTTCAATTTCCTACGACGCCGAAGTCTCGGGCCTCTGGCGCCAGGGCCGCAAAACTAAATGACCACATCACCGCTTCGTTCAAATCTCGGCCGCCCTGTGTTCGGTGTTGCGGCTTTGGCCATCGGACTCATCACTCTGGCTTGGCACGACTATAACGACTGGCCTCAACTCCGTTACCTCGTCTACGCCGCCTCCGCTGCCCAGATTGTCGGCGGCGCTGCGATTCAGTTCCGCCGAACCGCAAGAACGGGCGCGATTGTCCTCGCTGCGGGCAATCTCGTCTTCGTCTTACTCTGCCTCCCAGGAATCGTCACCGCACCGCGCGTCTACAACAGCTGGGGCAACTTTTTCGAGCAGTTCTCGCTCTTTACCGCAGCGGCCCTGGTTTATGCACGCTGCTCATCGGCGTGGTCGCGCGAAAACCTTAATCGCATTGCCCGCATTCTTCTCGGCCTCTCCGTCGCGTCCTTCACCCTCGAGCAGGCGTTTTATCTCGACGCCACCGCCAAACTAGTTCCGAACTGGATTCGGCCAGGTCCGATGTTCTGGGCGGTATCGACCACCGCCCTATTCGCGCTCGCCGCGCTAGCCCTTCTTGCAAATCAAATGGCTCTTCTCGCATCCCGCCTTTTGACACTAATGCTCGTAAGCTTCGGACTGCTCGTCTGGGTTCCGCTGCTTCTTTCCGATCCCCGCAGTCACACGAATTGGAGCGAATTCGCCGAGACCTTCGCGATTGCCGGAGCAATCTGGATTCTCGCCGATCTCCTCGGCGAGTCTCGCCCCGACGACCCTCGCCCAGCCATAACGTAAGCCGCCGCATCGCAAAAAGTCAGCGGCGATCACCATCCGCTTTGCACCATCCGCCGAAGTATGATCGCGCTGTAGTTATTCATCCGCTCCGGTCGCCTCTTCAGCGGCGCGGGCAGAATCGCCGCAAGCCGTGCCGCCTGTTGCCGCCCAATATTCCGCGCAGACGTTTCGCCGTAATAACGGCACGCCGACTCCGCCCCATAAATACCCGGGCCCCATTCAACCACGTTCAGGTAGATCTCCAGAATGCGCCGTTTGCCGAGCACAAACTCGGCCACCGGCACCAGCGTGGCCTCCACGCCCTTGCGCAGGAAAGATCGGCCCGTCCCGAAAAACAGGTTCTTCACCAACTGCTGCGTAATCGTGGACGCTCCGCGACTGCGCCCTCCTTCCAGATCGTCTTCCGCGGCGATTTCAATCTGGTGCCAATCAAATCCGTGGTGGTGATAAAAGTTTGCATCCTCCGCCGCAATCACCGCGTGCTGCAGATCGCTCGAAATTTGGCCCAGCGGAACGAATTGGTAGCGCTCGCGATATGGCTTCTGGTGAATCCACGCCTGCATCCGCCGCTGCATATGCACCGCGGTCGTCGGTGGATCAATCCACCGCGCGGCCACCAGCGTCAGCGCCGCCACCAACCAAAGCCCCACCAGACCGATGACCAACCATCGAATAAGGGCTCGAAGGAAGCTCGTCTTAAGCGGCGGCTTAGCGTCAGTTTTTGGTGTTGTTACCGGTGTTGTTTCTGGCGTTGGAATCACAGATCAGAATAACAGTGCGTTATGACTTATGACTCAGAAAGATAGTGTGACGTGGACCGCCCTTTTTCAACCGCCCGCGAAGGCGTTGCACTTTCACCGCGAATCCGCCATCGCGCAATCGCTGCTCGAATGTTCGGTCATCGTTCACCGCCCAGACCGCCAGATCTCCCTCCGGCTTAAGAGCCGCGTGCGCGGCCGCTATCCCACGATTGTTATAGAGCGCGGTATTATTCGATGCAGTAAATGCGGCAGGCCCGTTATCAACGTCCAGAAGCACGGCATCGAATTCGCCGAACCGTGAACCGAGTATCGTGAAGACGTCCCCCGTGATGACCTCGACGCGCTTGTCGTTCAGCGGGTGCCCCGCCAGCGGCCCCAGCGCCCCACGATTCCACTCCACCACCGCGGGCAGCAACTCGGCGATGACAATCGACGCATCTGCTGGAAGCAGGTCGAGCGACGCGCGTAGCGTGAACCCCATTCCAAGACCACCAATCAGAACGCTGGGCTGCTTGAGTGTCCGCGCCCGTTCGCAGCCGAATGTGGCCAACGCCTCCTCTGATCCGTGCATTCGGCTGGACATCAGGACTGCGCCGTCGGCAAGCAGGATGTACTCATCGTCCCGGCGCATTAGCTTGACGGTCGTCTTGTCCGGCGAAAGCGCCTGGCCCAGCAGTTCAAAGGGCTTCACGCGCGTAATTCTACAGGAGAAAAAACCGAAGTAAAAATGCCCTCAGGCTTGCGCGATCCGAAAAACTGAATTACGCTATTTCGGTTGTCAGCGGTGCCTTCCCTCCTAGCCCGCAGTCGGTGATTCCAGGTTCAATCTATATTTCTATCTCCAAAGGAAGGCGTATGACGAGCAGAAATACATGGGCGATAATCGCAGTCGGAGTGGCGCTGTGTTTGCCCCTCGCCGCCTGCAAGGACGCAAAAACCCAGCAAGAGAACGTGCAATTGAAAGCTCAGGTGGCGCAACTTCAGAAAGACAATGGCCAGGCCGTCAACGATCTCGAGGCAATGACCGCTGACCGCGATGACCTCAAGAAAGAAAACGAGCAGCTCACAGCAGAGATTAAGGCACTGAAGTCCAAAAGCTCCAAAAAGAAATCTGCGAGTCACAAGCATCACCGAACCTAGGTGCCATGCAATTTTGTGGCCCGTATTTCAATTTAAATCCGTGAACAGCTTTCCCCGTTCACCATCTGAATAGGAGACGAACACTATGAAAAGCTTTGAAGTCCAATTTCGCTTTCAAGATCGCACCGAAGCAGCCATCCAATCGACGGTTAAGGTCGACGCATCCAGCCTTCCCGGCGCCGTCGCCAAAGCCACGCGCGAATTCGTCAAGGGCCTGGACCGGAAGCAAAAATTCGATATGAACAAGAGTGGACTCGAAATTACGGCCAAGTCTGCCGGCGCGGCCACCGACGCCCCGGCGGCAAAATCCGCGGAGGCCGCTGCCAGCTGAAATGCCGGCCGCACCACGGCAGGCTCGCTAGCGCCCAGCCGGCCCTGCCTTATAAATAAAAGGCAACGCTTTGCGCCCACAATATCCATCGGTGAAAAGGTTGAAAACCTCAACGCGCGCTACTCTAGTCGAGTCCTGACTTCCTACGTTCAACCAGGTGCTCCGTAATCTCGGCGATCTGGTCGTCGATCAATCGGATTTCAACCGCCAACCGCGTATTCATCGGATTCTTGGAATATTCCTCCAGTAGCTGATTCCTTTTGGCCTTCAATTGCTTTCGGATCTTCACTTTATCTTCTGCAGTTGTTTGCATCTTGGGCCAAGCCTTCCCAGCTTTCTTTTTGCCGCTTGCTGCCGGAAAGCCTGCTGCACGACACACCCGCGGCCATGTGGCTCTTGGTGTTCGGAACGCTCTTAGCTCCCACTTACTTCGACATTCCTGCTTGCTGCTTCCCGCCACGCACTCTCGGTTTCATCCATTTGAGAGAGTTCGGCGGTTTCCACTTCGATTGCTTCGGAGAGTTGCGCCAATTCCTTGGCTGCATCTTTTTCTCCCTCAATCATTTTCTTAAGACCTCTCGATGCTCTGTCATCCTTAAAAGGGCTTGCATGAACGTCCACCCAGCCCAACCCCGCAATTTGCTGATCTTCCATGCTCTGCGCGATGGAGATGAGTTCTCGATCCAGTTTTTCCGATGCCTGTTGTTTACTCATCATTTGAACGCTCTCCGCCGCAAGATGTTCGGTCTGCGTGCATTTTTCGCCCTTCGGACTCTCCAGGATCGCAGTGCACAACTGCTCCAGGATATCCACATGCTCCTTCGCCTGTTCCAGGCGTCGCCTCAGCCACGCGCGTAATCGCTTTGCGCTTGCTGCTCTCGCCATCTGTGGAAGCACGCTCTTCAGTTGCCTTTCGGCGCTGTATAAAAACCTCAGCCCATCGACATAAGTCTGTTTTAGCGGATTCGCGATCAACTGGCTCTCCTCTGTTGGATTATGGCGGTATTTTTGGAAGGGGCGCACTGGCATCCACCGATCTTGCTCTGAACTGCAATCTACGACGCTACTGCCTGCCTGCCGCCCGTTTCTGGATACTACGAGATCCGCTCTGGAGCGTCTGTTCATATTTAGACACAGCTCACGGCCGTCGCTGTGACTCGATGTCGCCACCAATCAATGGCATCCTGCAAGCGGCTTGTTGGTGTTGGCGTTCGACAAATGAACCCAACTCTTGGCTAGAGCAACATAAATGGGCGCCTGGATTCCACTAAGTTTTGATTACTCTCATCCTTATCCGAGTCCCAGCCCTCGCATCGCCACAAAAATATCCCTCTCTCCACGAAACTTTTTCCTTTTTCCTTCGTCTTCACTCATAACAGCCTGAAAGCGACGTGGTCTCAAATGCTCGCCGTGTGTTTGGCGTGCCAGGTCCGG